>JANRJB010000084.1:0-35329 GCA_033764265.1 Rhodospirillaceae bacterium | reverse complement strand
CATGGCTCGCGCAGTTCGGCGATCCCGAATGAAGGAAGTGCCGCTGGCGGCCCTGAAAGACGATTTCTCGGGGTATCTGCGTCAGGCTGAAACGCGCGACATCGTCATCACACGTCATGGCAAGCCGGCCGGTGTGTTGATTGGCTTCGCCTCGGACGATGACCTGTTCGACTACCGGCTCGCGACCGATCCGCGCTTCTTGAAGCGGGTTGCGCGCGCACGGGCCAGTTTGCGCGCGGGGCGCGGGGTCCGCCTCGACGACCTTTGAAACCCCGTACGCGGCGGTCGCGATCAACCCGCCCGCTCAGCCCTGCGGCACGGGGCGGAATCGCAGCGACAGCCAGCGCGGCGGTTCGGGCCCCAGGGGCGCGCTGGACCCTTGCGCCAGCCAGGCGGGATAGAGGATCAGCGCCCCGGCCGGCAGCCGCAAGATGCGGTCGGGCTGCAGCGGCGCCGAGGACCCCGGGATCATTTCCGCGCCAGGCCGCGGATCGAGGAACGTGAGGCAGCCGGCTTCGGGTTGGCGGGCGTCGATCGTGCCGGGATCGAAGCAGTACAGGCCGGCGAACACCGCCGCCGGCGTGCGGCGCGGCACCTGGCCCACGGCCGGCGCGGTCAGGCGCTTCAAGCCCAGCGACAGCACCGGCGGCTGGGCCCCCGGTCGCAGGTCCGCGGCGATCAGGTCGGCGGCGGCGGTCAACACCCATTGGACGAACGCCGCCAAGGCCGGGTCGGCGCCCGCGGGCACGAAACGCTGCTCGCGCTCTGGCAGGCCCGGCCACAGCGGCGCCAGTTCGGCATGCGCGGCGTAACGCCGCTGCAGCACCTTGACCGGCCACCACAACCTGACCTGCGCCTTCGCGCCTGATCCTTGGGGTTGGTCGGCCATCACAGCCCGTTCCGCGCCGAAATCTGCTCGCCGGCGACCGGGCGCTGTTCGGCGATGTTGAAGGCGATCGAGATGCGCAGGCCCGGATCGGCGTGCGGCCGCACCGCGTGCCACAGCCAGGCCGGAAAAATCACCATCATGCCGGCCAGGGGTTTGATCAGCCGCGACAGACCCATGCTGGAGTACCCCAGATGGATGCGGCTGGCCCCGGCGCGCGGGTCCCTCAATTCAAGCGGCCCGGAGCTGGGCACCTCCGGGTCGGCCGCGCCGGTGGCGACGTAGTACACCGCCGCCCAAACATGATTGCCGTGGTCGTGAATGTCGTTGGAATGGCCGGCCCGGTTGACGTTGGCCCATGCGGCCATGGGAAACGACTGCGGCACCGCCCGCGGCCCGACAGTGCCGCGGATCAGCTCGGTCAGGCTGCGTTCGACCCAGCCGCGCAGGACGCCGATGGCGGGACTGGGCCAGGCGAGCAGGTCTTCCGCCGAGTGCCAGCCGCCGATGTTGGACCGGCGCAGGCCCGGCGTGGCTTCCATGCGGGCCAGGATCAGCGATTCCAAATCGGCGTTGATGCGGGCATGATCGGGCCAGCGATGCATGAAGACCGGCGTCGGCCACCAGTCACTGATGTCTCCTTCGCGGCGTTCCATGATGGGCGCGGAGTCCTTGCGGGCAGCGCAGCCGCGCCGGCGCGACGTCGTCGCGGGCGATTCCGCTGCGGGCCAAGTGGGCTATGATGCCGCAATGCGTTTCCCTTTGCACCCGCGCCCGACATGCCGGACCTGACCGATACCGTTCTGGCGGGCCCCGTGCTGGTGGGGCTGCTGGCCGCGCTCATGCTGATCCCTCCGGCGGCGGCGATCTTCTGGCGCCAGCACCGCCATTGGCGCCGGGCCGAACGCGAGCGCGAGGCGTCCGAACGGGCCGCGGCGGGCTTGCGCGCGGCGCTGGAAACCGCGCCCGACGGGCATTTCATCTGGTTCCATGACCCGGGCGCCGCCGACCCGGGCGCGGAAACCACCGGCGGGGCCTGTTCGCGCCGGCTGGCGGTGCTGCTCGACCTGTTGCGCGGCCGCTCAGCCGGGTTCGCCGACGTGGTCGCCTGCTTCGATGCCGCCTCGCAGGATCGGCTGGGCGCGGCGGTGCAGTCCTTGCGCGCCGAAGGACAGGGCTTCGCCCTCGACCTGACGCTGGCCGGCGGCGGCCGGCGGATTGCCGCGCGGGGCCTGCGCGCCGCCGACGACGCCGGCGCGGCGCTGGCCGACGTGGTGTGGATGAGCGACGTGACCGAGGGCGCCGCGGCGGTGGAAACCCTGAACGACGAACGCGACCGCCTCGGGCGCGACCGTGCGCTCTTGGCCGCCGCGCTCGACGGCATCGACGTTCCGGTGTGGCTGCGCGACGACGACCTGTCGCTGATCTACTGCAACCGCGCCTATGTGAAAGCCGTCGACGGCGCGGATGCGACCGATGTGGTCAACCGCGGCCGCGAGATCGCCCCGCGCGTGGCGGTGCGCGAGGCGCGCGCGCTGGCCGCCGCGGCCCGCGCCGCCGGCGAGACGCGGCGCGCGGCGTTCCACATGGTGCTGGACGGCACCCGGCGCATGGTCGAGGTGACGGAAAGCCCGGTCACGCTGACCGGGCGGGACGAGAGCGAGCGGGCCGAGAGCGGGCGGGCCGAGGGCGGCGGCGAAGCGTCGCTGTTTTCCGACGGCAGCGGCCGGCTCACGGCCGGAATTGCCTATGACATCACCCGCCAGGAAGAGTTGGAAACGCGCCTGCGCCGCGCCCAGGCCGCGCAGTCCGACGTGCTGGAGCGCCTCGGCACCGCGATCGCCATCTTCGCCGCCGACACCCGCATGGTGTTCCACAACACCGCATTCGCCAGGCTGTGGAAGCTGGAGCCGGCTTGGCTGGCCGAGGCGCCGACCTACGCGGCGCTGCTGGATGCGCTGCGCGCCCAGCGCCGCCTGCCCGAGGTCGCCGACTTCCCGGCCTTCAAGGACAAGGAGCTCTCGCGCTTCAACTCGCTGATCGATCCGCTCGAGGATGTACTGCACCTGCCGGACGGCGGCAGCCTGCGGCGGGTGGTGGCGCCCCATCCGCTGGGCGGCCTGCTCACCACCTACGAGGACGTCACCGACAAGCTGGCGCTGGAACGGTCGTACAACACGCTGATCGCCGTGCAACGCGAGACCATCGACAACCTGCAAGAAGCGGTGGCGGTGTTCGGCGCCGACGGGTCCTTGCGCATCGCCAACCCGGCGTTCGCCGATCTGTGGGGCCTGAGCCTGGACGCCTTGGCGGAAAACCCCGGCCTGGCCAGCGTGGTCGACGCCTTCGCCGACATGTTTGACGACGCCGGCGTGTTCGCCCGCCATCGCGCGCTGCTGCTTGGCGCGCTCGACCCCGACCGCCAGCGCATCACCCAGCAGGGCCGGCTGGTGCGCAGCGCGGGCTCGGTGCTGGAATTCGTCGCCGTGCCGCTGCCCGACGGCGGCATCCTGTTCTGCTACAACGATGTCTCGGCGCCCGAACGCGCCGCGCAGACGTTGCGGGGCCGGGCCGAAGTGCTGGCCGCGGGCGAGCGGCTGAAGTCCGATCTGGCCATTCGCCTGTCGGCGGAATGTGCCGCGGCCATCGACGGCATCGCCGCGCTGGCCGGCGAGATCGCCGAAGCGGCGGGACCGACGCCCTCGCGCGCGGCCGCCGCCGAGATCGTGACCCTGGCGCAGGACGTGGCCGGCGTGCTGGCCGAGACCCACGACCTGGCGGGCGTCGACCTGATGCAGCAGGCCCCGCGCCTGGACACCGTCGATGTGGCCAACGCGATCGCGCGCACCCTGCGTCTGGTGCGCCATGCGGCGCTGGAGCACGGCTGTGAACTGGCCGTCGACGTCGCCGGCTCGGTTGGCTGGGTGGTGGCCGACGCCACGCGCTTCCGCTTGGTTCTGTTCCTGATGCTGAGCGCGGCCATCGACGCCAGTGCGGGCCCGCTGCTCAAGCTCGACGCCCGGCGACGGTCAGCCGATGGCGTGCTGGAAACCCGCCTGCGGTTCAATCGTGGCCGCGATGAACGCGCGGGTGCGGGGCGGGTGACGTTGGATTTGGCGCGCCGGCTGGCGACGCTGGACGGCGGCACGTTGTCCGATGATGGGGACGGGATCGCGGCCGTGCTGACGTGGCGCCACCCTCTGGGCACGCTGCCGGCATCGCGGCCCGCGGGACCGGCGTTGGCCGCCAAGGTCGGCCTGCGATGATGGCCGTGGTCGATGCAACGGCGTCCGTGGCTTTGCCGCGGGCGGACGACACCGCGGTCCTGGGGGCGCAACTTGCGCAACAGGCGCGCGCGGGCGACGTGTACGGATTGTCGGGCGACCTCGGCAGCGGCAAGACCACGCTGGCGCGCGGCTTCATCCAGGCGTTGGTCGGCCCCGACTGCGACGTGCCCAGCCCCACCTTCACGCTGGTGCAGACCTACGACACGCCGCGCGGCGTCGTGTGGCACTTCGATCTGTACCGCATGGCGCGCCCCGACGACGCGGTGGAACTGGGCCTAGAGGATGCCTTGATCGACGGCATCTGCCTGATCGAGTGGCCGCAGCGCCTGGGGCCGCTGTGGCCGTCGCGCGGCCTGATGGTCGTGCTCGACCTCGCGGGCACCGGCCGCGTCGCGCGGCTGGCCGGCGGCCCGGCATGGCAGGCGCGCGTGGCCGGGTTGGCGCGAGGCCGGGCATGACCGGCAGCGCGACGCCCGCGCGCGAAGCGGTGATCGCTGGGTTCCTGCGCCGTCACGGCTGGGACACGGCTGCGCGCAGCCGCCTGGCCGGCGATGCCTCGTTCCGCAAGTACGATCGCCTGGTCCGTGGCGGTCCGCGCGCGGTGCTGATGGACGCCCCGCCGCCGCAGGAAGACGTGCGGCCGTTCGTCCGCATCGCCCGCCACCTGCATGACCTGGGCTTTTCAGTGCCGGCGATCCTGGCCGAGGACGCCGACCATGGCCTGTTGCTGCTGGAGGATCTCGGCGACGACACCTACACCCGTCTGCTCGCCCGGGGGGAAGACGAACGAAAGTTGTACGCCCTGGCGACCGATGCGCTGATCGCCTTGCATCGCGTGCCGGAGTCGCGCGCCATTCCGCCCGGCGTGACCGCTTACGGGCAACCGCGCCTGCAGGAGGAAGTCGACCGGCTGCACGTGTGGTATCTGCCGCTGGCGGGCGCGGCGGCGCTGCCCGACGCGGCGATCGCCGACTATCGCGCGATCTGGGAGCGGGTTCTTCCGCTGGCCTGGCGTGCGCCGGTATCGCTGGTGCTGTTCGACTACCACGTCGACAACCTGCTCGGACTGTTCGACCGGCCGGGCGTGCAGGCGTGCGGCATCCTCGACTTCCAGGATGCCGTCGCCGGACCGGTCACCTACGACCTGATGTCGCTGTTGGAGGACGCGCGGCGCGACATCGATGCAGGGCTTGTGGACGAGATGAAACGCCGCTACCTGGCGGCGTTCCCGGATCTGGCGCCGGCGGACTTCGCGGTGTCCTGGGCGGTGATGGCCGCGCAACGCCACACCCGTGTGCTGGGCACCTTCGCGCGCCTGAAGTTGCGCGACGGCAAGCCGCATTACCTGCAGCACATTCCGCGCCTGTGGCGCTACATGGACCGCTGCCTGGCCCACCCGGCGCTGGCCGACTTGGAATCGTGGTTTGACCGCCATGTCCCGCCGGCCCATCGCGCCATCGCATCATGAGTCACAGCGGATGAACCGGCCCGCACCGACCACCGCCATGCTGCTGGCCGCCGGCCTGGGCACGCGCATGCGCCCCTTAAGCGACCGCACGCCCAAGCCGCTGATCCCGGTGGCCGGGAAGGCGCTGATCGACTGGTGCCTGGACCAGGCGGCGGCGGCGGGCATCGCTACCGCCGTCGTCAATGTGCATCACCTGGCGGACCAGATCGTCGCCCACTGCGCCGCGCGGGCAACGCCGCGCGTGGTGATCTCGAACGAGCGGGTGGCGTTGCTGGATACCGGCGGCGGAATCGTCAAGGCGTTGCCGTTGCTGGGCTCCGCGCCGTTCCTGGTGATGAACACCGATGGCATCCTGACCGACGGCGCGGCGCCGGCCTTGTCGCGGCTGTTCGCGACGTGGCAACGCGGCGGCGCATCGGGCATCGACTGCGCGATGCTGGTCCATCCGCGCGAGGCCGCGCATGGGTTTGACGGCGCCGGCGACTTTTTTATCGAGGCCGACGGCCGCCTGCGCCGGCGCGGCGGCGCGGCGACCGCGCCGTTCGTCTACGCCGGCGCGTACGTCATCGATCCCGTGGTTTTCAGCGCCGCACCCGACGGCGCCTTTTCCATGAACCTGGTCTGGGACCGCTTGATCGCGGCCGGCCGCATGATCGGCGTGATCCACGACGGCGCGTGGTTTCATGTCGGCACGCCCGAGACCATCGCGCCGACGGCGACCGCGCTTGCGCGCATGGGTGCGGCACGATGAGCGCGCCGCGCGACCGGCCCATGGTGTTCACCATCGACCCCGGTGTGGCGTTCGTCGATGCGCTGGCCGCGGGGCTGCGCGCAGACGCGGGCGACGACCCGCTGGCGCTGGCGGCGGCGACGGTGCTCTTGCCGACCCGGCGCGCGGCGCGGTCCTTGCGCGAAGCGTTTCTTCGGCTGAGCGGCGGCACGCCTTTGTTGTTGCCGCGGATGATGCCGCTGAACGACGTGGCCGACGACGACGCGCTGTTGGAAGGCTTCACGGCGGGATTCGATGCGCCGGACATCCCGCCCGCGATCGCGCCCTTGAAGCGCCAACTGCTGCTGGCGCAACTGATCAAGGCGAAAGACGCGAAGATCACGCCCGACCGCGCCGCCTGGCTGGCGGCGGACCTGGCGGCGTTCCTCGACCAGGTGCAGACCGAGCGCGTCGATATCGCGAACCTGGAGCACTTGGTGCAGGGCGATCTGGCCCGGCACTGGCAGTTGACCGTGGAGTTCCTGTCGATCCTGTTCGATACGTGGCCCGCGATCCTGGCCGAGCAGGGCTGCATCGATCCGGCCGAGCACCGCAACCGCGTGTTCGCCGCCCAGGGCGCGTTGTGGCAGGCGCTGGCGGCACAGAACAAGCTGCTGGGGCGGATCATCGCCGCCGGCTCCACCGGCAGCATTCCCGCCACCGCCGATTTGCTGGCGATCATCGCCCGCCTGCCGCGGGGTTGCGTGGTGCTGCCGGGCCTGGACCTTGGGCTCGACGACGACAGCTGGGCGATGCTGGACGACAACCACCCGCAGGTGGGCATGAAACTTCTGCTTGCGCGGATCGGCGTGACGCGCGACCAGGTTCGGCCGTGGCCGGCTGCGCCCGTCGCGCCGCGCACCGGGCGACGCGCGTTGACAAGCGAGCTGATGCGGCCGGCCGAGACCACCGACCGCTGGCGCGACGCCAGGCTGCCCGCCGATGCGCTGGACGGCGTGACGCGGATCGATGCGCCGACGCCGCGCGCCGAAGCAAGCGCGATTGCCATCGTGTTGCGGGCGGCGCTGGAAACGCCCGGTGCGACCGCGGCGCTGGTGACGCCCGACCGCGACCTGGCCGAGCGTACCGCCGCCGAGCTGGGCCGCTGGGGCATCGATATCGACGATTCAGCCGGCCGGCCGCTGGAGCTGACACCGCCGGGGGTGTTCCTGCGTCTGGTGGCGCAGATGATCGCCGAGGCGTTCGCGCCGGTACCGCTGCTGGCCGTGTGCAAGCATCCGCTGGCGGCCGGCGGCCTGGACCCGGCAGAGTTCCGGGCCGCCACCCGCCGCGCCGAGATCGCGCTGTTGCGCGGACCACGTCCGGCGCCGGGCCTGGCCGGTCTACGCGCGCTGCGCAGCGGTCTGGGCGCGGACACCGCGCTCGACCGCTGGCTGGGCGCACTTGCGGACTGCTGCGCGACGTTCGAGCACGAACACGGCCAACCAACCGCGTCGCTGGTTGTGTTGCTGGACGCGCACATGCGCTGCGCCGAGGCGCTGGCGGCCAGCCACGACCGGCCGGGCGCCCAGCGGCTGTGGGCGGGCGAAGCCGGCGAAGCGGCGGCGGGCTTCGCCGCTGAACTGGCGGCGTGCGCGAACGTGCTGCCACCGATCGCGCCTTCCGCTTACCCCGAGGTGTTCCTGGCGCTGTTGTCGGGGCGCGCGGTACGGCCCCGCTACGGCCGCCATCCGCGCCTGGCGATCCTGGGCCCATTGGAAGCGCGATTGCAGCAGTTCGACACGATTGTCCTGGGCGGGCTGAACGAGGGCACGTGGCCCGCCAAACCCGCGCCCGATCCATGGATGAGCCGGCCGATGCGCAAGGACTTCGGTTTGCCGTCGCCGGAGCGGCGCATCGGACTGGCCGCCCACGACATCGCCCAGGCCCTGTGCGCGCCGCAAGTGGTGCTGACGCGGGCGGCCAAGGTCGACGGCACACCGACGGTGCCATCGCGCTGGCTGATGCGCCTGGAGCAGGCCGTCGCCGCGACCGGCCTGGGGCCCACCTGGAATGCGGCGCGGGCCCAAGCGAGCAGCCGCTGGCTCGGCTGGAGCGAGGCATTGGTGCGCGTGGACGCCGCCGCGCCGATGCCCGCCCCGGCGCCCCGCCCGCCGGTGGCCGCGCGGCCGCGGCGAATGTCGGTGACGCGGGTTGAGGAATGGCGGCGCGACCCCTATGCCACCTATGCCCGCTTCGTGCTGGGTCTGCGCGCGCTCGACCCGCTCGACCAGGACGCCGGCGCGGCCGATTACGGTTCTGCGGTGCATGCGGCGTTGCACCGGTTCGTGAGCGCGGGCCTCGACGCCCGCGCCGACGATGCGCTTGCGCGCCTGCTGGCGCTGGGCGACGAACAGTTCGCCGCGCTGGCCTTGCGCCCCGGCGTGGCCGCGTTCTGGCGGCCGCGGTTCGCACGCATCGCGCGCTGGTTCGTCGCCACCGAACGCGACCGCCGGGTCGAGATCACCGCCTCGCAGACCGAGGTGAAGGGTACGATGCTGTTGCAAGGTCCGGCCGGACCGTTCGAACTGACCGCCACCGCCGACCGGATCGACGTGTTGCGCAACGGCGCTTTGGTGCTGATCGACTACAAGACCGGCGCGCCGCCGAGCCAGAAGGAAATCGCCGCGGGCTTCGCGCCACAACTGCCGCTGGAAGCGGCCATCGCCATTGCCGGCGGCTTTGCGGGCGTAAGCAAGCGCACGGTCGAAGCGCTGGAACACTGGCGGCTCGACGGACGTCGGGAGGGCGGATCGATCGTGCCGGCCGACGGCGACGCGACGAAACTGGCCGCCGAGGCGCACGCAGGGCTTAAAGCGCTGATCGCGGTCTACGACGACCCGGCCACGCCCTACCCGGCCCGGCCCCACCCGGCGTATGCGCCGAAGTACAGCGACTATCAGCACCTGGCGCGCTTGAAGGAATGGGCGGCACTGGGCGGAGACGGCGAATGAGCGCGACATCGCGCCCGCGCGACGCCGCCGATCCGGTGGCGATCGCCACCCGCAACCAGCGCGCCGCGGCCGATCCGCGCGCGTCGGCCTGGGTGTCGGCGTCGGCCGGCTCGGGCAAGACCAAGGTTTTGACCGACCGGGTGCTGACGCTGCTGCTGTCGGGCGCCGCGCCCCAGCGCATCCTGTGCCTGACCTTCACCAAGGCGGCGGCGGCGCAGATGGCCAACCGCATCGCCGAACGGTTGGCGCGCTGGGTCAACGCCGACGACGACACTGTTGCAAACGAGCTGGCCGACCTGCTCGGTCGCGTGCCCGACACGGGCGACGTGGCGCGCGCGCGACGGCTGTTCGCCCAGGTGCTGGATGCGCCCGGCGGCCTACGGATCGAGACCATCCACGCCTTCTGCCAATCGCTGCTGCGGCGCTTCCCGCTGGAGGCGGGCGTGTCGCCGCATTTCGAACTGATCGAGGAGCGCGCCGCGCAGGAGGCGATGCATGACGCCCGCGAGCGGGTGTTTGCCGCCGCGGCGCACGACGCTGAATTGGCGGCAGCGATGACGACCGTGACCTCGCTTGCGCACGAGAACAGCTTCGATGAATTGATGACGGATGTCGCCGGCAAACGCGGCGCGATCGCGCGCGTGCTCGACGCCCACGGCGGGCTGACGGGCGCGATCGCGGCCACCTGCCGGCATTTCGGGGTCGAGCCCGGCGTGACCCGCGCCCATGTCCTCGCGCAAGCCTGCGCGAAAGGCGCCTGCGACGAAGTCGGGCTGATGCGCGCCGCCAAGGCGCTGGGAAAGGGCGCCAAGTCCGACATCGACAGGTCGGCGATCATCGCCTCGTGGGTGGGTGGCGATCGCATCGGCGGTTTCGCGGACTATGCGGCGGCGTTCCTGACCAAGGACGGCAACATCCGCAAGACGCTGGCGACCAAGGCGGTTGCGGACGAAGACCCGGCGATTGCCGACGTACTGGCCCGTGAAGCCGAGCGCGTGCTGGCGGCCGAAACCCGCGCCCGCGCCGCCGACGCTGCCGCGCACAGCGGGGCGTTGCTGGTCCTGGCGCATCGCATCCTCGCGGCCTATGCCGCGCACAAGGACGCGCGCGCCGCGCTCGACTACGACGACCTGATCGACCTGACCGACCGGTTGTTGAAGCGGACGGATGTGGCCGCATGGGTGCTCTACAAACTCGACGGCGGTATCGACCACGTGCTGATCGACGAGGCGCAGGACACCAACCCGGATCAGTGGTCGATCGTGAACTCGCTGACCGACGAATTCTTCACTGGCCACGGGCGGCGCGAAGACGCCAGCCCCGATCTGATCCGCACCGTGTTCGCGGTCGGCGACCGCAAGCAGTCGATCTTCGGCTTTCAGGGCGCCGACCCCGACGGCTTCCTGCGCACCCGCGCGCGGTTCGAGGCGCGCGTGACGGCCGCCGACCGGGTGTTCAGGGCGGTCGACCTGCACGTGTCGTTCCGGTCCGTGGGGGCCGTACTGTCGTCGGTCGACGCGGTGTTCGCCCTGGCCGGCGCGCGCGACGGCGTGGCGATCGGCGACGAGCCGATTGTTCACCAGGTCGCCCGGCGCGGACAGGCCGGCCAGGTCGACCTGTGGCCGCCGATCGACCCGCCGCCCGGCGCCGATCCGCCGCCGTGGAAGCCGCCGGTGGAGCGCGTCAACGCCGAATCCGCCCAGAACCGACTGGCGCGGCTGGTGGCCGACTACGTCGACGAGTTGATCAAACGGCGCGAGACGCTGCCGTCGAAGGGTCGACCGATCAGGCCCGGCGACGTGATGGTCCTGGTGCGGCGGCGCACGCCGTTCGTGGATGAACTGATCCGCCGGTTGAAGGAGCGGCGCGTGCCGGTGGCCGGCATCGACCGCATGAAGCTGACCGAGCAACTGGCGGTGATGGACCTGTTGGCGCTGGCGCGGTTCCTGATACTGCCCGAGGACGACCTGAATCTGGCGTGCGTACTGAAGAGCCCGCTGGTGGGCTTGAGCGAGGACGATCTGTTCGCGCTGGCCCACGGCCGCGGCACGCGCACGCTGTGGAGCGTGCTGGAGGAACACGGCGGGGCGGAGTCCCCGGCGGGGCGGGCCCACAAATTCCTGGCCGATCTGTTGGCCAAGGCCGATGCCTGGACGCCGCATGGCCTGTTCGCGCACGTGCTGGTGGCCGGCGACGGCCGACGCAAGCTGCTCGCCCGCCTGGGGCCCGACGCCGACGACCCGCTGGACGAGTTCATCAACCTGGTGCTGGCCTACCAACGCAGCCATCCGCCGTCGCTGCAAGCGTTTCTGGCCTGGCTCGACCAGGGCGACGTCGAGATCAAGCGCGACCTGGAACAGGGCGAAGACGGCGCCGCGCCGGGCGTGGTGCGCATCATGACCGTGCACGGCGCCAAGGGCCTGCAGGCCCCGATCGTCATGCTGCCCGACACGTTGCAGGCGCCGGCGGTGCGCGAGACATTGTTTTTCGCGGGCGACGATGGCGCGCCGGCGATGATCTGGGCCGCGCCCAACACGGCACGGCACGACCAGGTGCAAGCCGCGCACGACGCCGCCCAGGATCGCCAGATGCAGGAGTACCGCCGACTGTTGTACGTGGCGATGACGCGGGCCGAGGATCGGCTGATCGTGTGCGGATGGAACACCAAGCACCGCGCGCCCGACGGTTGCTGGTATCGCCTGATCGAAGCGGCGATGACCGGCCTGGCCGCGCCGGTCGAGGACCCGGTGCTGGCCGCGGCCGGCGCGCCGTTCACCACAACCTTGCGCCTGGCCGAAACCCAACAGGCCGCGCCCAAAGTCGCCGCGGCCGTGTTCGCGACCGTAACCACCGAACCGATGCCCGCCTGGCTGCGCGGCCCGCCGCCGGCCGAGCCCGAACCGCCGAGGCCTTTGACGCCGTCTCGGCCCGGTCGCGACGACCCCGCGGTCCGTTCGCCCGTGGCCGACGATGGCGCCGCGCGCTTTGCCCGCGGATTGCTGATCCATCGCCTGTTGCAAACGCTGCCCGATGTGCCGCCGGCCCGCCGCCGCGACGCGGCCCTGGCGCTGGTGCGCCGGCCGGCGTGGTCGATCGCCGCCGAAGATCAGGCGCACATCGTGGCCGAGACCTTGCGCGTGCTGGACACGCCGGACTTCGCCGCGCTGTTCGCGGCCGGCAGCCGCGCCGAGGTGCCGATCACCGGACTGGTGCGCGGCCAGCGCATTTCGGGTCAGGTCGACCGATTGGCGGTGACGGCCGACCAGGTCTTGATCATCGACTACAAGACCAACCGCCCGCCGCCGCGCGCGGCCGATCAGGTCGACCCGGCCTACGTGGTCCAGATGGCGGCCTACCGCGCCGCACTTGCGGCGATCTACCCGCGACATCGGGTCCGCTGCCTGCTGCTGTGGACCCATGGCGACGAAACTGGTGCGCCGTTCACGCTGGAGCTGGAGGCCGCGGCCATGGACGCCGCACTCGACCGCTTGATCGGCCCCGACCCGCGGTTCACCATCCCCGCGACCGCACGACCATGAACGACACCCGCACCGACACTGTCGACCGTAGCCCCATGCGCGCGGGCGCGTTCATCCGCGAGGCGTGGTACTTCGCGCTGGCCGGCGGCGAACTGGCCCGCGGCCGTGTCGTGCATCGCACGCTGCTGGGCGAGCCGGTGCTGCTGGGCCGCGATCGCGACGGCCGCGTGTTCGCGCTGCGCGATACCTGCCCACATCGCGGCACGTTGCTGTCGCGCGGCGCGTTCGACGGCCGCGAGGTCGAGTGCCCTTATCACGGCTGGCGCTTCGCCACCGATGGACGCTGCACCGCGATTCCGTCGCAGGCGCCCGACCAGCGCCCGCAGCCGGCCGACGTGCGTGCGCCGGCTTATCCCGTGTCCGAGGTGCAGGGCAACGTGTGGGTCTACATGGGCCGCGCGCGCGACAACCTACCGCCGGCGCCGCGCGTGCCGGGCGTGGCCGACAACCCGGCGCCGAACCTTTACCTTGCAATGGCGTTCGCCTGCGACCTCGATCTCGCTGCGGCGGGCCTGATGGACCCGGCCCATGGCGCGTTCGTGCACCGTTCGGCGCTGTGGCGCACGAAGGCCAGCATCCACGACAAGGCCAAGGCGTTCTCGCCGGTGAACGAGCACGGCCGCATCGGCTGGCGCATGGACCGCCATGCCGCGTCGTCGAACTCGCGTGCCTATCGCATATTCCTGGGCGGCGCGCCCGCCACCGAGATCACCTACCTGATGCCGTCATTGCGCATCGAACACGCCGTGACGTCCAAGGCTATGTATGCGGGGCTCACCGCGTGCACGCCGGTCGACGCCACGCGCACCATGGTGCATCACGCCATGTATTGGCGCGTGCCCGGCGGCGCCGCGCTGTCGGCGCTGCTGCGCCCGCTGGTGCGCGCGGTCGCCTGGCGGTTCCTGGATCAGGACCGCCGCGCGGTGGAACACATGAAGGCTGGGCTTGTCTTCGATCCGCCGACCATGCTGATCCGCGATGCCGACCAGCAGGTGCGCTGGTATCAGCGGCTGAAGGCCGAGCTGCTGGCCGCCGAAGCCGAGCGTCGCGCGGCCATAAATCCCATTGAATCGATCGTGTTGCGCTGGCGGAGCTGAATTGCGGCGTAATCGTGGCGTACGCTGGCGAGCCGAAACGTATGCTTAGGTGCATGAAACCCATGCGCAACTGTCGGTTTACGGTTGCAAGCCCTGCGCGTACATGAAGCGGTAACACGGAGAAGATCCGGACATCCGGATCTTCGTCGGCATTCCCAAAATCGGCCGTTGCTCATGGCGCTCGCGTTCAGGCGCGAACCCGGGCGCGGCCCCAGCAGAGCGTCGGCGCGCGTTCCCCCCGCGTGCGGGCCCGAGACAAAAGCGGATGATCGAGAATTTCGACCCGAGCAGGTTCGGGCCTGACTACCTTGCCATGGCCGCGGCGATCCTGCGCATCGCCAACGACCTGCGCGAGTTCGCGCTGAAATCCGGCGACCAGGAGCGCCTGGCCCAGGCCGATCGCCTGGAACAGATCGCCACCAACATCCGCGCGGGCCTCAGCCCCTGATGCCCGGAGGCCGGGGCCGCCGCCTTGACGGTCCGGGTTGCGGTTCCTAGATTCAGCTTCATCCCGCCCACGCTTGTTTGGCTCTTGCAGGCGGCCCGCGCCTGCACGCGGCCGTCCGCCCGACCCCGCGACAGGCACATCGAAAGGCAAGCCGATGAAACACGTGTCCGATGCGTCGTTCCCCACCGACGTGCTCAAGGCCGAAGGCCCCGTGCTGGTGGACTTCTGGGCCGAGTGGTGCGGCCCGTGCCGCCAGGTCGCGCCCATCCTGGACGAGATCGACAAGGAAATGGCCGGCAAGCTGACCATCGCCAAAATCAACATCGACGACAACCCGCAGACGCCCACCCAGTACGGCGTGCGCGGCATCCCGACGCTGATTCTGTTCAAGGGCGGTCAGGTGGCGGCCACCAAGGTCGGCGCCCTGCCGAAGAGCAAGCTGACCGAGTGGTTGCAGCAGTCGCTCTAAGCCGTCCGTCAACCTTTTCTGCAAACCCCGCCCGGCATGGGCGGGGTTTTTGCTTTTTGCGCCGACGCGCTGCTACAACCGGGACCGGCGGAGCAAGAGAGGACCGTCCATGACCACCACACGTGGCAGCCCAGACGGCGGCCCAGGCGGCGGATACGTCACCGACGTCGCCTATGTCGCGGAGTTTTACGGCGACCACGCGCCGCCGCACCTGAACCTGACGGCGGCGGCGGGCGGCTTCCGGCCGCGGCCGCTGGATACGCCGTTCACCTGGTGCGACTACGGCTGCGGCAACGGGGTCACGGCCGCGGTGCTGGCCGGCTGCTATCCGCACGCCAACTTCTACGGCGTCGACTTCATGCCGGCGCACATCCGCACCGCCGAGGTGCTGGCCCTGCGCGGCGGAATGTCCAACGTGCAGTTCATCGCCAAGAGCTTCACCGAGTTGGCCCCCGGCGACATCCCGCCGCTCGACTTCGCGGTGATGCACGGCGTGCTGAGCTGGATCGACGAGCCGACGCGCAACGCCGTGCTGGATGACGCCGCGCGACGGCTCAAGCCGGGCGGCATCCTGCTCACCGGCTGCAATGCCATGCCCGGCTGGGCGGCGAAGATCCCGCTGCGCAACATGATCTATTCGCTCAGCCCCGACGGCATGGGCTCGCTGGAGCGGGCCAAGCGCGGGTTGGCTTGGATGCAGAAGCTGAAAACGGCGCAGGTGAAGTATTTTCGCGACCACCCCGCGCTGGCCGAGGCGGTCGACCAGCTGGCAGCGCTCGACCCCCGCTACATGGCTCACGAGTACTTCAATCAGCACCTGCGCGCGTTCTACTTCGCCGAGCTGTCGGCGCTGATGGCCGCGCGCGGACTGAAGTTCGCCGGCTCGGCCACCGTGTTCCTGAACATGGTCGACCTGGCTGTGGCGCCGGCGCTGCATGAGGAGTTTCGGGCCGTCACCAGCCGCGCCGAGTTAGAGGCCAAGCGCGACTTCGTGCGCAACGAAACGTTCCGCCGCGACGTCTGGGTCAAGGGCGAGCCGGTCGCGACCGAGCGCGAGTGGCTGGAGATCAATCTGGCCCAGGTGTTCGGCACGCTCGCGCCGCTGGCCGATATCGACCGCAAAGTCGCGTTCGGCGACGTGCAGATCGCCTACGAGGGCGAACCGTTCGATGCGCTGCTCACCACGCTGGCCGCGCGCGCGGTGGCGGCGGGCGACCTGCCGACGGCGCCTGGGCTCGGTGGGCTCGATCCGGCGACCGCGGTCGAGGCGGCGCGTCTGCTCGCGGCCGGCGGTCAGGTAGTGGGCTTCGCGCGGCCGACGGCTCCGCCCGGCGCGGTGAAGCCGGGCGCGAAACTGGCGATGCCGGCGGTCAGCCGCGGCCTCATCAAGGAACTCGGCCTGCGCCTGGCCAAGGTGCCGCTGGCCGCGGTCAACGCCGGCACCGGCCTCGAGCTGGCCAACATCGATGCCGTGGTGCTGATGGCGCTGGTCGACACCCACCACAAGGGCGCGCCCGACCAGGCCCGCGCCGCCGCGATCGCCGCCGCCCACAGGGTGCTCAGCGTCGAAGCCGGCGACGTGGTCATTGGCGGCAAGACCGTGTCGGCCGCCGAGGTCAAGACCTTGATCGCCGGCCGCCTCAAGATACTCTCGGCAATGTTGCCAAAACTTGTTGAAATCGGTGCTGTTTTTTCATCTTAATTGGGGTCGTACCCTAATTAATGTCGCGGGCGAGGCGGAAGCCGAGCGGGCTGTTGCGGCCGGCAGCGTTGGCCCGGCCGCGCTCGGCGGCGCGCACGATCCACGGCTTGCCGCTCCACGCCCCGCCGCGCGTCAGGCGCTGGTCGCAGTTGCCCGCCAGCCAGGCCGATCCGTCGACCGGCGCGCCGGCGTAGGTGGCGTTGTAGCAGTCCATCACCCACTCTGAGACGTTGCCCAGCATGTCGTACAGCCCGAACGCATTGGGCGGGAACGACCCCACCGGCGCGGTGAACACGAAGCCGTCGTCGGCGCACGGGAAGGCGTTTTCCACCCCCGGTGCCGCGCCCAGCTGGGCCGCCGCTGCCGCATCGAGCACGCTGGCCTGCGCACACGCTGCGTCGCGGCCGTCGCCCCAGTGCCGCGCGGTCGCGGTGCCGGCGCGCGCGGCGTACTCCCACTCTGCCTCGCTGGGCAGCCGGTAGATCTGCCCGCTGAGATCGGAGATCCATTTCGCGTAGGCCAGCGCGTCGTCGAAGCTGACGCACGACACCGGATCGGCGTCGGTCTGCGGAAAGCCGGGGTCGCCCCACCACTTGGCCGGATTGTCGGCGAAGGTCATGCCTGGAATGCGCCAGACCGCGCAGCCGGCCGGTGGGCGATACTCGGTCGCAGCGACGAAGCGCGCGAACTCTCCGCGCGACACTTCGTAACGGGCCAGAGCGAACGGCGCGGCGATGGTCACGGCATGCCGCGGCAGTTCGCGTCTGGCATAGTCGGCCGGCACCGCTTCGCGCGCGGTTTCCGCCTCGTCCGACCCCATGACGAACGATCCGGCAGGAACGACCACCATCTCGGGACAGACCGCGCAGTCCTTCATGACCGTGCCAGGTGCGGCGCCTTGCGCCCACGCCGTCGACACGGCCACCGCCAGGATTGTCAACGCAATCATGCCGACGCTCGCCCGCCTTGCCGCCCCGCGCCATAATGCCCCGCCACCAGGGAGGGAACCATGGCCATCATCGACGATCGCGGCGTTGCCTTGTGGGCCGAGAGCACCGGCAGCGGCCCGCCGGTGGTGCTGACCGGCGGATTCGGCCTGTTGCACAATCAGTTCGACAAGGTCCGCCCGCTGCTTGCGCCCCATGTGCGCGTGATCGACTGGAACTACCGCGGCTGCGGCCAGGCCGATCGCGCCTGGCCGGGCGGTTACACGCTCGACACCTGGGTCGACGATTTGGCCGTCATCCTGGACGCCCTCAAGGTCGAGCAGGCGGCCTTTTGGGCGACCTCGACCGGATCGCGGCTGGCGATCCGTTTCGCCGCACGCCATCCCGGCCGCGTGACGCGGCTGATGACCTATCCCACCTTCCGCATGGCGCGCTCCGGCGCCGGCAACCGGGACGTCTTCGCCGACCTGGGCGAAACCTACGGCTACGAAGCGCTGGGGCGCATGTTCCAATGGCTGGGCTGTGGCGAGACCAACGTGTGGAGCGCCAAGGGCAACGAGATCGCCCAATACGAAGCCGCGTGCTTCGCGCGCAATTTCACCATCGCGCAAATGCGCGACGTGCTGAACATTTTCTCGCAGTCCGATCTCAGCGCCGACGTGGCGCGCCTGAAGATGCCGACCGCGATCCTGATCGGCGCCTCGGGCCGATTGGGCGCCGAGGCGCCCAACAACCGGGAATCGATCGCCGCCTTCAAGCGGTTGTGCCCGCAGACCGAAGTCATCACCGTGCCCGACGCCGGCGGCACCTATTGCATGATCGAGGAACCCGAGCGCACCGCGGCGCTGGCGCTGCCGTGGCTGAAGGGCGGCGAATGACCTTGCCGTATCCTCCACTGGCAGGATATACAAAGTATATCTACCAGGGAATGGGCGCGTCATGAAATCTCAGGTCGCACAATGGGGCAACAGCCTGGCGGTCCGAATTCCCCGCGCCCATGCCCGCAAGCTCGGGCTGGTCCCCGGCAGTCCGGTTGATCTTGATGTCCGGCAGGATTCTCTGGTGGTCCGCAAGCGCGCCTATCGGCTTGACGAACTGCTGGGCCAGATCACCGACGATAACGTTCATCGCGACATCGACCCCGGCCCGCCGCGCGGCCGCGAGATTTGGTAATGCCGCCCGGCGCGCGCGGCGGTCGCGGTTATGTGCCGGCCCGCGGCGACTTCCTGTGGTTGGAGTTCGACCCGGCGACGGGTCACGAACAGCGCGGTTTGCGGCCGGCGCTGGCCCTCACCCCGCTCGAATACTGCGAACGCACCGGACTGGTGTTGGCGTGTCCGATCACCAGCCAGCGCAAGGGCTATCCGTTCGAAGTGGCCATCCCCGAGGGAATGAAAATCTCGGGCGTCGTGCTCGCCGATCTGGTCAAGAGCTTCGACTATCGGGCGCGGCGGGCGCGGCTGGCCGGACGCGCACCGCCAGAGCTGGTCGGCGAGGTGCTCGCGCGGCTGCACGCTCTGTTGTGAAGACCTACCCGTTGGTTTTCAGCACATCGCCGGCCAGATAGAGCGAGCCGCAAATCATGATACGCGCCGGGGACTCGGCCTGCGCGGCTCTGATTGCCGACACCGCGGCCAGGGGTTCGGGCGCGACGCCCACCCGTTTCAGGCCGGCGCCGGTCGCGGCGCGCGCAAGGTCCTCGGGCGCGTAGGCCGCCGCGTGGTCGGGGATCGGCACGGCGGTGAAGCTGGCGGCACGGGCCGCCAGCGGTTTCAGGAAATCCTCGGCCGGCTTGGTGGTCAGCATGCCGGCGACCAGATGCAGCGGCCGGTCGGCCCAGGATTCGGCGGCCAGGTCCGCCAGCACCGCGCCGCCGCCGGCGTTGTGGCCGCCATCGAGCCAGACCTCCCATGGGAACGGCGCGGCATCGACCAATGGCCCGCGCCGCAGCTTCTGGCCGCGCGCCGGCCAATCGATGGCGCGCAGGCCCGCGCGCAAAGCGAACCCCGGCACCGCGAGCCCCGAGACGAAACTGGCCTGCTCGAGCGCCGCCAGCGCCGCGCCGACGTTCTGATGCTGATGCCGGCCCGGCAGGTTGGGCGTGGGCATTTTCCACAGGCTGCGCCGGCCGTCGCGCGGCTCGCCTTCGAACACCAGGCCGCCCCGCCCGTCGGGCGTGATGCTCCAGGCGTCGTTCTGCCACTTCACCGCCACGCCCAACCGCTCCGCCGTGGCGATGATGACGTCCGTCGCGTGCGGATGCTGCGCGACCGACACACAGGCCGCGCCATGCTTCATGATATTGGCCTTTTCCTGGGCGATCTTCGCGATCGTGTCGCCCAGGAACTGCATGTGGTCCATCGAGATCGCGGTCAGCACCGTGACCAGCGGACGTTCGATGACATTGGTCGCGTCGTAGGTGCCGCCCATGCCGGTTTCCAGCAGCACCGCGTCGGCGCGAATTTGCGCGAAGGCCAGGAACGCCAGCGCCGTGGTCACCTCGAAAAAGGTGATCGGCCGGCCGGCGTTGGCCGCCTCGACATGGTTCAGCAGTTCGAGCAGCAGGTCCTCGCCGATCAGCGACCCCGACAGGCGGATGCGTTCGGCGAACCGCACCAGGTGCGGCGACGTGTAGACGTGGACTGTGTGGCCTGAGGCCTCGAGCACCGCGCGCATGGTGGCGACAGTCGAGCCCTTGCCGTTGGTGCCGGCGACGTGGATGACCGGCGGCAGGCGGCGGTGCGGATCGCCCAGGTCGGCCAAGAGCCGGCGCATGCGATCGAGCGACAGGTCGATCAGCTTGGGATACAGGGCCGTCATGCGCGCGAGCGCGGCGGTCACCGCCGGGTTGTCGGCGGCGGTGTCGGGGATGACGATGTCGGGGCGCAGCGTTGCGACGCTCACCGTTCGTCGAACGCCATGTCGGGCACGGTCGGGTCGGGCGGCGGGCTGCCGGCCTCGGGCGTGCTTTCCGGCTTGCGGCGGCGGGCCGACGGCGTCAGGGCGATGACGTCGGCGGCCGGGTTTTTCTGCAGGAGAAGGCCGATCACGCGGATCAGCGTGGCGCGCAGCTCCTGGCGCGGGACCACCATGTCGACCATGCCGTGTTCCATCAGGTACTCGGCGCGCTGGAAGCCCTCGGGCAGTTTTTCGCGGATGGTCTGTTCGATCACGCGCGCGCCGGCGAAGCCGATGACGGCGTTGGGCTCGGCCACGGCGATGTCGCCCAGCATGGCGAACGAGGCGGTGACGCCGCCGGTGGTGGGGTCGGTCAGCACCACAATGTAGGGCAGGCCCTTCTCGCGCACCTTGTCGACGGCGACGGTGGTGCGCGCCATCTGCATCAGCGAGACGATGCCTTCCTGCATGCGCGCCCCGCCCGAGGACGGGATGACGATCAAGGGCGCTTCCTGCAGGCAGGCCAGTTCGGCCGCCGCCACGATCGCCTCGCCGACGGCCGCGCCCATCGAGCCGCCCATGAAGTCGAACTCGAACGCGGCGACCACCGCGCCCATGCCGCCCATGGCGCCGTGGGCCACCACGACCGCGTCCTTGAGGCCGGTGTCGCTTTGCGCGTCCCGCAGCCGGTCGGCGTAGCGCTTGCGGTCCCTGAACTTGAGCGGATCGGCGGCGACGGCGGGCAGCTCGATCTCGGTCCACTGGGCGTCATCGAACAGCATCTTCAGACGGGCGCGGGCCGGCATGCGCAGATGATGGCCGCAGTGGGTGCAGACGCGCAGGTTCTTTTCCAGCTCGCGGTGGAACACCATCTCGCCGCACTTGGGACACTGGTGCCACAGGTTCTCGGGCACCTCCTTGGGGCGCACGAGTTTCTGGATCTTGGGCCGGACGAAATTGGTCAGCCAGTTCATGGCGTCACCCGGAACGAATGGTCTGCGCCTGTGTTTAGCGCCATTCGCCTTGACGATTCATCACCAAAAACAGGCCGTGGACGACGTGGGCCCCTGAATCGGGACAATATTATGTTTTATCACAGTATTTGTACATTTAATTAGGGTCGTACCCTATTTTGAGAAGCCGGAGCGGGCGGGTTGGCCCCAGCCGGTGCGGCCGCGCATGAACTGCCACCAGCCTTGCACCCGCCAGACGGTGTTGAGCTGGCGGTAGCCGAAGTTCTCCAGGATCGCCGCGCCCATCAGCACCAGCAGGTAGCCGGCCTTGGGATAGCGGCGCAGTTCGAGTTCCTCGAGCACCAGCGCGCCGACCGAGATGAAGATGCCGTAGACGAAGGTCAGCGCGAGGAAGGCGAGGAAGAAGTCGAGGCTGAGCAGGCCGGCGGCGAACAGGATCGGCATGAACAGATACCCCAGCGCCTCGAGCGGCGGCCCCAGCACGTCGGTGACGAGGATGTGGAAGTAGCCGACCGTGCCGGCCAGCCCATAGCGGCGATGGCCCATCATCGCCCGGTGGCGGAAGAAGGTTTCGAGCGCGCCGCGCTGCCAGCGCCGACGCTGGGCGGCGAGGCCTTTGAGATCCCGCGGCGCCTCGGTCCAGCACACCGGCTCGGGCACGAATTCCATGCGCCCCTCGGTCCGGGTGTCGTGCAGGTGGCGATGGATCTTGACGATCAGCTCCATGTCCTCGCCGACGGTGTTGAGACTGTAGCCGCCGGCGGCGATCAGCGCCTCGCGCTTGAAGATGCCGAACGCGCCCGAGATCAGCATCATCGCACCCATCTCGCTCCAGGCCAGCCGGCCGATCAGGAACGCGCGCAGGTACTCGACGATCTGGAACAGACTGATCAGGTCGCCCGGCACGCCGATGCGCGTGACCCGGCCGCGCGCCACCGCGCTGCCGTTGACGACGCGGATCGAGCCGCCGACGGCGACCACCCGGTTCATGTCGTGGATGAACGGCTGCACGGCGCGCAACAGCGCATCGGGCTCGAGCAGGGAATCCGCATCCACCGCGCACACCAGCGGCGTGCGGCAGACGTCGATGCCGGCATTGAGCGCATCGGCCTTGCCGCCGTTGGCCTTGTCGACCACCACCAGCCGCGGATAGCGCGGGCTGGCATAGAGCTGGGTGACCTGCTTGTGCGGTAACATGGCGCGCCAGGCGCGCGTGACCGGCGCCAGCCCGAACGCGGCGACCAGCGCCTTGAGCGTGCCGTCCTTCGAGCCGTCGTTGATGACCACGACCTCGAAGTGCGGGTAGTTGAGCGCCAGGATCGAGCGCACGCTGTCGACGATGGTCAGCTGCTCGTTGTAGGCCGGCACCAGGATCGAGATCGGCACGGTCTGGGCGTGGAACCGCCACCACGCCGACAGCGGCGTGCGCGCCGCGCGCCGGCGCCGCAGCGCGCGGAACGCCACCGCCAGCTGCCACGTGTAGAGCAGATTGAGCACCGCGCCGTTGACGAAGATCAGCCAGCCGATCGACAGGCCGGTCAGGATCAGGATGTCGTGGCCGGTGGGCCCGCCCAGGATGGCGACGCCGAGCGCGCGGTCGAGCGACGCCCAGGCGACGCGCGCCAGCTCAAGTATGTCGGACAGCGCCTGTTCCATCGCGTGCCTGCCCGTTACGCCGCGTGCCGCTCGGCCAGCGCGACGGCGGCCAGCGTGCCGACCTCGGGGTCGGCGCGCAGCGCCTCGAGCGCGGCTTCGCCCGCGCCGCCCAACCCGGCCAGGGCCTCGGCGGCGCGCATCTGCACCCACCATTCGCCGTCGCGCAGCAGTTCCACCAGGCGCGGCACCGCGTCGGCCAGCTTGAGCCGTTCGGCCGCCACCGACGCCTGGGCGCGCACCTGCCAGCGTTCGTCCTGCAGCGCATCGAGCACCGCCAACCCGGCGTCGGCGTGGCCGCCGATCCCGAGCGACCGCACCGCCTGGGCGCGCACGTCGGCATCGGGATGGGTTGTGGCCAGGGCGGACAGCACATGGGCGACTTGAGGGTCATGCGCGCGCGACAGGGCGTCGGCGGCCAGGATCACCACCTCGACGGTGTCGTGCGACAGTAGGTCGACGAGCGGGCCGATGTTGGCCGGGGCCAGCTTGCGGAACAGCTCGCGCACCGCCCGGTTGGCCAGCATGCCGCGGGCGGCGCAGACCGCCGCGAAGTCCTTCACGTCGATCGTCTGTCCGGCCTCGACCAGCGAGCCGGCCGCGGCCAGCACCACCTCGGGCTCGGGATCGTGCAGCGCCTCGCGCAACGCGGCGTGCACCGCCGGATCATCTGCCCAGTACAGCCGCGCGGCGATCTTGGCGCGGTCGGGCGCGATGCCGGTCTTCAACTGTTTCAGGAACCGCTTGAAGTCGATGGTGTCGTTGAGCAGGCCGATCAGCCGTTCGCGCATGTCGCCCGACACGTTCTGCAACAAGCGGCTGGCGATCGACAACAGGATGCGCTGGTCAGACGCCGTCTTGAGCGGCATCAACAGGGAGCTGTCGGAGGGATTGTTGAGGTACTTGAAGATCTGGTCGGTCAGCACCTTGCGTCGGCGTTCGCGCCGGCGGTCGAGCACGTCGATGACCAGCCGGCGCGCGAACAGAGCGATCAGCGCCGCGATGCTGAGCGCGGCCAACGCCCAGGTCGTGTCCCACACCGCGGCGAAGAACGGATCGGCGGCCACGGTTAGAACCGCCAGCCCAGCGCGACCGTCACGTCCTTGCGCACGTAAGCGCCTTCGCGCCGCTCGCGCAGGGCGGACAGCGTGACGGTTGCGTCGTCGGTCAGCGCCACGGTCAAGCCGCCCGAGACCGTACGCGTGTCGGCGACGATGCCGCTTTCGGACTCCGGCGCGTCGGCGTAATCGGCACGCAGCGTGAACCGGTCGCCGAGCGCGGCCGATGCGCCGACCGCCCAGCCGGTGGTGTGATTGCCGTCGGCGCCAAAGGTGTTGATGAAGCGGGCCGACACCGACGCGCGATCGCCGGCGAAGCCCTGCCGCATGCCGGCGTTGATCGCCTTGACGGTGCCGTTGCGGTAGCGGCGCACCCAACCTTCGCCAGTCAGCGTGGTCGCGCCCAGCGCCCTGCCCACGGCCGCGCCGCCGTCGGCGACGCGCGCATCAAGCTGGCCGCGCAGCCGCCAGGCCGGCAGGAAGTCGTCGCCGGGCGTGGCGCCGGCCTCGAGCGTGGCCTCGATCGCCGATGCGGCCGGCCACGCGGCGCCGACGTCGAAACCGGCGTCGCTGCGGTTGAATCGCCGGGCGTGATTGACGCGCGCGAACAGCCGCCAGCCATCCATCTCGCGCGACAGCTGGGCGGTCTGTTCCGACCAGTCGGACAGCGCGGTGCGCGACAGCGCGCTGACGCCGGCCGCGATGTCGAGCCGCCAGCGCTTGCGGCCAGTCTCCGCGCGCCGGGCCAGCCGGTC
The DNA here is from genome assembly GCA_033764265.1 of Rhodospirillaceae bacterium. Lineage (GTDB taxonomy): Bacteria > Pseudomonadota > Alphaproteobacteria > Rhodospirillales > Rhodospirillaceae > VGEM01. The sequence continues at coordinate 10,425 of JANRJB010000084.1, read as the reverse complement.
GGCGATGTCGGCCGACGCCGGCTCAAGCGCCCGGGCCTGGCGGAAGAACGCCATCGCCGCGGCTTCGTCGCCGCGCGCGCGGGCCACGTCGCCGCGGCCGACCAGCGCATCGACCAGATCGGGCTGGCGCGCGAGCGCGTCGGCAAAGGCCCGGTCGGCGGAGTCGTAGCGTTGCTGATAATAGGCGATGCGGCCTTCGAGGACCGCGGCGTCGGCATCATCGGGGCGGTCGGCGCGCACGCGGGCCAGCGCGGCCTCGGCCGCCGCATAGTCGCCCCGCCAGGCGAGGATGCGCGCCTTGGCGAGCGCGATGTCGAGGTCGGCCGGCGCCAGGGCTTCGGCGCGGTCGATCGTGTCGCGCGCGGCGTCGAGCTTGGATTGGAACCCCTGCACCAGCGCCAGTTGCATCAGGATCGCGGCGTCGGTGGGGCTGCGCGCGCTGGCGGCCAGGTACATCGTTTCGGCGGCGGCGAAATCGCCGCGCACGCGGGCGGCGCGCGCGTCCTCGATCAACTGCCCGGCGTCCTGGGCATGAAGCGTCGCCGGCGCGCCGGCCAGGCCTAGGCACAGGGCGACCGCAAAGCGCACCGGAGCGGTCATGTCTCCCAATCTTTCGCCGACATCAGCATGCGGCGCAACCGGGTGACCAGTTCCTCGGGCTTGAACGGCTTGGCCATGAAATCGCGCGCGCCGAAATCGAATCCGTGCACCATGTCGGCGGCGTTGGAACGCGCCGACAGAATCATCACCGGGATGTGGCGGGTGATGAGCGACTTGGCCAGTTCCTGCAGCACTTCGGTTCCGTCCAGCCCCGGCATCATGGTGTCGAGCACGATCGCATCGGGCTTGAACTGGATGACCTGAGCCAAGGCCGCTTCGCCGTCGGCGCTGCGCACCACGTCGAAATTGTTGCGGGCAAGAACCTGGACGATCAACTCGGCGACGAGGTCATCGTCTTCGGCCACGAGAATCTTGAATCGCTTCATCCTCGAATGAACTGAGTCTTTGGCGCACCGGTGGAAATGAAGGTAATGTGCGCGCGCCGAGGCCGAAACCGAAAAGTGTCGGGTTCAGCTGCCCGGTCCGGCGCCGGGCGCGGCTCCGTCGCGGGCGGCGCGGGCGACGCCGCCGGCCAGGCCCTTGACGAAGCCGAGCACGTCGGCGGCCAGACCCGGCTTGGGCGCGCCGTCGGGGCCGAGGCCGGCGGCGATCACATCGACGATGGCCGAGCCCACCACCGCGGCGTCGCAATGGGCGGCGATGGCGCGCGCGGCGTCCGGCGTCCTGATGCCGAAGCCGACCGCGACCGGCAGCTTGGTGTGCCGGCGCAGCCGCGCGACCGCTTGGCGCACGGCCGATTCGTCAGCCGTCTTGGTCCCGGTCACGCCCGCGACTGACACGTAGTAAACGAAGCCCGAGGCGTGGCGCAGAATCGTCGGCAGACGCACGTCGGAGGACGTCGGCGCGGTCAGGAAAATCATGTGCAGGCCGTTGGCCCGCAGGTAGACGTTCAACTCCTCGGCCTCTTCCGGCGGCAGGTCGACCACGATCATGCCGTCGACGCCGGCGGCCGCCGCATCGGCGGCGAACTCCATCGGGCCATAGCGGTAAATGGGGTTGTAGTAGCCCATCAGGATGATCGGCGTGTCGGGCTCCTGGTCGCGGAATTCGGCGATCGTGGCCAGCAGTCTTTTCAGCGACGCATCGTGCTTCAAGGCCCGCTGGCTCGAAAGTTGGATCGACGGCCCGTCGGCCATGGGGTCGGAGAACGGCATGCCGACCTCGATGATGTCCGCGCCCGCCGCCGGCAAGCCCTCGAGGATCTGGCGGAACACATCGGGCGTCGGGTCGTTGGCGGTGATGAAGGTGACCAGCCCCGGCGTGCCGCGCCGGCGGATGGCGGCGAAGCGACGGGTGACGCGGGTCTTGTTCAGGTCGGCGTCGGACATCTGCGGATCAAATCTTCTCGCCGAGGGCGTCGGCGATGGTGAACACGTCCTTGTCGCCGCGGCCGCACATGTTCATGACCAGAAGATTGTCCGCGGGCAGCGTCGGCGCGAGCTTGGCCACATGAGCCAGCGCATGCGCCGGCTCCAGCGCCGGCAGAATGCCTTCCAGCTGCGAGCACAGCTGGAACGCCGCCAACGCTTCGTCGTCGGTGGCCGACACGTACTCGACCCGGCCCATCAGGTTGAGCCAGGCGTGTTCGGGCCCGATGCCCGGATAGTCGAGACCGGCGGAGATGGAGTGGGCATCCTTGATCTGGCCGTTTTCGTCCTGCAGCAGATAGGTGCGGTTGCCGTGCAGCACGCCCGGCGCGCCGCCGGTGATCGAGGCCGCATGCGCGCCTGAATCGAGGCCGCGGCCGGCCGCCTCGACGCCGACGATGCGCACCGACGCATCGTCGAGGAACGGATGGAACAGGCCAATCGCGTTGGAGCCGCCGCCGATGCACGCCACCAGCGTATCGGGCAGCCGGCCCTCGGCCTCGTGCATCTGCGCGCGCACTTCCTCGCCGATCACCGACTGGAAGTCGCGCACCATGGTCGGGTAGGGATGCGGTCCGGCGGCGGTGCCGATCAGGTAATAGGTGGTGTCGACGTTGGCGACCCAGTCGCGCAGCGCCTCGTTCATGGCGTCCTTCAGGGTGCCGGTGCCCTTGTCGACCGCGCGCACCTCGGCGCCCAGCAAACGCATGCGGAACACGTTGGGCTTCTGCCGTTCGATGTCCTTCGCGCCCATGTAGATCACGCACGACAGGCCAAAACGCGCGCACACCGTCGCGGTCGCCACGCCGTGCTGGCCGGCGCCGGTCTCGGCGATGATGCGCTTTTTGCCCATGCGCCGGGCGAGCATGATCTGGCCCAGGCAGTTGTTGATCTTGTGCGAGCCGGTGTGGTTGAGCTCGTCGCGTTTGAAATAGATCTTGGCGCCGCCGAAGCGGGCGGTCAGCCGCTCGGCGAAATACAGCGGGCTGGGCCGGCCGGCATAGTGCGTGCGGAAGCGCGCGAGTTCGGACACGAACGCCGTGTCGGCCTTGGCCGCGGCGTAGGCCTTGTCCAGGTCCAGGATCAAGGGCATCAGCGTCTCGGCGACGTAGCGGCCGCCGAATACGCCGAAATGGCCGTTCTCGTCGGCGCCGGCGCGGTAGGTGTTGGGGTTGTCGATCAGCGTCATGGGTGCGGCGGAAACGGCTGCGGAGGCGGTCTTATAGCCCGCCCCGCCCGGGGGCAGAAGGGGCCAAGAAGCCCGCATAATCAGGGGGATTTCACCGCCTGCACCGCCCGGATGAACGCGCGGATCTTGGCCGCCGACTTCAGCCCGGGCTTGGTTTCCACGCCCGAGGACACATCAACCGCCCGGGCGCCGGAGGCCTTGATGGCGGCCGCGACGTTGGCGCGCGCAAGCCCGCCCGCCAGCATCCAGGGTACAGCGCCGGTGAACGCACGCATCAGCGACCAGTCGAACGGCACTGCGTTGCCGCCGGGCCGGGTCGCCTCGCGCGGCGGCTTGGCGTCGAACAACAGCCAGTCGGCGGCGCCTGAGAAAGCAGCCGCGCCGACCACGTCGCGCGCGGTCGACACGCCGACGGCTTTCATGACCGGCAGCCCGGTGCGCGCGCGCACCTGGCGCACGCGGTCGGGCGTTTCGCGGCCATGCAGCTGGATCATGCCCAGCCGCACATCGCGCAGGACGGTGTCGAGTTCGGCGTCGGTCGGATCGACGAACAGGCCCACGGCCGTCACGCCGCGTGGCACCCGCCGCGCCAGTTCAGCCGCGGTATCGAGCGTGACGAAGCGCGGCGATCGGCGGAAGAACACCAGCCCGACGAAAGCCGCGCCGGCATCGACCGCCGCGGTCAGCGACCTCGCGTCACTGAGCCCGCAAATCTTGACGGCCACGGACATGGGGGTCCCGCCCGCGCCGCCGGTCAGGCGGCCAGTTCGCCGGCGATGCGGCGCGCGGCGGCGGCCCGATCGTCGGCGTGGGTGATCGGCCGGCCGATGACGACGTAGTCGGCGCCGCTGGCGACCGCCTCGGCCGGCGTCATGATCCGTTTCTGGTCGTTGGCCGCGGCCCAGGCCGGGCGCACACCGGGGGTGACCAGCTTGAACGCGGGCCCGAGATCGGCGCGCAGCACGGCGGCTTCGTGCGGCGAGCACACCACGCCGTCGAGGCCGGCGCGCCGCGCAAGTTCGGCCAGGCGACGCACCTGATCGGCCACCGGCGTGCGCATGCCGACGGCGGTCAGGTCGGCGTCGTCAAGGCTTGTGAGGATGGTGACGCCCAGGACCAGCGGTCGCGCCACGCCGCGTTTGGCCGCGCTTTCGGCGGCGGCCTGCGCGGCGGCGGCCATCATCGCCGCGCCGCCGGCGGCATGCACGTTGACCATGAACGGGCTGAGCGCGCCGATCAGCGCGCGCATCGCGCCGGCCACGGTGTTGGGAATGTCGTGCAGCTTCAGGTCGAGAAACAGCGGCAGGCCGCCGGCCGCGACCACCTCGGCCACACCGCGCGGGCCGTGGGCGTTGAAGAATTCGAGACCGAGCTTGAGGCCGCCAACCGCGCCCGCGAGCTGCTGTGCCCAGCCGGTCGCCTGGGACAGGTCAGGGGTGTCGAGGGCGCAGAACACCGGATTGGCGGGCGTGGCGGTCATGGCTGGGGTCCGGTCGGCATGGCCGGCGGGGTCTTAACACACCCGGGAGTCGCCCGCCTAGCCGCAAGCAGTTGTGAACGCGAGGCCCACCGACGATCTGCTACGGTACGCGACCATGAACAGACTCCGGACCCGTCTGGGCGCGCTGATCGCGGTCGCGGCCATCTTCTTGAGCCTGATGCCGCCGGCCGTCGCCTTGCCGTGCGCGAGCGCCCGCGCGGCGATACCCGAAGACTCGTGTTTGTGCTGCGAGTCGACCGCGGAGTCGTGCGACCTGTCCTGCACGCTGGCCGCGCCGCTGACGCTGTTGCCTTCATCCGCGCCGGCAGCCGCGACTGTTGACCCATTGCGCTGGGCCACCGGCTTCCCGGTTGACCTGATCGGCGTGTCCCCGGAGCCGGCCGACCCCCCTCCCCGCGCCTGATCCAGCCGTTCCGGCGTTTTCCCGAAATCAACGACAGGAGATCAACAATGAAACGGTTGATCATGACCGCGCTGTTCGCGTTGTTCGCACTCGGCGCCACCGCCCAGGCCGCGCAGGCCTGCTGCGATGGCGGCCCGTGCTGCGATCATCTCGAGTGCTGCGCGTAAGCCAGGGCGCCCGCCTCCGCACGGAGGCGGGCGCTTCGCGCTTGGCTTCGGGGGCTTAGGCGGCCTTGGCGGCCGAGGGTTTGTCCGGCGCTGCGGCCGGTTGCTGGGCACGGGCCTGGGCCAGGCTGTGTTCCAGGTCCTTGATGCGCTTGCGGGCCAGGCGCAACGCGCGCCGCTTGGCCCCGCCCATCAGCCAGGCGCCGATCGCCCCGGCGGCGAAGCCCGCCAGCGCGCCCAAAAGGATGGCGGCGTAAAGCCCCAATTCGAACCGGTAGGGCAGCGGCCAGATTTCAACCGTCACCGGCGCGCGGTTCGAGACCGCGAACAGCACCACGGCGATGGCCAGCAGAATCCCCAGAAAAGTGGTGATCAGGCGCATGCGTGCGGCGCGCCGCCGGCGCCTCAGCTGCCGTTGAGCTGGTCGCGCAGCTGTTTGCCGGTCTTGAAGTACGGCACGGCCTTTTCGGCCACCGCCACCGACTCGCCGGTGCGCGGGTTGCGCCCGACGCGGGAGTCTCGGTGCTTGACCGAGAACGCGCCGAAGCCGCGCAGCTCGACGCGGTCGCCGCGTCCCAGCGCCTTGGAAATCTCATCGAAGATGTTGGTCACGATGCGCTCGACATCGCGCTGATACAAATGGGGATTGCGATTGGCGATCTGGGCGATCAACTCGGATTTGGTCATCTCGGGCCCTCCCCAAGGGCTGTCCCGGCGGGCGCGGAAACGCCCGGAAACTCAACGGGATAGCGAAAGAATGGGCGCGTGCGGTCGAAGAGTCAAGATAAGCCGTTATGATCGCTTGGGTTTTCCCGGTTCGTGGCGGAAGGGCGAGCCGGCAGGCCCGATGGCTGCGCGCAAAAAACAAGGCGTTTCCCGGCGGAAAACCGGGAAACGCCCGCTTTTTCGATCCCAGGTGCGCGCCGGCTTAAGCCTCGTCGCCCTTGGCCTTTTTCGCTTCGCCGGCGGCCTGCTTTTGCTTCAAGGCCGCGCCCAGGATGTCGCCCAGCGAGGCGCCGGAGTCGGTCGAACCGAATTCGGCCATCGCCTGCTTTTCTTCCTCGACCTCGCGCGATTTGATCGAGAGGGTGAGTTTGTGGGACTTGGCGTCGATCGACATGATCCGCGCGTCGACCTTCTCGCCCACGGCGAAGCGGTCGGGGCGCTGCTCGGAGCGGTCGCGCGCCAGCTCGTTCTTCTTGATGAAGCCGGGCACGTTGTCGTTGACCATGACCTCGAGGCCGGCATCCAGCACCTGCTTGACCACGCAGGTGACGATCTGGCCCTTCTGCAGGCCGACTGAGGATTCCGCGACGCGGTCGCCGGTGAGCTGTTTGATGCCGAGCGAGATGCGTTCCTTCTCGATGTCGACGTCGAGCACCTTGGCCTGGACGCGGGCGCCCTTCTGGTAGGACTTGAGCGCCACTTCGCCCTCGGTGTCCCACGACAGGTCGGACAGGTGGACCATGCCGTCGATCTCGCCGTCGAGGCCGACGAACAGGCCGAACTCGGTGATGTTCTTGACCTCGCCGTCGATGATCGTGCCGACCGGGTACTTGTCCTTGAAGGTGGTCCACGGGTTTTCGAGGCACTGCTTGAGGCCCAGCGAGATGCGGCGCTTTTCCTGGTCGACGTCCAGCACCATCACCTCCACCTCCTGGCTGGTGGAGACGATCTTGCCGGGGTGGATGTTCTTCTTGGTCCAGCTCATCTCGGAGACGTGGACCAGGCCTTCGACGCCCGGCTCCAGTTCGACGAACGCGCCGTAGTCGGTGATGTTGGTGACGCGGCCCTTGAACTTGGTGCCGACCGGGTACTTGGCGGCAACGCCTTCCCACGGATCGGCGCCCAGCTGCTTCATGCCGAGGCTGATGCGCTGGGTTTCCGGGTTGAAGCGGATCACCTGCACCTTGAGCTGCTGGCCGACGTGCAAGGCTTCCGACGGGTGGTTGACGCGTTTCCACGATATGTCGGTGACGTGCAACAGGCCGTCGACGCCGCCCAAGTCGACGAACGCGCCGTAGTCGGTGATATTCTTGACCACGCCGTCGAGGATTTGGCCCTCGCGCAGATCTTCCATCAGCTTCGAGCGCTCGTGCGCGCGGGTTTCTTCCAGCACGGCGCGGCGCGAGACCACGATGTTGCCGCGGGCGCGATCCATTTTCAGGATCTGGAAGATCTGCGGAATGCCCATCAGGTGATTGACGTCGCGCACCGGGCGGATGTCGACCTGGCTGCCGGGCAGGAACGCCACCGCGCCGTTGAGATCGACCGTGAAGCCGCCCTTGACGCGGCCGAAGATGTTGCCTTCGACGCGCGAATTGTCCTTGTACTGGCGCTCGAGCACGTTCCAGGCCTCTTCGCGGCGGGCCTTGTCGCGGCTGAGAATGATGACGCCTTCGCGATCCTCGTAGCGTTCGACGTAGACGTCGACGCTGTCGCCCGGCTTCAGCTCGATTTCCTTGCCGCCGCGCGAGAATTCCTTGAGCGGGATGCGGCCCTCGGACTTGAGACCGACATCGACCAGGATCGCGTCGTCGTCGACGCGCAACACCGTGCCGGTGAGCACGGAACCTTCGATGGAATTGCTGCGGGAAAATGCTTCGTCGAGCAGGGCGGCGAAATCGTCTTTCACCGCGAGGGCGGCTTCAGCCATATGTGTGTCCTTCGTTGTTTCTGATCCAGGCCACCGGTTGGTTCCGGCGGTCTTTTTCCGCGGGTCCGGCCCCATGCCGGCGTTCCGCGGCAACACCCAACACACTGAACGGCCGGGTCAGCCGGTACGGGTAACCTGCGCTACCTGTTGAACTTGTCCGCGATGCGCGGGCGAACCAGGTTCCAGACCTGGTCGGCGCTGAGACCGCTGGTGTCGAGCTGCCAGGCATCGGCCGCCGCCACCATCGGCGCCACGCTGCGCCCGCTGTCGCGGGCGTCGCGGGCGATCATCTCCGCGCGGACGCGGGCGGGTATAACGGTTTCACCCCGGTCCCGCAACTCCTTGATCCGGCGCTCAACTCTCACGTCCAGGGACGCCGTGACGAAAATCTTAACGTCGGCGTCGGGGCACACCACGGTGCCGATATCGCGCCCGTCCAGGACGGCTCCGGCTTTGTCCTCAGGGGGTTGGCGGGCGAATCGGCGCTGGAACGCCAGCAGGGCCGCGCGCACCGCCGGAATGGCGGCCACCTGTGAGGCGGCGTTGCCGACCGCCTCGGTGCGCAGGTCGTCGGGCCGGATCGCGGCCAGGTCGAGAGACTCGGCGGCGGCGGCGGCCTGGCCAGCGTCGGCGGGATCGCCGCCCGCCCGCAGCACCGCCAGCCCGGTCGCCCGGTACAGGCTGCCGGTGTCCAGGAACGCGAAATCGAAATGGGAAGCGATGCGCCGGGCCAGCGTGCCCTTGCCGGCGGCGGCCTGGCCGTCGACCGCGACCACGAAAGATTTGCGATCAGCCATGGTCCGCGATGGCCGCGCCGAGATCAGTCATCAGCGGCACGAAGTTGGGGAAGCTGGTGGCGATTGCCTCGGCATCGTCGATGGTGATCGGTTCAGCCGTCACCTGCCCCAGCACCAGGAACGACATGGCGATGCGATGGTCGAGCTGCACGGCGATGGTCGCCCCGCCCTTGGGTGGGCGGCCGGTGCCGCGCACGATCAGGGTGTCGCCGTCGGCGCGGGCATCGACCCCGCAGGCGCGCAAGCCCTGCTCCATCACGGCCAGCCGGTCGCTTTCCTTCACCCGCAGTTCGGCCAGGCCTTCCATGCGGGTTTCGCCCGCCGCGCAGGCCGCGGCGATGGCGAGAATGGGATACTCGTCGATCATGCTGGGCGCGCGCGATGGCGGAACCGTGATGCCCTTGAGGGCACTTGATTTCACCACCAGGTCGGCGACCGGTTCGCCGGCTTCGTCGCGGGCGTTGGTGACGGCGATGTCGGCGCCCATCTCGCGCAGGGTGTCGAACAGCCCGGCGCGCAAGGGGTTGAGGCCGACGTTGCGCAGCGTGACGTGCGAGCCCGGCACCAGCAGGGCGGCCACCGCCGGAAACGCCGCCGACGACGGATCGCCCGGCACCACGATCGGCCGGCCGCGCAGTTCGGGCTGGCCGACGATCGACACGCGGTACGATCCCGGCGCGTCGCCCGGCCCGGTGTCGACCTGCACGCCGAAGGCGCGGAACATGCGTTCGGTATGGTCGCGGCTGGCGGCGGGCTCGGTGACGGTGGTGCGGCCAGGCGCATGCAGGCCGGCCAGCAGCACCGCCGACTTGACCTGAGCCGAGGCCACCGGGCTGTCGTAAGACAGCGGCATGGCCAGCGGCGTGCCGACGATGCACATCGGCAGCCGTCCGCCAGCGCGGGCATGGAACGCCGCCCCGGTCTGGCTGAGCGGCTTGATCACCCGGTCCATCGGCCGGCGGCGCAGCGAGGCATCGCCGGTCATGACGGACGTGAATGGATAGGCCGACAACAGCCCCGCCAGCAGGCGCGCCCCGGTGCCGGAATTGCCCATGTCGAGCACGTCGGCCGGTTCCGTCAGCCCGCCGACGCCGCGGCCCCAGACGTGCCAGGTGGCAGGCGAGGTGGCCAACGGGTTGGCGGGTTCGACGCCAGACGGCGGACGCCGCTCCACCTCCGCCCCCAGCGCGCGCATGGCCGCGGCCGTGCGCAGCACGTCGTCGCCCTCCAGGAGGCCGGTGACGGTGGTCTCACCCACCGCCAGCGCGCCCATGATCAGCGCCCGGTGGGAAATCGACTTGTCGCCCGGCACGGCCGCCACGCCGCGCAGGGGCCGCGCGGCCCGGGCCATGAGTGGGCCGGCCGTGAGTGGGCCGGCCGAGAGCGGGCGGGCCGTAAGCGGGCTGGGCGCGGACGAGGCGGTGGCGGGGGTTCCGTGCGGCATGACAGGTTCCGTGGCGGTGCGGGCTGATAGCACAAACCGCGCACGGGCCCGACATTAACTTTTGACTTGGCGACCCAAAAGTGGCATGTGCCCGTGCCGCTTTTTGGGGCCGGAAGCGACGGTGTCGTCCGGCTTGGATCGTCTTCAGTGGAGTTTATGGCGTGGGCAAAATCGATCTCGGCATGAAGCTGACCTGCGAGAGCTGCGGGGCGCGCTTCTACGACCTGAACAAGCAGCCCGGCATCTGCCCGAAGTGCGGCGCGGCCAACCAGCGCCCGCAGGT
>JANRJB010000076.1:0-5978 GCA_033764265.1 Rhodospirillaceae bacterium | reverse complement strand
GCCCGGGCGGCCACCCGGCTAGGCCACCGCAACGCGATGGCACTTCAACTTCGGCAGTACCTGCTCGCCGAATGCGCGGATGCCCGGCACGAAATCCGGCCAGCTGAACAGCATGCCCTCCACGCCGGTTTCGGCGGCGATGTCATCGAGTTTCGCCGCCACCGTCGCCGGGCTGCCGTAAATCACCGGGAAGCTCATGAAGGCGATGTTGCCGTCTTCCAGCGGCAGCGACAGGGCCGCTTTCAGCCGGTCGGCGGTGCCGCCGACGTTGCCGTCGAGCGCGGCGCTTTTCATGATGTTCTCGATCGCCCCCTGGTCGGCGCCGGCGACGATGTCGTCGCCAATCCGCCGCGCTTCGGCGTCGGTCGGCGCGATGATCAGACCGAGCAACGCGTAGGTCCCAACCCGGCGGCCATGGAGCGCCGACGTTGCCTTGACGTTGTCGACAATGGCCTTCAGCTGCTTCGGGTGCGCCATGACGAAATTGTGGTCGCCGTGCGCAGCGGTGAACGCGACGCCCTTGGGCGACTGTCCGGCGCAGACGATCGGCAGTTCGCGACCCGGGTGCGGCGTCACGGTGCAGTCCTCGAGATTGAAGAATTCGCTGCGGTGGGTGACCCGGCCATCGCGCCAAAGCGCCTTGACGATCGACAGATAGTCGGCCGCGTAATCGTAACGCCGGTTGTAATAGTCGTCGCCGCGCCACAGCCCCATCTGCGTGTACTCGGGCTTGTTCCAACCCGTGACGATGTTGAGGCCGCATCGACCGCCGCTGATGTCGTCGATGGTGGCCACCATGCGCGCGCACAGCGCCGGGTGATGCGCGAGCAGTGTGACGCTGGGAAACAGCCCGATCCGCGACGTCGCCGCCGCCAGGCCCGCCATCAGCGTGAAGGTTTCCAGGCAGGCGTCCCAATAGCCGCTTTCGCCGCCGAAACCGCGGTATTTCATCATCGACAGCACGAAATCGAGCCCCTGGCGCTCGGCCTCCAGCGTGATGTCGAGGTTGTGCCGCCAGCTCGGCAGGTAACGCGGCGCGGTGGTGGATGGGATGTAGCCGTTGCTGCCGTTGGGCAGAAAGACGCCGAATTTCATGCTCGCCCCTCGCACTGCAACGCCATCACTGGTCGCGCGTGAGATTTCAAAATCTGCGCGGGCCGCGTCAAACAGAAAGATTCTGCGTACTCTTGGTCGATTCTCGCCGGTAGAATGCAGCTGATTTGGCTCGAACCCAGGTGGAACGATGACCGACAAGCCCGACCGTTATATGTCCTCGACAAGTTACGCCGCGACGCTGACGCGCATGGAAGTGGCGATGGTGCGCACCATCATGGGGTTCGGGCGATGGACCGCGGCGTGCCAGAAAAGCGTTTGCGGCGCGGCCCTCGGACCCGAGGACGTGTGGTTGCTGCATGCCATCCGCATGCGCGGCGGACCGCAGAATCTTTCCGAGCTTCTGCTGTTCCTCAATCGCAACGACGTATCGACCATCCAATATTCGCTCAAGAAGATCGAGCAGTGGGGTTTGATCGAGCGGGCCGCCGGCAGTACGCGGCGCGAAGCGGGGTACCGCCTGACCAAGAAGGGCATGGAGGCCACACGCGACTACGCCGAGCTGCGCGAGGAAATGTTGGTGCGGCCGGTCGGCGGATCGGTCAAACGCGAAACGCTGGAGGAAACGGCGGCCTCGCTCGAAACGATGACCGGCCTGTACGATCAGGCGACGCAACGCGTGCTCAATCGCACGATCATGGGGTTGTGACCGGCCCCGGCGGCGACGCGTCCGCCGGGCTTGCTGCATATGTCCTGGCCAAACCCCGGAGTTTGTGTATACGATTTTGCCGACAAAGCGCCGTGGGGGCGCAGACAGCAGGAGGTGCTGACGGTGATCGAGCACATTGCACGCCGCGCGGCCTTGGTCGCGGGCGCGGCGGTTGCCGCGGTTCCCGCGCAACTGGCCGCCGCGGCCACGTCGGACACGGCCGAATTCGAGACGGCGTTCCGCGCCTTCGTGCAAACGCTGGCGACCGGGAACCTGGAGGCCTTCTACGCCACCATCGATGACGCCGCGGTGATCATCGACGAGGACATCCCGTTTCGCCTGACCAAGGCCGGGTTCAAGGAGCATATCGACTGGCACGTCAGCGGCCTGTGGGAAGGGTTTTCCTGGCAGGACCGCAATCCGCAGTTCCGCGTGGTCGGCAAGACCGGCCTGGTGGCCAGTTTCGCCACCTTCCGCGGCAAACCGGTCGGCGCCGGATACCGCCAACGCCACATGGCGTTCACCCAGGGCTGGCACAAGTTCGCCGCCGGCTGGCGCCTGATCAGCTGGCACCAGAGCCCGTTCGATGGCCACATCCTTGAAGCCTCACCCGGTTAGGAGCGCGCGCCGATGAACCAGCAGACCCTGGAACGGGACTTCACGGCGGCAATCACGACGTTCAACGCCGGCGGCGCGCGTGCGGGCTTCTTTGACTTCATCGACGACGCCGCGCTGATGGTGAACGAGGACATCCCGTTCGTGCTCGACACGGCGGCCTACCGCGACCACATCGAATTCCTGGCTGCCTCGATCGACCGCATGGAGTGGATCATCCGGGACCCGCGCTATCGCGTGGCCGACGAGTCCGGCGTGGTTTCGGCGGAGATGACCGCGCGCGGTGTGGCCAAGACCGCCGGCTTTCGCCAGCGCCATGGCGTGCTGACAGCGGTGTGTGCCTGGAACGGCCAGCGCTGGCGGGCGATCAACATCCACACCAGCACCCTGCTCGCCCACATCTACCACGCCTCGCCGGCGTGAACCGGCTCAGCGCGACTTGAGGAACGCCGCCACGGCGGCGGCGGTTTCGGCCGGCGCCTCGTCGGGCTGGAAATTGCTGCCCGGAATCTCCGCCGCCACGGCGTCGGGGCGCAGCTGCTTGGCGCGTTCGAACATCGGCCACAGCACGTCCTTCTGCGCGCACATGATCAGCATCGGCGCCCTGATCGTCTTGTAGAGCGCCGTGAAATCCTGGTCCCAGATCTTGGAGTAAACCTTGATGTGGCCTTCCCAGGCCCGCGCGGTGTCCACCAGTTCGCGATGATGGAGATTCAGGTCGGCGTCGCCGCCGATGCTGGCGACGTAGGCCCACATCTCGTCGAGGTGCGAGCCGTCGGCCTTGGGCTGGAACGGCTTGGGGTAGTAGCCCGAGAACGCCTTGCGTTCCTCGGCGGTCAGGACGACCGGTCCGATCATCATCAGGCTGGCGGTGCGCGCGGGGTCGCGCGCGGCGATCTCCACCGCGATCGACGCCCCGGTGTGGTGGCCGAACAGGTGCACCTTCGCCAAACCCAGCGCCTTGATGGCTTCGAGCAGCAGCGCGCCGTAGCCGGCCATGTCGGGCATGCCCGGCGGGTCGAATGAACCACCGAAACCCGGGGTATCGAGGGCGTAGATGGGATGCGGCCCGCCGTAGGCGGCGGCGAATTTCTCGAACATCGCCGACGAACTCGCGGTCTGGTGGAAGCACACGATTGGCGTGCCCGTCCCGGACTTGTGGCGATAGTGAATCTGTCCGCCGGGCGTGTCGACGTAACCCTTGCGCATAGCCCCCTCCTACTTTTCAACCTCGGCCAGAAACTCCCGCAGCGCCGCCGCGGTGCCATCGGGATCCTGGTCCGGTTCGAAGTTCGCGCCCTTCAGCATGCGTACGCGCGCGTCCGGCCGCAGTCCCCTGGCGCGCTCGAGATACGCGATCAGCACGTCGTCGGGCGCGCACATCAGCAACAGCGGACACGAGATTTTCGCGAACAAGGCGGTGAAGTCCTGGTCCCACACCGCCGAGTAGGCCTTGTAGCGGCCCATGTAGGCCCGGCAGGTGTCGACGAACTCGCGGTGGTGCAGCGCGACGGTCGAGTGCGCGCCGAGGCCGCGCAGATAGTCCCAGGTGGTGCGGAGATACGTGCCCGCGGGATCGGGCGAGAACGGCGTCGAGTAATGCGTGCGGAACGCGTCGCGCTCGGCCTTGGTCAGCGGCACCGGTCCGATCATGGCGCAGCTTTTCACCCGCGCCGGGTGCGCGGCGCAGATCTCCGCGGCGATGCAGGCCCCGGTGTGATGCCCGAACAGGTGGACCGCGCCGAGCCCGATGCCGTCGAGCGCCTGGACGATCCAGGCCGCGTACTGCGGCATGGATGGCATGTCCGGCGGCTCGAACGAACCGCCGAAGCCGGGCGTATCCATCGCGTACATGGACCGGCCGGCGAGACGCGCCATGACGTCGAGGTACATCTTCCCCGAGCTGGCGGTCTGATGCAGAAACACCACCGGCGCGCCGGCGCCGGGAGCCGCGTAGTAATGGAGCTGGCCGGCCGCGGTGTCGACGTACGCTTTGCGGACCTGCGCCATCGCCGTTCCTCCGGTGCAATCAGCGCAAGCCCAGCGAGCCCGGGTTGATCTTGCGCCCCGGATCGACGGTGTTCTTGATGCCGTTGAGCAGGTTCCACAGCGGCGGGTTATTCATCAGTTCGGAATAGGTGTAGAATTTGCCGAGCTGCAGGTGGCAGGCGCCGAGGCCGTCGAACAGGTCGCGCAGTTCCTCGCGCAGCTTCAGGACGACCTTGCGCTTTTCAATGTCGGCGGGGATGTCCTTCCATTTCTCGGCGAATTCGGGCTCGATCAGGCTGAGGCGGAAATCGCCCAGCTGGTCGTGCCAATAGAAGCTGGGCTCGATCACGAACTCCGCGCCCGAGAAACACGTCAGGTACGACGTGCGGATGTTGTGCTTTTCCAAGATCGGGCGTTTCTCGGCCAGCCACTTCTCGGTCGCCGCGCCGGCGGCCACCGCGCGCGACAGCGGGAAGAAGCCGTGCACCGGCAGCCAGATCTCGCCCTCGGAGCCGAGCAAAATGGTGCGCACCCCGCCGAACGGCTGGGCGCGGAACACGGTGGGAATGGTGTTGTCCATTTCCACGCCGCCTTCCTCGAGGCAGATGTCGGCGGCGATTTCCTGGTGCTCGTTGGCGACCACGTCGTTCAACGCATCGAACGTCATGTGCAGCGAATAGGGCACGTCCTTCAGCAGTTTTTTGCCGGTCAGCGCCATCTTGGCCGCGGTCGCCATGCCCTTCAGGCCGCCCTTGCGCACCACCTTGCCGACG
The DNA here is from genome assembly GCA_033764265.1 of Rhodospirillaceae bacterium. GTDB lineage: Bacteria > Pseudomonadota > Alphaproteobacteria > Rhodospirillales > Rhodospirillaceae > VGEM01. The sequence goes on along the minus strand of JANRJB010000076.1, from coordinate 839 downwards.
ATCGACACGCCCTCGCTGAAGGTGATGCCCTGCTTTTCGAACCCCGCGTTGTAGTACGGGTCGAACATGTAGCACTCGGAACAGATGCTGAGCCGGGCGATGCGGATCTGCGCCTTCAGCACCTGGGCGAGCGTGTCGAACTTGAACGACATATAGGCGGTCGACGGCGGCGTCTTGATCAGCCGCAGCGTCGCCACCGCCTTCAGGCCGAAAGCGCCGGTGTCGGCGGTGAAGATGCCGGTGACGTCCGGGCCGAAGTGCCGCCAGAACGGGTTGGAGTGCTTGTGCGCGCCCGAGCCGGTTTGCAGTACTTCGCCCGACGGCAGCACCACTTTCAGCCCCAGCACGCTTTCAGCCACGGTGTGATAGATGCCGGAGCCGAGGAACAGGCTGTTCTGCGACAGCGCGCCGCCGATGGTGGCGTACTTGCCGGACAAGGGGCCGAAGTACGGCGTGCGGACGCCCTTGTCCTGCAGCGCTTCGTACAGCGACTTCCAGGTGCAGCCGCATTCCACCGTGACATACATGTCTTCGGTGTTGATCTCGAGGATGCGGTCCATGCGCTGCATGTCGACCAGCATGGTGTCGGGGTGCTCGGGCGTGTAGCCCGAGGTGTACGACATGCCGCCGCCACGGGCGACCACCGCCAGGCCGGCGCGCACCGCGGTTTCGACGCAGGCCGCCAGTTCCTCGGTCTTGGCCGGCCGCACCACCATGGCCGCGACCGCGCGGTCGCGGAAGCTGAGGTCGGTGGAATAGAATTCGCGCGTGCGCTCGTCGGTCAGCACGTTATCGTTGCCGACGATCTGCTTCAGCTTGGCCACCAGCGCGGCGTCGGG
>JANRJB010000038.1:0-5196 GCA_033764265.1 Rhodospirillaceae bacterium | reverse complement strand
GGCGGCGTGGTGCGCGCCCGCGCCATCGCCAAGCGCCTCCACGCCGACCTCGCCATCATCGACAAGCGGCGCGAGAAGGCCGGCGTATCCGAGGTGATGCACATCATCGGTGACGTGAAAGACCGCCCGTGCATCCTGGTCGACGATATCGTCGATTCCGCCGGCACCCTGTGCAACGCCGCCGGGGCGTTGATCAAGGAGGGCGCCCGCGCGGTGTCGGCCTACGTCACCCACGGCGTGCTGTCGGGCGGCGCGGTCGGCCGCGTCACCTCCTCGCCGCTCAAGGAACTCGTCATCACCGACAGCATCCAGGCCACCGAGGCGGTGCGCCTGGCCGGCAACGTCCGCCAGCTGTCCATCGCCGCCCTGATGGGCGAGGCGATCAAGCGCATTTCCACCGAAAGCTCGGTCTCAAGCCTGTTTGAATAAGCTCGTCGGACTCTACGCTGTCTTGCATGGGTGACGCCAAAGTATTACCATGCTTGTCAGAGTATTACCGGAGGTTCTCATGCCAACGACCCTCACCAGCAAAGGGCAAGTGACGATCCCTAAAGACATTCGGGAATATCTCGGCATCAAGGCCGGCGCGAAGCTTGATTTCAAGATCGCTACAAGCGGCAACGTAGTGGTGCTGCCGAGCCGACCGCGCAAGCGCAGGAAACCCGACTTGTCGCACCTGGTCGGCACTCTCAAATCCGGGCTCACGACCGACGAGCTTATGCGACTGACTCGTGGCGACGACTGGCCGAGTAGTGTCAAGCCTCGTTGACACGAATGTATTGATCGACATTGCCCGCCGCGATCCAGTTTGGATGCGCTGGTCGCTTGCCATTCTCGAGGACGCGCTCTCTCGAGGCGATGTCTACGTCAATGCGATCGTGTTTGCCGAACTCTCCATCTCGTATCCATCCCCTTCCAAGGTCGAAGAATTTATCGGCAAGGTCGGCGCTACTTATGTCGACCTGCCCCGCGAGGCCCTGTTCGTGGCCGCGCGAGCCCATCAAGCTTACCGCCGTCGCGGCGGGCCGCGAACCGGTGTTTTGCCGGACTTCTTCATCGGCGCCCATGCTGCCGTCATGGACTGGCCGCTTTTGACCCGTGATCCGGCCCGCTACCGCGCCTATTTCCCGACGGTTGAACTGATCGCCCCTTGATCGCGGGCGCGGTCCTGCCGTGGCTGCCGTGGCCGCGCGGACTACAGTGCCGCGCATCGCCATTCACGGAGCACGCCCCCATGCTGATCCTCTGCCAGTCCGCCTGGACCCCCCGCAACGCCAAGGATCTGGCCGCCCTGGTCGGCGCCGGGCTGCGCGAGGCCCAGCGCCAGTCGGCATCGGACAGACCCGATGTGCTGATCCTGCTGCCGCACGCGCCCTTGGGCGCCGGCAAGCCGATCACCGAGGCCGCGGCGATGAAGGCCATCGGCGCGGCGGCGAAATCGAAGAAAATCTATCTGGCGGGTTCGGCCGTGATGCTGGCCAAGGGCGAGAAGGCGCCGCAAACCATCGGCTTCGTGGTCGGCCCCGACGGCAAGCCGCGACTGCGCATGCCCAAGATCACGCCCGACCTGGTGGAAGGCTTCGCCGAAGCGACCTCGGCCTTTGGCCGGCCCAACGACTTTCCGGTCGCCAAGCTGCCGTTCGCCCAGGTCGGCGTGCTGTGCGGCGAGGATATCATGATCGCGCCGTATGCGCGGTCGCTGACATTCCACGGCGCGGAGATCATCCTGAACCCGTGCATCGAGCGCAGCGACCAGCATTTCGCCTTGCGCAGCCAGTCGCGCTTCGGGCGCGCCGGCGAGAACCGCGCCTACGTGGCGACCGCGAGTCCGACCGCGATGATCGACGGCGGACGCGCCGTGCAACTGCCCCAGGCGACCGCACTGTACCATTGGGAGCGCCCGGACGTGCGCGCCCACGGCGGCGAGACCTTCGTGATTCCGGACCTGGACATGGAACTGCTGCGCCGCTCGCGCTCCACGCCCCAGGGCAGCTTCCCGGCCATCCTGCGCGCCGACGTTTATGGCCGCGGCTACAAAAAATGGGCGGCGGCGGCAAAGCCCGAGTCCGCGCCCGCCGGCCGCGCCGCATGGAAAAAGTTCGCCGCCCAGCGTCTGGCCGCCGAGGCCAAGGCGACCGGGCCGCAGCGCAACGACTACGAGGAGCATTACGACGTCTGTATCGTGCAGACCGTGCCGCGGCTGATCCCGCTCGGCGCCAACAACGCCCGCGAGATTATCCGCATGAACCTGGAGGAGTGCCTGGCGCTGGCCGCGAGCCGCGCCAACATTCCGTCGATGCGGCTGGTGGTGTTCCCCGAGTTCTGGCTGACCGGGCCCGGCGGCATCGGCGGCATCCAGCGCACCGTGCGCGACATGGAACGCGTCGCGATCGGCTATCCGGACGAGGTGTTCGACCGCATCGGCAAGTTCGCCCAGGACAACAAGGTGTTCGTGGCGTTCCAGAATTTCGAGGTGCATCCCAAGCTGCCCGGCCGGGTGTTCAACTCCGCCTTCCTGATCGACGACGCCGGCAACCTGGTCCACACCTACCGCAAGAACCAGTGCGCCGACGTGTGGGGCTTCCTGCCCGACACTACGCCCGGCAGCATCCTCGACAAGTATCTCGATACGTTCGGCTATGACGCCCTGTTCCCGGTGGCCGATACCAAGATCGGTCGGCTCGCCAACATGATCTGCTTCGACAACATGCACCCCGAGGTCGCGTTCGGACTGCGCCATGCCGGCGCCGAACTGATCCTGCATTCGTCGTCCGAACCCCACGGCGGGGACGGCCGTCGCGCCTGGGACAACGCCCGCCAGCTGCGCGCCTTCGAGAACACGGTCTACATGCTCTCGGCCATCGACGGCGGCGAGTACAAGTCGGTCGACTCCGAGATCATGACCTACTTCCGCCGCGGTCACAGCCGCATGGTCAATTTCGACGGCACGCTGCAGGGCACCGTCGACGGCCCCGGCCCGGTGGTGTTCCGCGGCCACATCGATCTGACCGCCTTGCGCCGGGCGCGCGCCAATCCGCGCACCAACTACGCCCTGTGGAACGACCCGCGCGTCTACGCCCACCACTACGGGCCCGACGTGGGCTTCCCCTCCAATCTGTGGGCGGGCGACCCTTACGAGAACCCCTACCTGGGCGCCAAGCAACTGCGCGCGGTGATCGACGACTACATGAAGCGCGGCATTTATGTGTCGCCCAACACCGAGGTGGGCCTCGATCGCTATCGCACCAGCGATCAGGTTTAGGGTAATCTCCCGCCACCGTTGCAACCGGGGAGCCGACCATGACCGACGACACCGCCAACACTGAACTCACCCGCCGCCGCTTCGGCGCGACCACCATTGCCGCGGGGCTGGCCGCGAGCGGCGTCGCGAAAGCCGCCGATCTGGCCGTGACCGAGACCGACGTGAAGGTGACCACGCCCGACGGCGTCTCCGACGCGGTGCTGATCCATCCCAGCGCGGGCAAACATCCCGGCGTGCTGATCTGGACCGACATCATGGGCCTGCGTCCGGCGTTTCGGCAGATGGGCGGCCGCATCGCCGCCCAGGGTTACACCGTGCTGGTACCCAACCCGTTCTACCGCTCGGGCCCCGCCCCCAACCCGCCGGCCGGCTCGCAGTTCTCCGACCCGGCCGCGCGCGCCATCATGATGCAGCTGATGGGCCAGCTGAACACCGACGACAATCCGATGAAGGACGCCAAGGCCTATGTCGCCTTCCTCGACGCCCAGGCCGCCACCGACACCGCCAAGAAGATCGGCGTGACCGGCTATTGCATGGGCGGGCCCTTGTCGATGCGCACCGCCGCGGCGGCGCCCGACCGGGTCGGCTCCGGGGCCTCGTTCCATGGCGGCAGCCTGGTCACCGACAAGCCCAACAGCCCGCACCTGCTGATTCCCACGATGAAGGCGAGCTTCTACTACGGCATCTCCGGCGACGACGACGCCAAGGAGCCGCATGTGAAGGACGTGCTGCGCGACGCCTTCAAGGCGGCCGGGCTGAAGGCCGAATTCAAGGTCTACGCCGAGGCCCGTCACGGCTGGTGCGTGCCCGGCGGCGCCGTTTACAAGGAAGACGACGCCGAGATCGCCATGGCCAAGCTCTTGGAGCTGTTCAAGACCAACATCGCCTGAGCGCCGGTCGCGCTTAAGCCTGGGCGATCACGCTTTCGACCGGACGGCGCAGGCTGAAGGGCGATTCGGGCCCGCGGCCGTAGCGCACCATCAGCTGCGCGTGCGCGCCGGCCAGTCCGAGCCACGATTCGAACTGCGGCCGCAGCGCGCGCACCTCGATCGGCTGGTTGATGAACGCGGTGCGAATGCCGAGGGCGGTGGCCTGCAACGCGAACCGCTCGAACGCCGCACCGGTCGCGACCCAAGCGCCAGGCTCGTCGCCGTCTGAGACGAACACCGCAACACCGGCCGACGAGCGGATATTGCGGGCATCGGTTTCTGCCTGCTCGTCCGGCGTCAGTACCAGGTCGATCACGAATCGCCCCAGCCAGGTCGGCAGCTGGGGGTTGCCGCTGGCCCGGCCGGACAGCCCATCGCCGGCTTTCATCGCGGCACCGGGATTGAATCTCAGCCAGCCGATCAGTTCGCGGCGGAATGCGGGGTCGGACAATTGCGTCCGGTTGCCGCGGCTGACGAAGTCGATCACGCTGTCGATGCGCGCGCGGTCGTCGACCCACGCAATCCGCACGCCCGCGCCTTGCCCGGCCCGGTCCAGCGCGGCGCGGTCGGTCGCGCCCAGCGGCTGCGCATCGAAAGGCTGGCGCGTGCATTGCCGCCGGGTGATGGCGCGAAACAGCTCGCCGGGTTTCGCGGCCGACGAGGCCTCACAGTCGACGACCACGCGGTCGCGCGCCGCGTCGTAGCGCCAACGCGCGAAGTGGCCCTGGGCCGCGGCCGCGTGCACGATGTTCTCGGCCGCGCAGCCCAGGCTTTTGTAAAGGTGGCTGTTGTCGGGATCGACCACCGGACAGCGGCGCGAGATGTCGGGCGCGATCTCGATGGCGCGAGCGCCCAAATGGAACCGCCAGGGTTGGGTATTGTGGCTGGACGCCGCCAGTGTGCCCAGCCGCACCAGTTCGATCAGGTCGAGCGAGCCGTCGGTGCTCTCACGCCCGGGGCGGCGCTGCTCCAACGCGCGATGATCGTAGTCGGACGCAGACATGT
>JANRJB010000027.1:0-4280 GCA_033764265.1 Rhodospirillaceae bacterium | reverse complement strand
GGCGAGATGGCGCGTCCGCTCCCGTCCATGAATTCCGAACTGCCGGAACCGTTCGCGGCCTGGTTCGCCGCGCGCGGCTGGCATCCGCATCCGCACCAAACCGCCATGCTGGCGGCGGCGCAACAGGGCCAGTCCGTGCTGTTGATCGCGCCTACCGGCGGCGGCAAGACGCTGTCGGGGTTCCTGCCCAGCCTGATCGATCTGGTGCAGCGGCCGCGGTCCGGCCTGCACACGCTCTATATCTCGCCCTTGAAGGCGCTGGCGGTGGATGTGCGCCGCAACCTCGAGACTCCGGTGGTCGAAATGGGCCTCGGCATCTTGACCGATACCCGTACCGGCGACACCTCGATGACCCGCAAGGCGCAACAGCGCCGCCGTCCGCCGCAGATCCTGATGACCACGCCTGAATCCCTGGCCCTGATGCTGTCGCATGCCGACGCCGCCAAAACCTTTGCCGCTCTCGCCTGCGTCATCGTCGACGAGGTGCACGCGCTGGCCGGCAACAAGCGCGGCGATCTGTTGGCGCTGGGTCTGGCGCGCCTGGCCCGTCTGGCTCCCGCCGCCCGCCGCGTCGGATTGTCGGCGACGGTCGCCTTTCCCGATCTGCTGGCGCGCTGGATGGGTGCGGGCACGCGCGTGATCGCCGCCGCGGCCGGCCCCAAACCCGACGTGCAGATCCTGCGCGCCCGGGACCGCATGCCGTGGTCGGGCCACATGGGGCTTTACGCCGTGCCGGAGGTGTACGCGGCGATCAAGGCCCACACCACCACGCTGGTGTTCGTCAACACCCGAGCCACGGCCGAACTGGTGTTTCACCAGCTGTGGCGCATCAACGACGACAACCTGCCGATCGCCCTGCATCACGGTTCGCTGGCCAAGGATCAACGCCTCAAGGTCGAAGCGGCAATGGCGGCAGGGCGGCTGCGTGCGGTGGTGGCGACCTCCTCGCTTGATCTCGGCATCGACTGGGGCGCGGTGGACCTGGTGGTGCAGATGGGTGCGCCCAAGGGCATCTCGCGGCTGATCCAGCGCGTCGGCCGTTCCAATCATCGCTTTGATGCGCCGTCCAAGGCGCTCCTGGTGCCCGGCAACCGTTTCGAGGCGCTGGAGTGTGCCGTCGCCACGGAGGCCATTGCGGACGGGGTGCTCGACGGCGATGCGCCGCGCCCCGGGGCGCTCGACGTCCTGTGCCAGCACATTCTGGGCGTGGCGTGCGCCGGGCCGTTCACGCCCGACGACCTGTTCGCCGAGGTGACCAGCGCCGCACCGTACGCGCAATTGCCGCGCAAGGACTTTGACGACGCACTCGCTTTTGTCGCCACCGGCGGCTACGCGCTACGCGCGTACGAGCGCTTCGCCAAGCTGGTGCCCGACAGCCAGGGGCGGGTGCACGTGCGCGGGCCGCGCATCGCCCGCCAGTACCGCATGAACGTCGGCGTCATCGTCGGCGCGGAGACGATCCGCGTGCGCCTGCGCGGTGGGCGGTTTCTGGGCGAGGTGGAGGAGTATTTCATCCTGGGTCTCGCGCCCAAAGACACGTTTGTTTTCGCCGGCCAGGTGCTGCGCTTCGAACGCATGGTCGACACCTACGCCGAAGTCAGCCGCGCCACGGGCGACGAGCCCAAGGTGCCCGCCTACGTCGGCGGGCGGCTGCCGATCTCGAGCGCGCTGGCCGTCCGGTTGCAGCGGTTGTTGAACGCGCCGGCGCGCTGGCGCGATCTGGCGCCCGACGTGCGCGAATGGCTCGACGCCCAGCGCGCCCGCTCGGTGTTGCCCAAGCCCGGATCGCTTCTGGTTGAAACGTTTCCGCGCGGCGGGCGGCACTTCCTGGTGGCTTACGGGTTCGCCGGCCGCAACGCCCACCAGACGCTCGGTATGTTGCTCGCCAAGCGCATGATGCGCCTCAAGCTCAAGCCGGTGGGCTTCGTTGCCAACGACTACGCCATCGCGGTGTGGAGCCTGGAGCCGCCCACCGATGTGGCCGCCCTGTTCGATCAGGATATTCTGGGCGACGACCTCGAGGAGTGGATCACCGAATCGAATATGCTCAAGCGCCTGTTCCGCAACGTGGCCGTGATCGCCGGGCAGATCGAACGGCGCCATCCCGGCGCGGAAAAGACCGGCCGGCAAGTCACGGTGAACTCCGACCTGATTTACGACGTGCTGCGCAAGCACGAACCGAACCACTTGCTGCTGCGCGCCACACGGTCCGACGCGGCGGGTGGACTGATCGACCTGTCGCGCCTGGCCGGCTTGCTGCAGGGTGTGGCCGGGCGCATCGTCCATCGCCCGCTGACCAAAGTGAGCCCGCTGGCGGTGCCGGTGCTGCTCGATATCGGCAAGGAAGCCATGGGACCGGCGCTGCTGGACGATTTCCTCGACGACGCGGCGGCCGGCCTGATCCGCGACGCGATGGGGTAGGGCGTGAATATCGGCCTTGCGACTGTCTCATTCACCGCCGATCCATCGGGCGCGCTGGTGTGGCCGGCCGCGCGTACGCTGATCGTCGCCGACCTGCATTTCGAGAAGGGGTCGAGCTACGCCGCCGCCGGGCGCATGCTGCCGCCCTATGACACCACCGCAACGCTGGCCCACCTGCGCGCGGCCATCGCGCGCACCAAAGCGGGCCGCGTCATCTGCCTGGGGGATTCGTTCCACGACACCGACGGCCCCGCACGGCTCGCGGACGAGACCCACCGTGCGCTGCGCGAGATCGTGTCGGCCGTGGACTGGATTTGGGTGGTGGGCAATCACGACCCCGACCTGCCGGCCAGCCTGGGCGGCACGGTGGCGCACGACTTCTGCGAGGCGGGATTGACGTTCCGGCACATCGCCGACCCTGACGCGGCAGGCGCCGAGATTTCAGGCCACTATCACCCCAAAGCGACGGTGGCGACGCGCGGCCGGCGCGTGACGCGACCGTGCTTCGCCCGCAACGGCACGCGCATCGTGCTGCCGGCGTTCGGCGCCTTCACCGGCGGGCTCAATGTGCGCGATCCTGCGCTGGCGGCGCTGCTGGGCGCCGAATACGACGTGATCTTGCTGGGCGGTTCGAAGCTTCACCGCTTCGCCGCCCGAGATCTGGATTGAAAGGACGCCTATGGCCTCGATAAAAACCATCGCCGTGATCGGCACCGGCCGCGTTGGCGGCGCGCTCGGCGCGCGGCTGGGACACGCCGGCTATACCATTGTTTACGGCTCGCGCAGCCCGGCCGATCCGCGCGTGGCCGAGCTGGTGGCGCGCTCGGGCCCCGCCGCCCGCGTTGCAATGCCGGGCGACGCCGTCCGGGCCGCCGATGCGATCCTGTTCACCCCGCCGTGGTTGTCGGCCGAGGCGGTCCTGCGCTCGTTGGGTGACCTTTCGGGCAAAGTGCTGCTCGACACCACCAATCACTTCGCCTTCAAGGACGGCCGCGACGTCGAGCTGCCGGTCGATGGGTCTGCCGCCGAGATGATTCAGCGCTGGGCGCCCGGTGCGCGCGTGGTGAAAGCGTTCAACACGGTCAACTCGCGGGTGATGGCCGATCCGGCCAAGGGCGAGGGACCAACCACCATTCCGCTCGCCGGCGACGATGCGGCCGCCAAGGCTGTCGCCGCCGAAATCGTGCGCGCGTTGCCGCCGTTCGCGCCGTTCGACGTGGGCCCGCTCGCCAATGCTCGCTACGTCGAGGCGATGGCGATGCTGTATGTGAATGTCATCTTGCAGAACCGCCCCGACGCGTTCGAGTTCGTCCTGCGTCCGCGCGGGAAATAGCCGTCATCCCCGCCCGCGATACGAGGGCACGCCCTGGTCGGGCAGCCACAGGCCCTCGGGCGGCGCGCCGGTCTGCCAGAACACGTCGATCGGGATGCCGCCGCGCGGGTACCAATAGCCGCCGATGCGCAGCCACTTGGGCTCGGCCACCTCGACGATCCGCTTGGCGATGGTCAGGGTGCAGTCCTCGTGAAAGGCGCCGTGATTGCGGAACGACGCCAGGAACTGCTTCAGCGACTTGGATTCGACGATCGCGCCGTCGGGTACGTAATCGATGACCAGATGGGCGAAGTCGGGCTGGCCGGTCACCGGGCACAGCGAGGTGAACTCCGGGCAGGTGAAGCGGATCAGGTAGTCGGTTTCCTGGTGGGGGTTGGGGACGGTCTCCAACACCGCCTCGTCGGGCGAAGCGGGGATGGCGCCACCGCCGCCGAGCTGGGTGAGGTTTTCGTAACGCTCGCTCATGCCAAAACCTTTCCCGAAGTCCTGCACCGCCTCGCACCGCATTGTCATGGACGCCGATCCA
>JANRJB010000026.1:0-16144 GCA_033764265.1 Rhodospirillaceae bacterium | reverse complement strand
CCCCTATAACCCGGCCCATTCCACACGCGGATTTACGGGCCCGGGGTGTTCCCGGGGTCGATCCGGTGTCTCCCGGGGCCTCGGCGTCGGGCGATTCCCATCCGCGGCGGCAGAACCGGAAAAGGAACGACCCATGACGTTGCCATCGGCATCGCTGCGTCAGCTGATCGAGGCTGGCGCCCACTTCGGCCACAATACCCGGCGCTGGAACCCGCGCATGAAGCCGTACCTCTACGGGGTACGCGACGGGGTTCACATCATCGACCTGCAGCAGACCGTGCCGCTGCTCGACCGCGCGCTCAAGGCGATTCACGACATCGTCGCCGAAGGCGGCCGCGTGCTGTTCGTTGGCACCAAGCGCCAGGCGCAGGAACTGGTGAAGGAATTCGCCGAGCGCTGCGGTCAGTATTACGTCAACCATCGTTGGCTGGGCGGCACGCTCACCAACTGGAAGACCGTGTCCAACTCGATCAAGCGGCTGAAAGACCTGGAAGAGAAATTCGCCAGCGAGCAGCACCTGCAGGGCCTGACCAAGAAGGAACAGCTGAACCTGGCCCGCGAGCGCGAGAAGCTTGACCGCGCCCTCGGCGGCATCAAAGACATGGGCGGCCTGCCGGACATCCTGTTCGTGATCGACACGAACAAAGAGGCGATCGCGGTCGCCGAAGCCAAGACCCTGAACATCCCGGTGGTCGGTGTGCTCGACAGCAATTCCGACCCCGCCGGCATCACTTATCCGGTGCCCGGCAACGACGACGCCATCCGCGCCATCAAGCTGTATTGCGAGATGGTCGCCAACACCGTGCTGGGCGGCATCTCCGACGAGATGAAGTCGGCCGGTGTGGACATCGGCGAGGTCGAAGCGCCGCCGGCCGATGCCGTGCCGGCCGCGGCCGAAGGCGCGGCCCCCGAAGCCGAGGATAGCGGCGACGGCAAGAAGGCCGTGGTGGTGAAGAAACCGCGCAGCCGCGCCCGGGCCAAGAAGCCCGCCGACGGCGAGGCGGCCTCGGCCTGACCTGCCGGCCCGCCCGGCACCGGCCCCCCATTCGGCGACCGGACGCGCGCCGCGACCCAGCGGCGCGTGGTCCGCCTCGTGACCCGATCACTTTCGATTTCAAGGACTGCGAACATGGCTCAGATCACCGCGACCCTGGTCAAGGACCTGCGCGAGAAAACCGGCGCCGGCATGATGGACTGCAAGCAGGCGCTGGCGGAAACCAACGGCGAGCTGGAGGCGGCCGTCGACTGGCTGCGCAAGAAAGGCCTGTCGGCGGCGGCAAAAAAATCCGCGCGCGTGGCCGCCGAGGGCTTGGTCGGCGTGGCGACGTCGGGCGCGTCCGGCGCGGTGGTCGAGGTGAACTCCGAAACCGACTTCGTCGGCCGCAACGAATCGTTCCAGGCCTTCGTCGAGACCGTCGCCAAGCTGGCGCTCGAGCAAAAGGGCGACCTGGACCGTATCAAGGCCGCGGCTTATCCCGGCGCAGGCAAAACCGTCGCCGAACAGCTCACCACCCTGATCGCCACCATCGGCGAGAACATGCAGTTCCGCCGCGCCGCGGCGCTGGCGGTCGGCCAGGGCGTGGTCGCGTCCTACATCCATACCGCCACCAAGCCCGGCCTGGGCCGCATTGGCGTGCTGGTCGCCCTTGAATCGCCGGCGCCGGCCGAACCGCTGGCTGCGCTGGGCCGCCAGATCGCCATGCACGTCGCGGCCGCCAACCCGCAGTTCCTTGATGTCGCCGGGGTCGATCCGGCGGCGCTGGAGCGCGAAAAGGCGATTTACAAAGACCAGGCCATCGCCGCAGGCAAGCCTGCCGACATCGCCGAGAAGATGGTGATGGGCCGGGTGCGCAAATACTACGAGGAAGTCGTGTTGCTCGAGCAGGCCTACATCATGGACGACAAGATGAAGGTGGCGCAGGTGGTGGCCAAGGCGGCCAAGGACCTGGGCGCACCGGTCGCGCTGAAGGGCTTCCAGCGCTTCGCGCTGGGCGAGGGCATCCAGAAGGAAGAGAAGGACTTCGCGGCCGAAGTTGCGGCCGTGGCGAAGGTCTGAGTTGCAACCTTAACGATTTGTTGCATTTGGATTTTCCATCGCCTTAATTTCCTGCGACCGGGCCGTTCGGGTTTGCTATACCAAGGCCCGCCGCCGCGGGCCGCCGCCCACACCACGGGCGCGGCGAGAGGGACGGGTTGCACCGTCCCTTTTTGCTAGCTGCGGCACGGCTGCGAAACGGCGACCGGATTTGGGGGATCAATGCCCGCGCGTAAGGCCAAAGCCTCGACGCCAGCTGCCACGCCCAAGGCGACGGCCCGCCCGTTGCCGTTCCGGCGCGTGCTGTTGAAGGTTTCGGGCGAAGGCTTGATGGGCGACCGGGAGTTCGGGCTCGACAACGAGACCGTGCTCAAGCTGGCCCGTGACGTGCAGGCGGTGGTGGCCGGCGGCTTCCAAGTGTGCCTGGTGATCGGCGGCGGCAACATCTTTCGCGGCTTGTCGGGCGCCTCCAACGGCATGGACCGCACCACGGCCGACTACATGGGCATGCTGGCGACCGTGATCAACGCGCTCGCGGTGCAGACCGCACTGGAAAGCCTGGGCGTGCCGACGCGCGTGCAATCGGCCATCGCCATGGCCCAAGTGTGCGAGTCCTACATCCGCCGGCGGGCCATGCGGCACATGGAAAAGGGCCGGGTGGTGGTGTTCGCCGCCGGCACCGGCAATCCGTTCTTCACCACCGACACCGCCGCGGCGCTGCGCGCGGTGGAAATGAACTGCGACGCTCTGCTGAAGGCCACCCAGGTCGACGGCGTTTACGATTCCGACCCGAAGAAGAATAAGGCAGCCAAGCGGTTCGACCGCCTCAGCTTCGACAAAGTCATCGCCGACGATCTTAAAGTCATGGACACCGCGGCGATCGCATTGGCCCGCGAAAACAACCTGCCAATTGTGGTATTTGACATGCATAAGCCTGATGCGGTGGCGCGGGTCCTGCGCGGCGAAGGGACGTACACGCTGATCGCCGCCGCGGCGGGCCGCGCGGCCTAGCGCACCAGGGAGGACGAGATGACCCAGGATTTCCCGACTCTGCGCAAAGAACTGCAGCACAAGATGGACAGCACCATCGATGTGGTGAAGAAGGAATTCGCCGGATTGCGCACCGGGCGGGCCTCGATCGCGCTGCTCGACCCCGTCATGGTCGATGCCTACGGCCAGAAGATGCCGATCAGCCAGGTGGCCAGCGTCTCAACGCCCGAGGCCCGCCTGATTTCGGTGTCGGTGTGGGACAAGGGGCTGGCCAAGTCGGTCGAGAAAGCCATTCGCGAGGCCAACCTGGGCCTGAACCCGGTCAGCGACGGCACGCTGATCCGCGTGCCGATCCCGCCCCTGACCGCCGAACGGCGCACCGAGCTGACCAAGGTCGCCCACAAATACGCCGAACAGGCGCGGGTTGCGATCCGCAACGTCCGCCGCGACGGCAACGAAGTGCTCAAGAAGCTCGAGAAGGATCACAAGATCTCCCAGGACGAACATCGCCGCCACCACGACGACGTCCAGAAGATGACCGACCAGTATGTCGCCAAGATCGACGACATGCTGAAGCACAAAGAACAGGAAATCATGCAGGTCTGATGTCGAGCGCGCCCGCCATCTCCGCCCGGCCGCTGGCCGGCGCCGGCAACGGCGCCGTGCCCGTGCACGTGGCCATCATCATGGACGGCAACGGCCGATGGGCCCGGGCCCGCGGCCTGCCGCGCACCGCGGGCCACAAGCGCGGCGCCGACGCCTTGCGCCGGGTGGTCAAAAGCGCGGCCGAGCTCGGCATTTCGTACCTCACCCTGTTCGGCTTCTCGTCTGAGAACTGGCAGCGGCCCGAGACCGAAGTGCGCGACTTGATGGGCCTGCTGCGGCTGTACCTGCAGATCGAGGTCGCCGACTTGGACCGCAACGGCGTGCGGTTCCAGGTGATCGGCGACCGGACGCGCCTGCCGCCCGATACCGTAGACCTGATCGAGGCCGCCGAACGCAAGACCGCCGCCAACACCCGGCTGACCTTGATCGTGGCGCTGAGCTACGGCAGTCGGCAGGAAATCGTCAACGCCGCACGGTCGCTGGCCGCCGATGCCGCCCGCGGCGCGATCGCGCCCGATCAGATCGACGAGCGCATGTTCGCGCGCAAGCTGTTCACCGATGGCATTCCTGATCCGGATCTTCTGATTCGCACATCGGGTGAACAGCGCATCAGCAATTTCCTGTTGTGGCAGCTGGCCTATACCGAACTGGTGTTCACCAAGACGCTGTGGCCCGACTTCGGCCATGCCGACTTGCAGGCCGCGATCGAGACCTTCATGGGTCGCGAGCGGCGCTTCGGCGCGGTGGTCACCTGAGGTTTCCGTGCTGCGTACCCGTCTGATTTCAGGATTGATACTCGCCCCGCTTTTCCTCCTGATCGTCAGCGCCGGATCGCCTTATTTCGACCTGCTGGTGGCCGCGATCGTGGTCGCCATGGCGATCGAATTCACCCGCATGGACGGCCAGGAGGGCGGCAAACGCCGCGCGCTGATGGCCGCGGCCTCGCTCACGGCGGTCGCCGCCGCATCGGTATTCGGCAATGCCGGGCTGGCCCTGGCGCTGGTCTTCGCCGCCACGGTTCTGGTGGTGCTGGCTGACCAGCTTGCCGGTCGGCGGGGGTTCGCCGTGGTCCAGGCGACTGTGGCCTATGCCGCAATCCCCGCCATTTCGCTGGTGTTCGTGATGCGGATCGGCGGCACCGAGTCGGTCTACTGGCTGCTGGCGGTGGTCTGGGGTACCGATATCGGCGCCTATGCGGTCGGGCGCACATTCGGTGGGCCCAAGCTGGCGCCGGCCATCAGCCCCAACAAGACCTGGTCGGGGGCGGGCGGCGGGCTCGTGATCGGAACTGGGGCCGGGCTCGGGCTGATTGCGGCCTTGAACGGCACGGTGGATGTGACCTTGACCCTTATGTCATCGGGGCTTTCGATCTTGACCCAACTTGGCGATTTGTTCGAATCCGGGCTGAAACGGCGCTACGCTGTGAAGGATTCCGGCGGATTGATCCCCGGGCACGGCGGTGTCATGGACCGCTTTGACGGGCTGTGGGCGGCCGCACCGGCCGCAGCCCTGATGTGCGCTTATTTCAAAGGTGGAGTGCTGACGTGGTAACGCCCGGCGACACACCCGCGCGATCGGTGGCGATCCTGGGCTCGACCGGCTCGGTGGGCGAGAACACCGTCGACCTGATCGCGCGCCATCCGGGGCGTTTCGAAGTGATCGCCCTGGCCGCCCACCGCAACGCAGTGCGCCTGGCCGCTCAGGCCCGCCAGCTGAAGCCGAAGTTCGTGGCCATCGGCGATCCGCAGCAATACGCCGAGCTGAAGGACCTGCTGAGCGGTTCGGGCATCGAGGTGGCGGCCGGCCCCGACGCGGTGTGCCAGGCCGCGCGGCTGCCGTCGCAATGGGTGATGGCCGCCATCGTCGGCGCGGCCGGCCTGCGCGCGACGTGGTGCGCGGTGGAGCGCGGCGCCATCGTTGCGTTCGCCAACAAGGAATGCCTGGTCAGCGCCGGCGAGGTGTTCATGGCCGCGGTGCGCCGCCATGGCGCGACGCTGCTGCCCGTTGATTCGGAGCACAACGCCATCTTCCAGGTGTTCCAGGCCGATCAGCGCCAATCCATCAGCCGCGTGATTCTGACCGCGTCGGGCGGGCCGTTCCGCACCCACAGCCGGGCCGAGATGGCCCGCGCGACCCCGGCCCAGGCGGTTGCCCATCCCAACTGGTCGATGGGCGCGAAAATATCCGTCGACTCCGCGACGATGGTGAACAAGAGCCTGGAGATCATCGAGGCCAGCCATTTGTTCGGCCTGCCGAGCGAAGGCATCGACGTGGTGGTGCATCCGCAGTCGGTTGTGCACAGCATGGTGGAGTACGCCGATGGCTCGGTGTTGGCGCAACTGGGCACGCCCGACATGCGCACGCCGATCGCCTATGCCTTGGCCTGGCCGGACCGCATGCCGGCGCCCACCGCCCGGCTCGACTTGGCCAAGCTGGGCTCGCTGACCTTCGAGGCGCCCGACCAAGACCGCTTCCCGGCGCTGCGTCTGGCGCGCGAGGCGTTGCGGATCGGCGGCTCGGCGGCCACCATTTTCAACGCCGCCAACGAAGTCGCCGTCGATCTGTTCCTGACCGGCGCCATCGGCTTCCTCGATATCGTGTCAATCTCGGAACGCGTTCTGGCCGGCATGACGGCGCGGCCGCTGGCCGGCCTGGACGACGTGCTGGCCATCGATGCCGAGGCCCGAATCAAGGCGACCGAGGCCGGCAAACTGAAACGGGCCGCCGAATAGGCGGCGAGCGGAACGGACAACACGCCATGGATACCTTCGCGTCGCTGCCCATGACCCTGATCGCGTTCATTGTCGCGTTGTCGGTCGTGGTGTTCGTGCACGAGTACGGCCACCTCTATGTCGCCCGCCGCAACCGGGTGCGGTGCGACAGCTTTTCCATAGGCTTCGGACCCGAGCTGTTCGGCTGGACCGATCGCCACGGCACCCGCTGGAAGGTCAGCGCCATACCGCTGGGCGGCTACGTCAAGATGTTCGGCGAGGCCGAGACCATGGAAGCCATCGAGGGCGGGCCATCGCCGCGATCGGGCGATGCCCACGGCGAGGCCCGGCCCAAGGACATGGCGAGCCGGCCGCTGACGCCCGAGGAACGGGCGGTGTCGTTCAAATACAAGACCGCGCTGCAACGCTCGGCCATCGTTTTCGCCGGCCCGGCGGTGAACATCGTGTTCGCGATCCTGGTGTTCTGGGCGGTGTTCTTCATCAGCGGGCGCCCCGTGACCGAGCCGGTGATCGGCACGGTGGTGGCCGACAGCGCGGCGGCGGCGGCGGGTTTCGCGCCCGGCGACCGCGTCCTGGCCATCGACGGCCAGCCCGTGCGCCGTTTCGAGGACATCCAGCGCATGGTGGCCATCGCCCACGGCGCGCCGATGACCTTTTCGGTCGAACGCGACGGTACGGCGCTGGACCTGACCGCCACGCCGCGCATCGTCGAGGGCGAAGACGCCTTCGGCAACGCCCAGAAGCACGCCCTGTTGGGCATCTCGGTGTCGGGCGAAAGCCGGAAGATGGAGCGGGCCGGGCCGGTCGAGGCCTTGGGCTGGTCGCTGCAGCAGTGCTACGTGGTGATGGAAGGCACGGTCGTCGCCATCGGCCAGATGATCAGCGGCGTGCGCGGCACCGAGGACCTGGGCGGGCCGATCCGCATCGCCAAATACTCGGGCCAGGCGGCGCGGTCCGGAGTGGTGAATTTCGTCATTTTCATGGCGATCCTCTCGCTCAATCTGGGCATGATCAACCTATTGCCGGTGCCGTTGCTTGACGGCGGCCACCTGTTGTTTTACGCCATCGAAGCCGTCCGCGGCCGGCCCTTGTCGGAACGGGTCCAGGAATGGGGCTTGCGCTTCGGATTGGCGCTTGTGGTCGCGCTGATGGTGTTCGTGACCTGGAACGACATCGTCCAACTCTGAGCGGCCGCCGGGCCGCTTTACCGGGACATTGCGCGGACAAGTGGATCGATCGGCTCCATGATCGAGGGACGTAGGTTGAACGTTGTGTCTCTGATCGGGAGCGGGCCACTGCGCTTTCTGGCGGTCGTTCTGGTGTGCCTGGGGGTCGGGAACGCCCCGGTTCTGGCCCAGGGCGGCGATGTCATCGAACAGATCGGCATCCAGGGCAACCAGCGCATCGAGGGCGCCACCATCCGCAGCTACCTGACGATCCGCGAGGGCGACCCGTTCGACCCTGCGCGCATCGACCGCTCGATGAAGAACCTGTTCGCCACCGGCCTGTTCGCCGACGTCAACATGGGCCGCCAGAACGCCATGCTGGTGGTGCGCGTGGTCGAGAACCCGATCATCAATCGTATTTCGTTCGAGGGTAACCGGCGCATCGAGGACGACAAGTTGTCGCCCGAAATACAGTTGCGCCCGCGCGTGGTCTACACCCGCACCAAGGTGCAGCAGGACGTCGAGAAGATCCTGGAATTGTACCGTCGCAAGGGCCGCTTCGGCGTGCGCGTCGAGCCCAAGGTGATCGAGCTGCCGCAGAACCGCGTCGATCTGGTCTACGAGATCACCGAGGGCAAGCCGACCTACGTGCGCAAGATCAACTTCGTCGGCAACAAGGAGTTCGACGACGGCGACCTGCGCGACGTGGTGCTGACGCGCGAGGAGCGCTGGTGGCGCTTCCTGACGTCGAACGACACCTACGACCCCGAGCGCATGAACTTCGACCGCGAACTCCTGCGCCGGCATTACCTGCAGAACGGCTACGCCGATTTCGAGGTGATCTCGGCGGTCGCCGAGCTGGCGCCGAACCGCGAGAGCTTCTTCCTGACGTTCACCGTCAAGGAAGGTCCGCGCTACCGCCTGGGCAAGGTCGACGCCGACGTGCAGATCAAGGGCTACCAGGCCGCGCGCCTGAACCCCGACATCCTGACCCGTCAGGGCGACTGGTACAACGCCAAGGAAATCGACGACACCATCAACGCCATCACCGACACCGTCGGCAACGACGGCTACGCCTTCATCGACGTGCGCCCGCGTGTGCGCCGCAATCCCGATACGCGCACCATCGACATCACGTACGTCGTCGAGGAAGGCCCGCGCGTGTTTGTCGAGCGGGTCGAGATCAAGGGCAACGTCCGCACGCTCGACCGCGTCATCCGCCGCGAGATCATGCTGGCCGAAGGCGACGCCTTCAACTCGGCGAAAATCCGTCGTTCGAAAGAGCGCCTGGAGAACCTGGGGTTCTTCAAGGAAGACAAGGTCAAGGTCGAGACCACACCGTCGGAAGTGTCGCCGGACCGCACCGTGATCACGGCCGAGGTCGAGGAACAGTCGACCGGCGAATTGCAGTTCGGCGTCGGCTTCTCCAGCGCCAGCGGCGCCTTGTTCGACGTCGGTATCCGCGAGCGCAATCTGTTGGGCCGCGGCCAGGACCTGCGCCTGAACCTCAGCCTGGCCCAGCAGCAAAGCCAGATCGACCTCAGCTTCACCGAGCCCTACTTCCTCGACCGCCGCGTCGTGGCCGGCGGCGACCTGTTCGCGACCCGGCAGGACTACGAGGACGAGGCCGGGTTCACGTCCGAGTCGATCGGCGGGTCGGCGCGCTTCGGTTTCAACTACAACGAATACCTGTTCCAGCGGTTCAGCTACCTGATCTCCTGGACCAAGCTGACCGGCATCAGTTCGTTCTCGTCGCAGTATGTGCGCGAACAGCAGGGCACCGCGGTTGCGTCGCAGGTCAGCCAGACCATCGCGCTCGACCGGCGCAACAACGTCATCGACCCCAGCCGCGGTTATTACGTCAGCCTGACCACCGAGCTTGCGGGCCTGGGCGGCACGGAGAAGTTTCTGCGTGGCGGTTTCGGCGCGGGCTGGTATGCCGAGCCCCTGGACGGCTGGATCCTGGGCTTGGTGGGCAACCTGGGCTACATCGTCGGACTGGGCGAGGACGTGAAAATCTACCAGCGCTACCAGCTGGGCGGCACAAACCTGCGCGGGTTCGACGATTTCGGCATCAGCCCGCGCGACGGCCTGACCGGCGACGCCCTGGGCGGGGACTGGATCGCCACCTTCACCGCCGACCTGAAAATCCCGCTCGGGTTGCCCGAAGAGATCGGAATTACCCCGAAAGTGTTCACCGACTGGGGCGCGATCGGCCCGCCGAAGGACCTGAAAAAGCGCATCCCGACGCCGAATATCATTGAATCTCAGATATTTAGGGGTTCCGCCGGGATCGGCATCCAGTGGGAATCGCCGGTCGGCCCGATCAATATTGACTGGGCTCCATTTGTCTTTAACAAGCAGCCGTTCGATGACCGTCAGAAGTTCCGCGTTAACTTCGGTCAGCGATTCTGAAGACCGTCCCCGCGACCGACGTTCCCGAGACTGACCCAAACCACCAAGGATTCCACAATGACCAAGACTTTCCAGCGCCTGATCGTGTCGGCCGCCGCCGCCGCGGCTCTGCTCAGCGCCCCCGGCGCGGCCATCGCACAGGCCGAACGGCACCCGGCGCCGATCATCGGCGTGGTCGACACCGACCTGCTGCTGCGCGATTCGCTTGCCGCCAAGGGCGTGCGCCTGGAGCGCGACAAGTACGCCCAACAGTACCAGACCCAGGTCTCCGACATGGAGCAGAAGCTGCGCAAAGAAGACCAGGACCTGGCTCAGCAGCGCGGCGTGATGACGCCCGACGTGTTCCAGCAGCGCGCCCAGGAATTCCAGAAAAAGCTGGCCGACTTCCAGACCCAGGTGCGCGACAAGCAGGAACGGCTGGAGTACTCGTTCCAGCAGTCGATGCAGGAAATCGGCAATACGATCATGGTCGTGTCGAGCGAAGTGGCGAAAGAGAAGAACGTCAACGCCGTGCTCGCGCGCAGCCAGCTGATGATCTTCGATCCGGGCATGGACCTGACCAAGCCGGTGCTCGACAAGCTCAATCAGAAACTGCCGTCGGTGCAGTTCCAGAATCCCGAAACGCTGCAGCGGCTCGACGAGAACGGCCAGCCGATTGGCGGCCAGCAGCAGAGCGCCCAGCCGCCCGCCGCGCCCGCCAAGAAGTAACCCACCGGCAGCGCGTCCATGCCGGACCCACGGTTCTACCGCCGGGCCGGTGCCTTCGACCTAGCGGCCCTGGCGCGTATCGCCGGGGCTGATCCGCTGTCCACGACGGCCGACCGGGCGCGCGTCGTCTCCGACGTGGCGAGCCTGGCGTCGGCGACGGAACAGGATTTGGCATATGCCGCGGGTCGCGAGGCCGCGCCGGCGCTGTCGGCCACCCGCGCCGGGGCGTGCCTGGTGACGCCCGATCTCGCCGACCATGCACCGCGCGCAAGCTTGATCCTGGTATGTCGCGACCCGCGTACGGCGTTCGCCCGGGCGGCATCGGCCTTTTACCCGATGGCGGGCCAGGCCGTTTCGATGACATCGCCGATCGCGCCAGACGCGCGCCTGGCGCCCGATGCGGTGATCGAGGCCGGGGTCGTGATCGGCCCGGGCGCGGAGATCGGCGCCGGCACGCGGATCGGCGCCAACACGGTGGTCGGCCCTGGCGTGCGCGTCGGCGCGCGTTGCCGCATCGGCGCGCAGGTGACGCTCCAATATTGCCTGATCGGCGACGGTGTGCTGATCCATCCCGGCGTGCGCATCGGACAGGACGGCTTCGGTTTTGCGCCCGGCGCCGAAGGGCTGATGAAGATTCCGCAACTCGGGCGCGTGGTCATCGGTAACGACGTGGAGATCGGCGCCAACTGCACCATCGACCGGGGCACGCTGGACGACACGGTGATCGGCGCGGGCACCAAACTCGACAATCTGGTGCACATCGCCCACAACGTTGTGGTGGGGCGCAACTGCATCCTGGTGGCGCAGTCGGGCGTGGCCGGCAGCACGGTCATCGGCGACGGCGCGATGATCGGTCCGCAAGTCGGCGTCCTCGACCACCTGACCATCGGGCCGGGGGCGCGCATCGCCGGCCAATCTGGGGTCATGCGCGACGTCAACGCGGGC
This sequence comes from Rhodospirillaceae bacterium, assembly GCA_033764265.1. Lineage (GTDB taxonomy): Bacteria > Pseudomonadota > Alphaproteobacteria > Rhodospirillales > Rhodospirillaceae > VGEM01. Next base: position 4,547 of record JANRJB010000026.1, on the reverse strand, counting down.
GAGACGGTGATGGGTTACCCCGCCAAGCCGATCCGTCAGTTCTGGCGTGAATTGGCCGCGTTGGCGCGATTGACGCGAAAGCCATAGGCGCGCGAACAGCGGCCGCGCGGTTGACCGGGCGTGGAAACAATTCTCTAATGGCGCCGGGGCATTAACGGCGCCGCAATGCAGGGATTTTCGGCCATGGACGGACAGCCCACCGCCGATCTGACGCAAACCATCGACATCCACGGCATCATGCGGATGCTGCCGCACCGCTATCCGTTTCTGCTGATCGACCGGGTGATCGATCTGGTGCCGGGCGAAAGCGCCACCGGGGTCAAGAATGTCTCGATCAACGAGCCGTTTTTCCCCGGGCATTTTCCGGCGCGACCGGTCATGCCCGGCGTGCTGATCGTCGAGGCCATGGCGCAGACCGCCGCGGTGGTGGTGGTGGCGTCGCTCGGCGCGGGCGCCGAGGGCAAGCTGGTCTACTTCATGACCATCGAGAATGCGCGCTTCCGCAAGCCGGTGGAGCCCGGCGATCAACTGCACCTGGTGTGCAAGAAAGAGCGCGCGCGCTTGGGCGTCTGGCGCTTCTCGGGCGAAGCCAGGGTTGGCGACGCGGTCGTCGCCGAGGCGACGTTCTCCGCCATGATCATGAACTCCTAGGCGCCGAACGTGACCCGCATCCACCCGACGGCGGTGGTCGACCCGGGCGCGGAGGTGGCCGCCACCGCCGAAATCGGACCCTATTGCGTCGTCGGCCGCCATGCGCGGCTGGCTGACGGGGTTCGCTTGATGGCCCACGTGGTGATCGACGGCCGCACCAGCATTGGCGCCGGCACGGCGGTTTATCCCTACGCGGCGCTCGGCCTCGCGCCCCAGCACCTGAAGTTCAAGGGCGAGCCCTCGGAACTGGTGATCGGCGCCGGCACCGTGATCCGCGAGCACGTCACGATGCACATCGGCACCGAACAGGGCGGCATGGCGACGCGCGTGGGGGATCGCTGTTTCATCATGGTCGGCGCGCACGTCGCCCACGACTGCAAGATCGAAAACAACGTCATTTTGACCAACGGCGTGGCGCTCGGCGGCCACGTCAGCCTGGGCGAATTCGCCATCGTCGGCGGCCAGTGCGGCGTGCAGCAGTTCGTGCGCATCGGCAAGCACGCCATGATCGGCGGCAAGACCGGCGTCGACAAGGACATCATTCCCTATGGCTCGGCCCAGGGTAACCGCGTGCGGCTGACCGGGTTGAACCTGATCGGCCTGAAACGCCGCGGCTTCTCGCGCGACGACATCCAGAAGCTGCGCTCGGCCTACGGGTTGCTGTTCTCGCACGAAGGCACCATGGCCGAGCGTATCGCCGAAGTCGCGGATCTGTATTCCAATCACGTCGGCGTCATGGACATCGTCAACTTCATCCGCGCCGATTCGTCGCGGCCGTTGTGCACGCCGCTGGCCGCGGGCAACGGCAACGGCGCCTGACGCCGCCACCGAACATGGAAGCGCCGCCGCCCGCGCGCCTTGGCCTGATCGCCGGCGCCGGCGCGCTGCCGGGCCTGATCGCTGCCGCGGCGCGCGGTCAGGGGCGGCCGTGTTTCGTGCTGGGCGTGGAAGGGTTCGCCGATCCGGCGCAACTGGGCGCGGGGCCGGACGCCTGGGTCGACTTCAACCACGCGGCCCGCGGCTTCGCGCTGCTGCGCGCGGCCGGCGTGCGCGATCTGGTCATGGCCGGGCGCGTCCGCCGCCCGCGGCTCGCCGAGTTCCGTCCCGACTTGCGCACCGCGGCATTCCTGGCGCGGGTGGCCTATCACGCGCTGGGCGACGACGGCCTGTTGCGCGCGGTGACGGCTGAAATCGAGCGCGAGGGATTCCGCGTGGTCGGCGTCGGTGACGTGCTGGCCGAGGCATTGGCACCCGTTGGCCTGATCGGCGGTCCCGCACCCGGTGACCCCGCCCGCGCCGACATTGCGCTTGGCTTCGCCGCCGCGCGCGCGCTGGGCCGCGCCGATGTGGGCCAGGCGGTTGCGGTGGCGGGTGGGCGCGTGCTCGCGCGGGAAGACGCGGCCGGCACCGACGCGATGATCGCCGCGGTCGGGGCCGCCGAACAGGGTGCGCGGCCGATCCTGGTCAAGTGCAAGAAGCCGACCCAGGACCGGCGTGTCGATCTGCCGGCGATCGGCCCCGATACCGTGACCAACTGCGCACAGGCGGGTTTCGCAGGCATCGCCGTTGAAGCCGGCGAGACCATCGTCATCGACCGTGCCGCCGTGGCCCGCGCCGCCGACGCGGCGGGGCTGTTCGTGGTCGGCGTCAGTTTGGCCGAGACGCCATCGTGACCGGACCGCTGATTTACCTGGTCGCGTGCGAGCCGTCGGGCGACGCGCTCGGCGCGCAGCTCATGCGGGCCTTGACCGCCGAAACCGACGGTCGCGCGCGGTTCTGCGGAATCGGCGGGCCCGAAATGCAGGCCGCCGGTCTGCGCAGCCTGTTCGACCCGTCCGAACTGGCGCTGCTGGGGATTCTCGAGGTGATCCCCAAGTTCGCCCGCGTTCTCGCCCGCGTGCGCGAGAGCGTGGCCGATATCGAGCGGTCGCGGCCCGATGTGCTGGTCACCATAGATTCCTGGGGTTTCACCGGTCGCATCCATCAGCGTCTGGCCCGGCGCGGCAGCCCGATCCCGCGCGTGCGCTACGTCGGTCCGCAGGTGTGGGCGTGGCGGCCCGGCCGCGCCCGCCAACTGGCGCGCTGGATTCATCGCCTGCTGGTGCTGTTCCCGTTCGAGCCGCCCCATTTCACCCGATACGGCCTTGCCACCGACTGGGTCGGACATCCTGTGATCGAGAGCGGCGCCGACCGCGGCGATGCTGCGCGCTTTCGCGGCCGGCACGGCATTCCGCCCGAGGCGACGATCCTGACCGTACTGCCCGGCAGCCGCGCGGCCGAGGTCGCGGCGCTGCTGCCGATGTTCCGCGACACGATTGGGCAGATCGCGGCCAAGGTGCCGGGCCTGCATCTCGCGGTGCCGACCGTGCCGGGCGTCGAGGCGCGGGTGCGCGCCGGCGTCGCCGATTGGCCGTGGCCGACGGCCGTAGTCGTGGCCGCGTCCGACCGGTTCGACGCATTCGCCGCCAGCACCGCGGCGTTGGCTGCCTCTGGCACCGTGACGTTGGAACTGGCGCTGGCCGGTTTGCCGCACGTCGTCGCCTACCGGTTGCACCCGGTGTCGGCGTGGCTGCTGCGCCGCTTGGTGCGCACACGCTACGTGAACCTGATCAACGTCCTCTTGGATCGCGCGGTGGTGTCCGAGCGACTGCAGCAGGATTGCCGGCCCGACATTCTGGCCGACGACGTGAACCGGCTGTTGATCGACCCGGCCGCGCGCAGCGCGATGCGGGCCCAGTTCAAGCAGGCGGTCGCCAAGCTGGCGCCGCCCGGCGTGTTGCCGTCGCAGGCGGCGGCGCGGGCGGTCTTGGCGATGGTGGCCGCTCAGCCTTCGGGCTGAGACGCCAGGGCATCGGCGACGGCGTTGGGCAGTGCGGTGTCGTCCCAATCGGGGCGCGCCACGCCCAGCCGGACGATCACGCTGTCCTGGGCGCGGCTGATGTACACCCGCTGGCCGCCGACGCCGTCGAAGAACACCGTGTCGGCGGCCTTGAACGGCGCGCTGGCCGAAATGTTCAAGCCGCGCTGGGTCGGGTTGTAGTAGCGGGTGGCCAGGAACGGTTCGGCGAACCACACCTGGTAGCCGTAGTTCGCGTACAGCGGCGACGGCGTCAGCATCGCGTCGATCCACGCAGCGCTGATCACGCGCTGGCCCAGGAACGCGCCCCGATCCTTGATCAACAGGCCGATGCGCAGCCAATCCTCGGGCCGGGCCAGAAGGGCGGTATAGGTGCGGGCGGTGCCGCCGGGCCGATCGAGCCAGACGAACGCGTCCGCCGCGCCCAGCGGCTGCCACAGCGCCTGGGATAGAAATGCGGCATAGCGCTGGCCGGTGCCGGCCTCGATCGCCAGGCCCAGCAGGTACGAATTGAGATTGCGGTAGGCGAACGCCGATCCGGGCGGGGCCTGCAGCGTGCGCGACAGCGTCAGGCCGCGCGGATCGAGGCCGCCCAGGAACCGCGTCGCTTCGCTGAGCGGGCCGCCGGCGCTGGAGAACGTGGTCAACCCGGTCGTCATGCCGAGGACGTTGGCGAGCGTGATCGCACCCTCGGGCCGCTCGGCCCATTCGGGCAGCAACGTGCCCATGGCCACGTCCGGGCCGGCGATCAATCCGCGGTCGATGGCCGCGCCCACCGCCAATGCGGCGATGCTCTTGTGCATCGAAGCGCCGTCGGGGCGAATGTCGCCGGTGAGACCCGGCCCGGCATAGTCGAACACGATCGCGCCGTCGTGCCAGACCAGCACCGCGTAGCTGTCCATCGTCTCGGCGATCCGCCGGACCTCGGCGAAGCGATCGGCGGGGGCGGGGCGGCGGGGCAGGGGCTGCGGGGTCGGCGCGCCGGCGACCTTCTCGAGCGGGCGGTAGATGTCGGTCGCGTTGGGGGCGTGGATTGGCT
>JANRJB010000466.1:0-2684 GCA_033764265.1 Rhodospirillaceae bacterium | reverse complement strand
TTTATCGGCGCCGGCGGCGCGGATCTCGTCCTCCAGGTGCGGGCCCAGCCACATCGGTCCCAGCCGGCTTTGGTAGCAGACCCGCCAGTCCAGATCGTTCAGGCCGCGCGCGGCCAGGGCGTCGGTGATCGCGGCCGCGGTCTGCTCCACCTGCCACTGATACGGGTCGCCACGGCCGATCAGCTTCTTGGGCAGGCCATGCGCGGACAGCAACAGGCGCGGGCGCCCGCCGGCGGCGATTTGCGCCTCCAGATGCGGCTTGATCAGGTCGGCGAGCGCGCCGACGAACCCGCCCAGGCGCGGATAGCAGCACACCGCCGAGATCTTGGCCTTGAGATTGCGCGCGCGGGCCTCGTCGCGCAGGCGGTCCAGGATGGTGGTCGTGGTTGTGGCCGAGAATTGCGGGTACAGCGGCACCACCACGATCTCGTCGGGTGCGAAGGCTTCCACCGCGGCGATCGCCTCGGCCGCCATCGGGTGCCAGTAGCGCATGGCGATCACCACCTTGACCTCGCGGTCCGGCGTCGATGCCGCGGCTTCCAGAGCGCGGGCCTGGGCCTCGGTCTGCTGGAACAGGATCGAGCGGCCGCCCTGGCGGCGATAGAGCTTGCGGGTATAGGGCGCGCGCAGGGTCGAGATCAGCGCCGCCAGCGGCAGACGCAGCCAGCCCGGCAACGGGATGATGTTGCGGTCGCTGAACAGGTTGAACAGGAACGGCCGCACGCTGTCGGGGCCATCGGCGCCGCCCAGATTGCAGATGATGATCGCCCGGCGCGCCTTGCGCTGGGACGATCCGAGTTCGGCGGCGGCGGCGTCCAGCATCGGTTAGTACGCCCGGTCGATACAGAAGTCGATCACGTCGAGCAGGATCGATTTGACGTGGCCGTCGGGAAAGATGCCGAGCGCGTCGCGGGCGATGGCGCCGTAGTGGCGCGCGCGCGTCACGGTATCGTTCAGGCTGTTGTGGCGCGTCATCAGGTCCATGGCGCGCGCGAGGTCGGTGTCGGACTGGTCCAGCTCTTCCAGCGCGCGTTTCCAGAAACCGCGCTCGGCCTCGTCGCCGCGACGGAAGGCCAGGATCACCGGCAGGGTGATCTTGCCCTCGCGGAAATCGTCGCCGATGGTCTTGCCCAGCTCGGCCTGGCGGGCGGAATAGTCGAGCACGTCGTCGATCAGCTGGAAGGCGATGCCGAGATTCATGCCGTAGGCGCGCAGGGCCTCTTCCTCGACGTCCGGCCGGCCGGCGACCACCGCGCCGATGCGCGCCGCGGCGGCGAACAGCTCCGCGGTCTTGGCCTGAATCACTTCCAGATACTGCGCCTCGCTGGTCTCGGTGTCGTTCGAGGTCAGCAGCTGGTGCACCTCGCCCTCGGCGATCACCGACGAGGCACGCGACAGGATCTGAAGCACCTTGAGCGAGCCATCCTCGACCATCAGCTCGAAAGCGCGGCTGAACAGGAAATCGCCGACCAGCACGCTCGACTGGTTGCCCCAGATGGTGTTGGCGCTTTCCTTGCCGCGGCGCAGTTCGCTCTCGTCGACCACGTCGTCGTGCAGCAGGGTGGCGGAGTGAATGAACTCGACGCAGGTCGCCAGCTTGATATGCCGCTCGCCGGTGTAGCCGCACAGCTTGGCGGCCGCCAGCGTCAAGAGCGGCCGCAGGCGCTTGCCGCCGGCGGCGATCAGGTGTCCGGCCAACTGCGGGATCAGGGCCACCGGGCTCTGCATTCGCGCGACGATGGTGCGGTTGACCGCCTTCAGGTCGGTCTCGACCAGGGCGGTCAGTTCGTCTAGCGCCTTGGCCTTGGATCGGCGCTGGCTTTCAAGGGAAACAATGGTCGCCACGGCAAATTCCGCGTTCGGTCAGGATGAGTGGCCGCACCATAGGGCGGCGACTTCCACCCGGCAAGTTCAACCCCGCCGCGCCGGGCCGGGAACGCGAACGAAGGTGTTCAATTCCTTGCGAATTCGCCGCATCGGGCGCAATTTGCCTGCATGAAGGAACTGCTCAGAACCCCCAACATCGTCCTGGTCTCCGCGCTGAAGGCCAATCTGGCCGCCCGCGGCATCGAGGCGTTCGAGGTCGACGGGCCGATCGCCGACACGCTGGCGGGGTTCAACGATTTTCCGCGCCGGCTGTTTGTGCGCGAGGAAGATCTGGCCGCCGCCCGCGAAGTGGCGCGGCACCTGTGCCCCGAAGAGCTGCCGTGACGCAGGATCGGGCGGCCAAGATCACCGAAGACACCCTGCTCGGCGGCCGCGTGCGCTTGCGCCAGCCGGCCGAGGGGTATCGCGCGGCCATCGATCCCGTGCTGCTGGCCGCGGCGGTCGCCGCCAAACCGGGGCAGCGGGTGCTCGATGCCGGCTGCGGCACGGGTGCGGCCATGTTCTGTCTGGCCGCACGGCTACCGGGGGTGGACGTGTCCGGGCTGGAACTGCAGCCGGAGCTGGCCGCGCTCGCCGAGCAGGGGGTCGCGCTCAATGGCTTGAACGCCCGCGCGCGGGTTGTGGTCGGCGATCTGGCGGCGCTGCCCGACCTGATTTGCGCCTTTCCGTTCGACGTGGTCATGACCAACCCGCCGTTCGGGGCCGAGGGGACCGTCTCGCCCGACGCGTCCGTCGCCACCGCGCATCACGAGGGCGGGCTCGATTTGGCGGCATGGCTCGGCCAATGCCTGAAGCTG
>JANRJB010000465.1:0-6054 GCA_033764265.1 Rhodospirillaceae bacterium | reverse complement strand
GCGCAAGCTGGTGCTGATCTCCGCGCCGATCTTCACCGAGCAGGAACTCGCCGACTTTCGCGCGCATTACGCCCACGAGGAGGTACGCGAGGACGGCGCCCATCTGGTGCGGAAATGGAAGGCGCATCTGCACTGGGCCGGCCCCGGCTGGTCGCCGGACCACGTGGCCGTGCAGTTCCCCGACGCCCTGCGCAATCCGCAGATTTCGTGGTGGGGCCATAACGCCGCCTTTGCCTACGACATGGCGGGCCACCTGGCGCGCGTCTCGCAGCCGGTGTTGGTGCTGAACCCCGACGACGATCTGCACGCGCACACCTGGCGCGCCCAGCCGATCCTGCAGTACGGACGGGTCCATCATCTGAAAGGTTGGGGCCACGGCTTCCTTGATGTGCGCACCGACGAGACCTGCGCGCTGATCCGCCGCTTCCTCGACGGGGTCGAGTGATGGTCGCCGTCACCCGCGCCTACGCCGACTGCCGCTTCGGCCAGCTTCACTACCGCCGCGTCGACCCCCCGGCGGCGATGCATCCACCGCTGCTGCTGTTCCACATGAGCCCCTATGCGGGAGTGATCTACGAGAATTTCATGGCGGCCATGGGCGCGGACCGCATCGTCGTCGCCGTCGACACGCCTGGTTTTGGCAACTCCGATCCGCCGCGGTTTGACGACGGCGGACGCCCGGCGATCGCGGATTATGCCGCGGCCATGGGCGAGCTGATGGATGCGCTGGCGCTTAGAAACGTCGATCTGATGGGCTATCACACCGGGTCCAAAATCGCGCTGGAGCTGGCCCGCCAGCGGCCGCGCCAGGTGCGGCGGATCGTCATGGTCTCGGCGGCGATCTGGACCGAAGCCGAACTGGCCGAACACCGCGCCCAGTTCAAACGCATGGATATCGATCCCGACGGCGCCCACCTGGTGAAGTGGTGGAAGGCCGCGCTGTTCTGGAGCATGCGCGGGCGCACTCTCGACCAGGTGGCGCGGGTGTTTCCGGCCCGCCTGCTCAACCCCGACATCTCGTGGTGGGGCCACGCCGCCGCCTTCGATTATTCAACCGCCGACGCCTTGCGGGCGCTCGACCACGAGATTCTGATCCTCAACCCGGAAGACGACCTGTGGAGCTTCACCCCTCGGGCGAAGGATTATCTGCGCAATGGTCGCGTTCTGGATTTGCCGGGCTGGAGCCACGGGTTTCTCGACGTGAAAACCGGCGAGGCCGCTACACTCGTGCGCGGTTTCCTTGATCGCGATATCCACCCTTGATGAGGTTTCACATGCAGCGTCGTGCTTGGCTGGCCGTCGTGGCGGCCGTGGTGTTGTGCGGGTTCGGTCCGGCCGCGGCCCAAAGCGAGGGCAAGAAGCCGGTGGTGCTGCTGGCCGGGGCCACCGGCAAGAACGGCAGCCAGGTTTTGAAGGCGCTCAAAGCCCTGCCGGGCGAGCCGTTCGAGGTGCGCGCCATGACGCGGGATTCGGCCGCCGCCGCGTCCAAGTTCGGCAGCGACTTCGCCACATGGTACGAAGCCGATGTGCTCAAGCCCGAGACGCTGGCCAAGGTCATGGACGGCGTCGACTTCATCATCGACGCCAAGGCCGCCACCGGCGTGCTGGGCGACAACCGGCCCGAGATGGTGGACTACGAAGGCACCAAGAACATGCTGGCCGCCGCCAAAGCCGCGGGCACGGTGAAGAAGTACGTCATCATCACCTCGTCGGTGTCGGGCCAGAAGGATCACTTTCTCAACAAGGTCGGCCGCAACGTCCTCATCTACAAGGGCATGGCCGAAGAGGCGCTGATGGCCTCTGGAATTCCCTATGTCATCGTCGGCCCGGCCGGCATGACCGACGAACCGCCCGGCAAGGCGATCAAGCTGATCCCGCGCGCCGAGTACGCTGCCGGCATGAAGATCAGCCGCATCGACACCGCCGCGGTGTGCATCGCGGCGCTGACCGATCCCGCCGCCGACAACCGCGCCTTCACCGTCATCAACGGCGATGGCGCCTATGCCGAAGGCTGGCAAGAGGCTTTTGCGCGCATGCCGGCGAAGTGACATGTTGGCGGAGTGACGTCACCTCAGCACAAGCCGAAGCCGCACACCGCGCCCGACGCCCGGGTCGCAGCGCTTTCGCTGTTGCGGGGCGCGCTGCGTTCGCGTCGCGCGGTCGACGACGGTTTCGACGCCGCGACCGAGGGCCTTGATTCGCGGGATCGCGCCTTCACGCGCATGCTGGTGGCGACCACGCTGCGCCGGCTGGGCCAGATCGACGACGTGCTGGGCCGCTTCATCGCCCACGAGCCGGCGGCGCTGGCGCAAGACTCATTACGTCTCGGCGCGGCGCAGGCCCTGTTTCTCGACACCCCGGCCCACGCCGCCGTCGCCACCACCGTCGAGCTGGTCAAGCGCAGCGGTCAGGGCCGGCTTGCCGGCCTGGTGAATGCCGTCATGCGCAAGGTGGCGGGCGAAGGGCCGACGCTGGTCGCGGCCCAAGACCCCGGCGCGCTGAACACGCCGGCGTGGCTGCGGTCGCGCTGGGTCGCGGCTTACGGCGAGGATACCGCCATGGCCATCGCGCGCGCGCATCTGGTCGAACCGCCGCTGGATTTGTCGGCCAAGGATGTCGCGGCGGCTCAAGCCCTGCTGCCGACGGCGCAGGTGTTGCCGACCGGATCGTTGCGGGTGCACCACGCCGGCCGCATCGAGGAGCTGGCCGGGTTCGCCACTGGCGCCTGGTGGGTGCAGGACGCCGCCGCCACGCTGCCGGCCAAGGTGCTGTTGGGCGCGCTGGCCGCCGCCACCGGCGGCGTGGCCGACCGGCGCGTGTTCGACCTGTGCGCCGCGCCCGGCGGAAAAACGCTGCAGTTGGCCGCCGCCGGCGCCGCGGTCACTGCGGTCGACAATGCCGAGCGGCGGGTGCGTCTGCTGCGCGAGAACCTGGCGCGCACCGGGCTCGCGGCCGAATCCGTGGTCGCCGACGTGCGCGCGTGGCAGCCGGCGGACAAGGCCGAAGCGGTGTTGCTCGACGCGCCGTGCTCGGCCACCGGCACCGTGCGCCGCCATCCCGACCTGCCCTACCTCAAGACCGCCGAAGACCTCGCCCGATTTCCCGCGGTGCAGGGGGCGCTGTTGCGCGCCGCGGCGAACCTGGTGCGCCCCGGCGGCGTACTCGTCTACAGCGTCTGCGCGCTTGAGCCGGCCGAGGGCGAGGCCGTGATCGACGCGCTCTTGGCCGAGCGGTCCGACCTGGTTCGCGCGCCGATCGATCCCGCTTGGCTCGGCGGCGAGCAGGGGTTCCTCAACTCCCGCGGCGAGGTCCGCACCCTGCCCAGCCACTGGCCCGAGCGCGGCGGCCTCGACGGCTTCTTCACCACTTTAATCAGGGTACGACCCTAATTAACAGAGCTTCTGTCCATATATATCAAGCTCTTTACCATCTCGAACCCAGGTTCCGGTGCGGCGCGAGCCGATCCGCTCGGCGACCGCGATCGAGCGGGCGTTGGCCGGATGGATGACGTGGATGACGCGCCGCCAGCCCAGCGCGTCGCGGGCGAAGCCGAGCGACTCGCGGGCGGCCTCGGCGGCGAGCCCTTGGCCCCACACGGATCGGGCCAATGTCCAGCCGATCTCTGGTTCGGGCCAGCCCTCGGGAAACCAGCAGCCGGCCCAGCCGACGCAGCGTCCGCTCGACTTGTCTTCGAGCGTCCACATGCCGTAGCCGCGCAAGGCCCAGTGGCCGCGGAACAGCGCCATCATGCGCCAGGCGTACTCGCGGTTCTGCGGCCGGCCGTCGAAGGTGATGAATCGCGCCACTTCGGCGTCGGCCAGGATCGCGGCCATGTCGTCGAGGTCGCGCTCCTCGGCGCCGCGCAGGATCAGCCGCGCGGTGGCGCGCACCGGAATCGGGTTCAAAGCGTCCTCCCCGCAAGACTTAAATATTGTACTGCCCGGCCTTGTACAGCGCCCTGACCTCGGGCCGGGCGAACCATTGCGCGGTGAGTTCGATCCCGCGGCGCAGGCCCTGGCGGCCCGCGAACGCCGGCGACCAGTTCAGCAAGCGGCGGGCCTTGGCGGTGTCGGCCTGCAGCCGCTCGACCTCGCTCGCCGCTGGGCGCAGGCGTTGCGGGTCGGCGTCGATCTCGACCGCCTGGCCCATCACCTCGGCGACCAGCGCCGCGGTGTCGCCGATGCTGATGTCGAACCCGGCGCCCAGGTTGACGACCTCACCCACCGCCGCGTCCGATTTCGCCATCGCTTCGGCCAGCGCGATGAAGCCGGTCGCGGTGTCGGCGACGAAGGTGAAGTCCCGGGTCGGGTGCAACGCGCCCAGCTTGATGCGCCGCGCGCCGGCCAAAATCTGGGTGATGACGGTGGGGATCACCGCGCGCGCCGATTGGCGCGGGCCATAGGTGTTGAACGGCCTGAGCACGCTGACCGGCACGGCGAAACTGCGGTGGAACGCGAGCGCCAGGGCATCGGCGCCGATCTTGCTGGCGGCGTAGGGCGACTGGCCGTTGAGCGGGTGATCCTCGGCCATCGGCACGCGCTGCGCCGTGCCGTAGACCTCGCTGGTGGAGGTGACGACGGTGCGCGCCGCACCCAAGTCGCGCGCGGCCTCCAGGATATTCAAGGTGCCCGTAACATTGGTGGCCACGAAGCTGGCGGCGGCCTGGTACGAGTAGGGAATCGAGATCAGCGCGGCCAGGTGCAGCACCGTCGCGCAGCCTTGCATGGCCGTGCGCACCGCGGTCGCGTCGCGCACATCGCCCGCCACCACCTCGAGGCCGGGTTTCACGTCGGCCTCGGCGTGGTCCAGCCAGCCCCAGGAATTGAAGCTGTTGTAGAGCACCAGCGCGCGCACGTCGTGGCCCCGGCGCACCAGCGCTTCGACCAGATGCGAGCCGATGAACCCGTCGGCGCCGGTCACCAGGATCTTGCCCAGACTGCTCATGGGTGGGGCGTGCTCATGCGTTTTTTCTCGCCCGCACGAAGATGTAGTCGCCGCGCGCGTGCGAGTTCAACAGGAACGCCGCGTACAGCGCGTCGCACACCAGCTTGCGCGCCGGCCCGAAGCGCCCGCCGGTACCGCGGTTGCCAAGCGCGTCGAGCAGGTCGCGGTAGAGCGGCGAATAGAGCGGCCAGCCCCATTCGACGACGCGCTCCACCGCCAGCCCGGTCGCGGTGATCTTGGCGGCCAGCTCGCCGCAGGCGTAGTTGCGCACGTGGCCGATGGCGCGCTCGAAGCCGCGCATGCGGCCCTGCAGCGTCGCCACGATCAATCGCCCGCCCGGCGCGGTCATCGCCGCCATGTGAGTCAATGCCGCGGCATCGTCGGCGATGTGCTCGACCACGTCGGCCGAGACCACCAGGTCGAAGCGGCCGGCCAGCGTCTCGCGCGCCACGTCGAGAGCGCGGAACTCGGCCTGCGGCAAGGTGCGGCGGGCCAGGGCGAGCGCGTTGTCCGACAGTTCCACGCCGGTCAGGTGCGCGCCCGGATGGTCGTGCGCCAGGTCCTTCAGCAGCGAGCCCTCGCCGCAGCCGACATCGAGGATGCTACGGGGCGCAAGGTCGCGGGCCAGGCCGCGCATCAGCCGGCGCGAATGGCGCGCCATCGGTCCATGCACGCGCATGTCGTCCCATTGGCCCGACCACAGCGTGTCGTAGGCCACCGCGGCGTCGGTCACGGCGCCGTCGCTCCCGCGGGTGCGGCGATGCGATGCAGGATCGCGCGCCAGCTGCGCGCCGCGCGCGTCCAGCTGAAGCGGCGGACGACGTGACCGCGACCCGCCCGCCCCAGTCGCGCGCGCAGGTCGGTATCGGTCAACAGCGTCAAGAGCGCCTTGGACAAGGCGTCCGGGTCTTCCGGAGGCACGATCAGGCCGGTCTCGCCCGGCGTGATCACGTCGCGCATGCCCGCCACGTCGGTGCACAGCGCTGGCACGCCCGCCGCCATGGCCTCGAGCAGCGCATTCGACATGCCCTCGTCGCGCGACGGCAACACGAATACGTCGGCCGCGCGGTAGATGGCGGGCAGTTCCTCTTTGCGGCACCAGCCCAGGAA
>JANRJB010000463.1:0-6777 GCA_033764265.1 Rhodospirillaceae bacterium | reverse complement strand
AATGCCCCTAACAGCAGGCACAAGAGTACTTCGCTGGCCGATTGGCGGCCGATCTTGTCCGCGCCGGGCGTCGTGTTCGTCGACCTGCAGTACGGCGACACGCTTGCCGAGCGCGCTGCCGCGGGCGCGGAACTCGTCCATCTTCAAGACATGGACCTGACGAACGACCTTGACGGCTTGGCGGCGTTGACCGCGGCCTGCGACCTGGTGATCACGGTATCGAACACCACGGCGCATTTGGCCGGCGCCCTGGGCGTGCCGACCTGGGTGCTGGTGGCCACCGGCTGGGGATCGTTATGGTATTGGGGCGCGGGCACGCCCGACACACCCTGGTATCCGACAGCCAAAATCTTCACGCGCCGATCGGGGCAGGATTGGCGTCCGTTGCTGACCGAGGTGGCGGAGGCATTGCAAGGATTTCGCGACAGCCAAGCCAGTTCCGATCGGAGTCCCTGACGATACCGCGCTTGCGACGCTCGTCGGTTGCGCTTCATGACACCTTCGTCATGTCCGGCGCCGCGGGCCTAACATGGTTTTCACTATCGGCGGAGCGACCCCGGTCTGTAGCTTCTGCAAGCTGCGGGGTTGTGGCGGGCCGTGCCCGCGCAAGCGGTTCATCCAGTTCAAAATCATGCCGGGATATTCGTCGAATTGCTCTGGGACGCGCACCGCCGGCTTCGTGCTGCCGCTGGTGTTGTGGATCATCGCCGGCCTGGGGCTGGTGGTGGCTGCCGTCAGTGCCTGGGTGAGCACCGCGGTCAGCAACGCCCAGGCCTTGCGCGACAAGGTCGATGTGCAGCTCGCCGTCGCCGACGTCCGTAACGAGCTGATCTTCCTGCTCGCGACCCGGCCGTTCAGCGGGCGCGGGCTGGAAATCGGCGGCGACCTCGAACTGCCCGATGCCGCCGACATCGACGCGATCATGGTGGGCAATTTCTCGTCGCGTCTGGCCCTGGCGTTCGACGGTCGGCCGTACGCGGTACAAAGCTACCCCGACCTCGTCATCCGGCTCCAGGACGGGCGAGGGCTGCTGCAGCTGAATGCGCTGGACCCGCGCGCGCTGGATGAGTTGCTGGCCCAATTCGACCTGCCCGAAACGCAGCGCAACCGCATGATCGACACGCTGCGCGACTACGTGGACGAAGACGACCTGAACCGCCTGGCCGGCGCGGAGGAGCGCGACTACCGCCTGGCGGGCCTGCGCGCCCCGCCCAACCAGGCGCTGCTGACGCCTTATCAGGCGCGCGATGTCATGTCGTGGTCGGGGGTCTCGCAGTTGTGGGCCGAAGACCTTCAGGGTCCTTTGCTGACGACCTGCCAGTCGACCGGGTTCAATCCCAACACCGCGCCTGAGCGAATCCTGCGCGCCGCCCTGCCGCGCGTCACCGAAGAGGGCGCGCGATCCATCGTCGAACGGCGGCGCGACAAGTCCCTGCGCAACCAGCGCGAGGTCGGCGCGGCGGCCGGCACCAGCCTGATCGAGGAGCCGTTCTTCTACAGCTTCTCGCCGGGCCCCTGCACCATCGTCGACATGTTTCACCGCACCTCCGGCGAGCGAGTGCGCTTCTCGCTGACGATGGTGCCCTTCAGCAAGGTTCAACCATGGCGGACCGACTATGAACTTCGCATCCCTCGCCGCGCGCGCGGCCCCGCTGACGAACCTGATCCGGGCGACGTTTTCCCAACCCCCGAAGCCGTACTTGCAGGGCTTGGCCTCGACGACTGAGGTTGCGGGCCCCGGCACGCGCATCATCTGGGTGGTCAGCCGCGCGCTGTTGAAGCATGAGACCTTCACGGTGCCGGCGAACCTGTCGGTCGCCCAGCGCCGCGCCACGTTGACGTTGATGATTCGCCGATGGGCGCCGTTCCAGGCCGCAGGCCATGCGGTGTCCTGGGCGGGCCCTCAAGCATGCGTCTACGCCTGGGACGAGGACAAGGTCGCGGCCGCCATCGCCGCGGCCGGCTTGGACCGCGCCAAGTGCACCATCGTGCCTGAAACGTTTCTGCGCGCCCCGGCGGCCGATGGCGTGCGACTGGTGGCGTGCATCGACGGCGTCGAGGGACAGGTTTGGAGCAACGCGATGCTGCTGGCCACGCGCTGGTGGGCCCGGCCGCCCTCGGCGGCGGAATGGTCAGGGTTCATCCGGGTCGCGCGCCTGGGCCCGGTCCGCGCCGATTTGGGCCGGCCCGACGTGTCGAATGTGGCGTTCATGGATGCCCCCTGGGCCTTGCGCCGCGATCTGCTGGCCGATGCGTTGACGCTGCTCGACACGCCGCAGTATCGCGCCGCCGCCGTGGCGCTGGCCTTGGCGGTGCCGGTGTTCCTGGGAGCGAAATTGACCGCCATGGCGTCGACCACCGCCGACCTTCAGGTCGAGGTCAATCGCCTGCTCGCGGCCAGCGAGCCGGTGCGCGCCCAGCGCGACGCGACGCTGGCCAACCTGGACGCCGCCGACCGCATGCTCGCGCTCGAGCCATTCCCGTCGCAGTTCGACGCGCTGGCCCAGGCGTTCGCGCTGCTCAACGGACAGAACGTCAAGATCATCGATTGGACTTACGACACAGGCGTCATCGAAATGTCGATCGAGGGCGACGGCGATCTTGAGGCGACACGGTTCATCGAGCTGTTCGAACAGGACCCGCTGTTTGCCGAAGTGAGCGCCCGAACCTTGGCGCAGTCCCGGTCGTTGCGCTTGAAGTTCAATCTGTCGCAGCCGGCCGGTGGGCGCGCATGAACCTGATGGAAGACATCGAAGCCCGGCTGCGCGCGCTGCAGGCGCGCCTGAAGGCCGAGGGCACGACACCCGAACGCGCCAAGCTG
Source organism: Rhodospirillaceae bacterium (assembly GCA_033764265.1). Classification (GTDB taxonomy): domain Bacteria; phylum Pseudomonadota; class Alphaproteobacteria; order Rhodospirillales; family Rhodospirillaceae; genus VGEM01. The sequence goes on along the minus strand of JANRJB010000463.1, from coordinate 3,956 downwards.
TTGATGCTGGCGGCGGGCGCGCTGGTATGGCTGTCGGCAGTGGTGATGCTGGCCGGGCGCATCGACGCGGCCGAAGCGCGCCTGCAATCGCAGCAGTCGGAAATCGCCCGACTCACTCGTTTGGTCGACGATACGTCGTGGGGCCCGCGGCTGGCCGAAAGCGAAGGGCTTCGCACCCGTCTCGATGCGCGCTTCTGGCGCGCCGCCACGTCCGGCCTGGGCGAGGCGAGTTTCGAGGCCTGGCTGCGCGACCGCTTCCAGGCTCACGGGCTCGAGGTGCAGCAGGTGCTGATCACTCGTACTCAGCTTGACGGCGGCAATGCCGGCGATGGGCTCGACGGCGTCGAGCGGATGACCGCCAAGGTTATTTCAGCGTTTCGCCCCGCCGGCGCGGTCAACTTCACCGCCGACGCGGCCGAAAACGAGCGCATGGTCATCGTCGACCGCCTGATCGTTCGCACCGGCCGGAACGCCCGCATGGAAACCGACGTTTCGACTTTCCTGAAGTTGCAGTAAGGCCGTCGCGAAAACCGACCATGAACAGTCTGCGCAAAATTCTGGATCGCGATGTGTTGGCGGGTGGCGGGACCTTGCTGAAGGGACGGTCGGCCTATGCGGTTCACGCCGTCGCGCTGATCCTGGTGGCTCTGCTCGGCTGGTTCGACGGCCGCTCGCCGCCGGCGGCGGTGACGGTCCCGGGCGCCGGTCCGGACACGTTGACCGTGCCGACATGGTCGCCGGCGCAGCTGGGCGAACGCCGCGCGCAGGCGCTCGGCATGGTGGCCTTCGAGCCCGACCCGAGCGAACTTGAAGCACTGGCCGCGACCGCCAAAGAACCCGAACCGGCCCCGGAAGACCCGGCTGCGCGCACCGGCTGGCGGTTCATCGGCACGGCCCGGCAGGGCGAAACCGTCGTGGCGTTTGTGATCGCGGCCGACGCCAAGAGAATTCTGACCCTGGGTGCCAGCGACAGCTTGCCCAACGGCGAACGGATCGAGGCCATCGGACCCGACCGACTGGTGTTCACCGACGGCGCCGACCGCCGCGAACTGAAGCTTTTCGATCCCAAGAAACCCGAGACCAAGGATGCACCGTGATGCGACTGACCTGTGACCAGATGCCCGCGACCTGCGGCACTGACCGTCGGACCGCGATGCGCGGCGCCGGCCGCGACCCGGGGGTTCTGGTCGCCGCAATCCTGGCCATCGCGCTGCTGGGCAGCTGCGCCAACATCGACGGCCCGAAAATGCCCGAACCGCGCCCGATTCCGCCCAGCGTCAGGGCGCCGGCGGTGGACGTCGACATGTCCACGACGACCGGACCGATTCAAACCGATACGGTTGTGCGCGAAGGCCTGCAGACCCCGCTCGGGCGCACCAGCGCGTCGCCCTATTCGAGCGAGGCGCCGCCTAGCCTGTCGGGTGAAAAGATCAGCGTCACATTCGACGGCATCAATCTGCCGACGTTCATCAACACCGTGTTCGGCGACCTGCTCAAGGTCAGCTTCGAGATCGACAGCGCCGTCACCGCCCGCCAGCAGATCGTCACCCTGCGCACCAACGAGCCGGTCGATCCCGACGCGTTCTATGGCTTGGTCACGCAGGTCCTGGGCAACTACGGGATCAGCGTGGTCTATCAGAACGGCGTGTACCGCATCGTCGAAAGCGCCAATCGCCGGCAGGACCTGCCGCGAATCATCTGGTCGCGGGCGTCGGCCAACATGCCCGAAGACATGCGGCCGATCTTCCAGTTCGTCCAGCTCAAGAATACTCAGACCGCGTTCATGACCACGTGGTTGAACGTGGCGCTGCAGGAACGCATCCAGATCCAAGGTGTGAACCAGCTGAATGGGTTGTTGATCCTGGGCAAGTCGGAGGATGTCGCGGCCGCCATCGAAACCATCGAGGTTCTCGACCAGCCACACATGGCCGGCTCGCGCAGCATGAAAATCTCGCCGCGCTACTGGTCGGCTCAGAAACTCGGCGAGCAGCTCGTCCAGGTGCTGACAGCTGAGGGTTACACGGTCGGTGTCGCCTCGGATGGAACGCTGGCCATCAAATTGGTGATCGTGGCACCCCTGAACACCATCATCGTGTTCACGGTCAGCGCGGAAACCATGCAGCACGTGATCAACTGGGCGGCCGAACTCGACCAACCCAGCCAAACGGTCAACACGCTGGGAATCTACTACTACCAGGTCAAGAATTCGTCGGCGGCCGAACTGGCCGATGTACTGTCGCGGGTGATGGGCGGCCCGGGCGTGTCCAACACGGCGACCGCCACGCCAGGTACGGCCGCGGCCATGAACGCCGGCGCCGTCGCGGGTGCGGGGGCGCGCACGGCCGAGCAGGGCACCGGGCGCCCGGCGGCGTCGGGCACGGGGCAGGTCATCGTCGATACGGCGCGCAACGCCATCATTTTCCGCGGCACGGCGGAGGAGTTTTCACAGTTCCGCGCCCTGGCCGACCAGATGGATCGCGCGCCGCTTCAGGTGATGATCGAGGCCACCATCGCCGAAGTCACCTTGAACGAAGGCGAGGATCTAAGTGTGGCCTTGAGCTTCGACAACGGCGTGGCGGCCAAGGCCAACGCGACCGCGATCAAGTCCGACGAGGGAATCCTTATCAGCCTGATCCGCGACCGCGGCGACTTCATCGGCACGCTCAACTCCTCGGCCAACAAGAACAAGGTCACCATCTTGTCGAGCCCGCGGGTGGTCGCCAGCAGCGGCAAGGCGGCCAACATCCAGGTTGGAACCCAAGTGCCGATCATCACCACGCAGCAGACCGCCCCGGACGGAACCGTCGGCGGCAACAGTTCCCTCTTGCAGGACATTCAGTACCGCAATACCGGCGTCAATCTTTCGGTCACGCCCGCCATCAACTCCAACCGGCGTGTCGACCTGACGATCGCGCAGGAAGTCAGCGAGGCCCAGGCCAATCGCATCTCGACGGTGCAGAGCCCGACCATCTTCACCCGCGCGATCCAGACCACGCTGGCCCTGAACGACGGCCAGACGGTGCTACTGGGCGGCTTGATCTCGGAGAACTTCAGCAAAGGCGATACCGGCGTGCCCATGCTGAAGGACATCCCGATCCTCGGCAGTCTGTTCAAGACTCAGTCCACCGGTCGCACCCGCATCGAACTGATCGTGCTGCTGACGCCCTACATCATCGACGGGCCGGAATCGGCGCAGTTCGTGCGCGACGCCTTCAAGAACGATTTGGGGCAACTGCCGCCCATCGGCATGACCAATTATGCGCCCCTGCCCGATATCCCGGCCCCATCACCGGTCCCGGACGTGCGCTGAGATCGGGGCGAACGAAATCCGAATTGAGAACACGTGAGAGGAGAAGTCGATAATGACACGAGGTGTGTTGGCTTGCTGTGGTGCGGCCCTGATGTGCGTGTTGCTGGCCGGTTGCGCCGTACCTGAACGGGACGTGACAAAGTTCTCGGTCGCCGAACTTGAGCGACTCAGCGCCGAGGACGACGCGGAAGCGATCAAGGAACTTTCCGTGCGTTACGCGACCGGCAACGGTGTTGAGAAGGACGGCACCAAGTCGCTCGACCTGTTGCGGCGCGCCGTCGACATGGACGACGCCGGCGCCATGTTCATGATGGGCGCCGCCTATGCCACCGGCGTGGGTGTTCCGATCGATGAGGCCCAGGCGGTCATGTGGTACGAGAAGGCCGCCGCGAAGGGCAATGCGCTGGGTCAGTACTGGCTGGCCATCATGATCGGCAATAGCCGGGGAAACATCGTCGGCAGCTGGGCCGCGGCCGCGCCGCTGTTCGAAAAGGCCGCCATGCAGGGCCACTCCGACGCCGCGTTCATGCTCGGCTGGATTCATCAGATGGGAGAGACTGGGAAAATCGACTACGAGCAGGCGGCCAACTGGTATCGCAAGGCCAGCGAGACCGTGTTGAATCAAAAAGCCCAGTTCAACTTGCGC
>JANRJB010000461.1:0-9030 GCA_033764265.1 Rhodospirillaceae bacterium | reverse complement strand
AAATGCCCGCGTCGGTCCCGGTCATGACCCGCGTCAAGCCCGAGGTGAAGCGCAAGCTGCGCGCCATCGCCAAGCAAACCGAACGCAGCGAGGCGTTCCTCGCCCGCCAGGCGATCGAGCAGTTTGTCGCGGTCAACGACTGGCAGACGGCGCTCATTCAAGAGCGCTTGGAGCAGCTCAAGTCCGGCGCGCCGACGGTGGATCACGAAACCGCCATGCGATGGTTGGACGCCAGGGCGGCGGCGAAGAAAGTTCCCGTTCCGCGCGGCCGCCGTTGAGGTACGCGAAACATTTGGCTGCGCGGATCGCTGATCGATATCGCCGGCATCCAAGACCTTATTGCGGCGCGCGCGAATGGCCGGAGAGTTTCTGACACGGTCAATCGTCTGATTTCGAAGCCTCCGTCACCTTCAGCCGGGCGGTGAACACCAGGCACACCAGCGAGAAACCGGCGGCGGCGAACAGCGCGATCGCGGGTTCGCCGAACTTGGCGACCGCGCCCCATAATGGACTTCCGACCGAGCTTGCGCCCATCATCGTCATGTTGATCAGCGACATGCCGCGGGCGCGCAGCTCCTCCGGCAGGATGATCTGGGCCGAGGTCTGCACCGAGATCATGGCGTACATCGAGGCGAAGCCGATCAGCACCAGGGTTCCGGCCATCGCCCACGGGTCGGAGAACAGCCCGAGCAGTACCAGGCCGACGGCTTGCAGACCGATGCCGAGCGACAGCAGCAGCTCGCGCGCCGCGCGCCGGTCGGCGTAGGGGTAGCTGAGCCCGCCGAGCACACCGCCGACGCCGAAGCAGGCGTATATCTGCCCGAAGGTGTCCACGTCGGTCACCAGGTTGGGCAGGATCGCCAGCACCACCGACCAGGCGATGAAGAACAGCGCGCAGCGGATCAGGGTGGCGCGGAACGGCGCGGTGCGCCGGGCGAAGCGGAAGCCGCCCAGCACCACGTCGATCAGGCGCTGGCCGCGCGCCGGCGGCCGGCGATAGGGCCGGCGCCACAGGAACACGGCGAAGGCGTAGATCAGGAACCCGGCGGCGGCGGCGAAGAAGGTGGTGCGCGCGCCGACCACCGGCAGCGCCGCCCCGCCCAGCGCCGGGCCGACGATGCGCGCGCCGTTGATCGCCATGCTGTTGAAACTGATGGCCGCGGCCAGCTGGTCGCGCCCCGCCAGTTCGGGCACCGAGGCCGCCTGGCTGGGCAGCTTCATGGCGTGCCCCAAGCCCAGCACCGCGGTGAACACCAACAGCAGCCATGGGCTGTGCAGGCCGAACGCGATGGCCGTGCCCATCGCCGCCGCGGCGCACAGCATCCAAATTTGCGAGAAGATCAGGAACCGGCGCCGGTCGAACAGGTCGGCCAGCACGCCGGCCGGGATGGCCATGAACATCACCGGCAGGCTGATCGAGGTCTGCACCAGCGCCACCATGAACGGATCGCCGGCGGTCCATTCCTTCATCAGCCACGAGGCCGCCACGTTGAACATCCAATAAGCGATCGAGGCGACGATCAGCCCCAGCCAGAAGCGCCGGTAGTCGGGCCGCCTGAGCGGGCCGAACGGATCGGTCCGGCGCCCAGGCGGCGGCGCGTCGGTGCGGACGGGCGTGGGCGGGGGGCCGCTCTCGGGCAAGGCGCGAACCGGGAATGCGTGCGGGGGGCGACAACAGAACGCCTCATGCTACAGTCCGGTGCGCGGCGATGTGAGGGCAATCATGGCGGGTTTCACCACGCGACCCGAGATCACCGGCAGCTTCGGCATGGTGGCCTCGACCCATTGGCTGGCCTCCACCGTCGGCTTCGGCGTGTTGGAGAAAGGCGGCAACGCCTTCGACGCCGCCGCCGCCACCGCGTTCACGCTTCAGGTGGTGGAACCGCACCTCAACGGCCCCGGCGGCGAAGCGCCGATCATCCTGTACCACGCACCGACCAAGCGCACGGTGGTGGTGTGCGGCCAGGGCCCCGCGCCCCGGGCCGCGACCATCGCGAAGTATCGCGACCTCGGCATGGACCTGATCCCCGGCGCCGGGCTGCTGGCGGCGTGCGTGCCCGGTACCTTCGACGCCTGGATGCACGTGCTGGCGGATTACGGCACGCTGACGGTGGCCGACGTGCTGGCGCCGGCGATCGACTATGCCGAACGCGGCTACCCGGTGCTGCCGGCCATCGCCGGATCGCTGCGCGGCGTGCGCGAGCTGTTCGTGAAGGAATGGCCGACTTCGGCGGCGCTGTGGCTGACCAACGGCCAGCCGCCCAAGCCCGGCGACATGCACAAGAACCCGGGTCTGGCCGCTACCTACCGGCGCATCATCGCGGAGGCCGAGGCGGCCGGCGGCAATCGTGCGCGCCAGATCGAGGCCGCGCGCCGGGCGTGGTCGGACGGATTCGTGGCCGAGGCCATCGACCGCTTCGCCCGCCAGCCCTTGATGGACAGTTCCGGCCGGCGCAATTCCGGGCTGATCACCGGCGCCGACCTGGCCGGCTGGCGCGCGACGGAAGAAGACCCGGTCACCTTCGACTACGGCGCCTACACGGTGGCGAAGTGCGGGCCGTGGAGCCAGGGCCCGGTGTTCCTGCAGCAACTGGCGCTGCTTGCCCGCTTCGACCTGGCCAAGATGGACGCCAACGGGCCCGACTTCGTGCATACGGTGATCGAGTGCGCCAAGCTGGCGTTCGCCGATCGCGAAGCCTATTACGGCGATCCGAGGTTCGTGAAGGTCCCGCTCGACCGGCTGCTCGACGCCCGGCACAACGCCGAACGGGCCAAGCTGGTGGGGGCGCGGGCGTCGCTCGACAACCGGCCCAGCATCATCCCCGGCTATACCATCGTGCCACCGCCGGCCACCGGCAAGGATGCCAATATCGACGCCGCGGCGGTGGGCGAGCCGACCGTGCGCCGCGACGGCAACCCCGAACGCAACGGTGTCGTGCGCGGCGACACCGTGCACCTGGACGTGGTCGACCGCTTCGGCAACATGGTCGCGGCCACGCCCAGCGGCGGCTGGTTCCCCAGTTCGCCGACGATCCCGGAGCTGGGGTTCTGCCTGGGCTCGCGCGCGCAGATGTTCTGGCTGGAGGACGGCCACCCGAGCGCGCTGGCGCCGGGCAAGCGGCCGCGCACCACGCTGACGCCGTCGTTCGCGTTCAAGGACGGCGAGCCGTATCTCGCTTTTGGCACGCCCGGCGGCGACCAGCAGGACCAGTGGACGCTGACGGCGTTCCTGCACCACGTCCACCACGGCATGAACCTGCAGGAGGCCATCGACGCGCCGGCGTTCCATTCCGAGCACTTCCGCGGCTCGTTCTATCCGCGCACCGCCAAGCCGGGCCTGGTGGTGGCCGAGGGCCGGTTGCCCAAAGCCACCGTCGCCGAGTTGGAGGCGCGCGGCCATACGGTGGAAACGGTCGACGATTGGTCCTTGAGCCGCATGACCGCGGTCTCACAATGGCGCGGCATCTTCCGGGCCGGCGCCAGTCCACGCAACATGCAGGGCTACGCGGTCGGCCGTTGAGCAGGAGAATCCAGGTGAACATGACGCGACGGACGGCGGCCACATCACTGGCCGCGATGGCGGGGCTTGGCGTGCGGGCGGCCACCGCGGCCGAGGGCGAAGCGGCGCCGACCGGGCCGATCAAGGTGCCGACCGGACCGGGCCTGTTGTTCCGCGAAGGCCCGCCCGGCTGGTGGGATTCGGAACGCTGCTCGTGCCCGCGCGTGCTGCGCGGCGCGGATGGCGTTTGGCGCATGTGGTACTACGGCCGCGATCCGGACTTCGACGATTCCTACATCCTGCCGACGGGGCGGATCGGGCTGGCCACGTCGTCCGATGGGATCGCCTGGCAGCGCGTGCGCGGTCCGCTCACCATGGGCGCGGTGCTGGAGCCGTCCGCCGACGAAACCCGCTTCGACAGCGGCCATGTCGGCGTCGGCGGCGTGTCCCATGACAACGACCAGTACGTCATGTGGTACTTCGGCGGCGACCGGTCGCTCCGACCCGTCGGACCCGGCGGACGCGGCGGTGGGCGCGGCTTTCCGCTGCGGCCCGGCCGCGCCACCTCGCCCGACGGCATCACCTGGACCCGCGACGACGGGCCCTACCGCGGCGCGTTCCTCGACGTCGGCGCGGCGGGCGAATTCGACGCCGTGATGGTCGGCTGGCCGCACCTGCTGAAAGAGGACGATGGATCCTACAAGCTCTACTACCACACGCTCAGTCCGGCCGAGGGTTTCATGGCCTGCGCGGCAGCCTCGGCTGACGGCCGCACCTGGGAAAAGATCGGGCCCGTGCTGAAGAAAGGCCCCGAGGGCAACTTCGATCAGGCCGGCGTCGCCTCGCGCCACGTCAGCAAGGTCAACGGACGCTACGTGATGTTCTACGAGGGCAACGACGGCCGCTGGTTCGGCGGCATCGGCATGGCCGAGTCCGCCGACGGGATCACTTTCACCCGCGTCAAGGGTCCGGACCGGGGCGGCAGCATGCTGGCCTCGCCGCCGCGCGACGGCGACCGCTTCGACAGCCACGGCATCGGCACGCCCTGGCTGGTGCCGATGGAGGACGGTAGCTTTCGCCTTTATTACGTGGGCGCCACCAGCCGCATCAAAGGCGACTTGGAGTCCGGCGAAAGCCGCAACATCCACCGCATCGGCTTGGCCTTGAGTGACGGCATGGACCTGACCAAATGGCGCCGGTGGGACGGAGCGTGACTCTAATAAATTGATTTAATTGAAATAAATCGTTGCATCTGGCGACCAGCCAACAAACTAGTTTATAAACTAGTTGGTTGAGAGGAGACCCGCCATGACCGTCACCAAATCGGTCGGCTTGTTCGAAGCCAAGACCCACCTGAGCGCCCTGGTCGACGAGGCCAGCAAGGGCGCGGTGATCGAAATCACCCGCCGCGGCGTGCCGGTAGCGCGGCTAATGCAAACGGAACGCAAGCGCGACCCCGCCGAGGCCGCGCGCGTGATCGCTCGCATCAAGGAGCAGCGCAAAGGCATTTCCTTGGGTGGACTCTCGATCAAGGATCTCATCAATGAAGGGCGGAAGTATTGAGCGTGGTGGTCGATGCTTCGGCGATGCTCCCGACCGTTCTTGAGGACGAATCGGATTCGCAAAGCGATCAGTTGCTCGACCGCGTCGTGACTCGTGGTGCCCATGCGCCTTCGATCTGGGCGCATGAGGTCGCGAATGCCGTCCTGGTCGCGGCGCGGCGCCGCAGGATTGCCGAACACGACGTCGGACGCGTTTTCGAAAACCTTCACGCACTTGACGTCGTTCTCCACGAAGCCACGCTCGAGCGTGTCGCCGGCCCCATCCGGCACGTGGCTCAGTCTCACGGATTGACCATTTACGACGCGTCGTACCTTGACTTGGCCGTGCGGCTGCAGTTGCCGCTGGCGACGCGCGATGTTGCGTTGCAGGCGGCCGCGCGCGTCACAGGGGTCGAATTGATTCTCGCTTGAGCGGGATTCAGCCTCATCCTGTTCGGCCGAACACGCCCGCCCCCGCCATGCGCGCATAGTCAGCCGGGGAATAACCGAGCGACGCGACGATCGCCTCCGCGTCCTGGTTGAGCGCCGGAGAGTCAAACCCGAACTTCGCCGGCTCCTCGGCGAACTTGATCGGATTTCCGATGTGCTTGCGGCCCTGTTCGTCGGTCAACACCATGCCCCGCGCCGCCGCCTGGGGCTGGGCGATTGCTTCGGCCATATCGAGCACCGGCGCCCAACCCAGATCCATCTTTGACAGGATTTCAATCCACTCGGCCTGGGTTTTCTGCCTGAACGCGCCGGCCAGGAACACCTTCACCGGCTCCTGCGCGACGCAGTCATCGACCAGGCACAAGGGCACAAGGTCGGGCCGGCCAAGGTGGCCGAGCAGGGTTTCGGCGAACTTGGGTTCGCGCCCCGACAGCACGATGAAGCGGCCGTCCTTGGTTTCGTAGACGTTGTAGAACGCCGCGCCGCCGATGGAACGCCCGGTGCGGGTGGTCGGCGGCCTGCCTTCGGCCAGCACCGGCCCGGTGAGATGGGCGCTGAAGGACAGAAGCGAATCGTACATGGTGGCGTCGACGAAATCCCCCTGCCCGGTCTGCTCGCGCCGGTACAGCGCCATCAAAATGCCGGCCAGGCCCATCATGGCCGAGGCCATGTCGGCCGAGGGAAACCCCGGCACCACGGGTTTGCCGTCGCCGTTGTCGTTGATGGCCAGGAACCCGGTCAGCGCCTGGGCGCCCATGTCGTGGGTGGCCTTGCCGTAGAGCGGCCCGGAATGTCCGAACGCCGAGACCGCGCAGTAAACCAGCCGCGGATTGCGCGCCTTCAGGTCCTTGTACCCGAGGCCGAGCCGGTCCATGACGCCCGGGCGGAAGCCTTCCACCAGCACATCGGCGCGCTCGGCCAGTTTGCAAAGGATCTCCTTGCCGTCGGGGTGCTTGAGGTCGAGGCACAGCGCCCGCTTTCCCCGGTGCAGGTTGCGGAACCACACCGACTGGGATTGTCCGCCGGGGCCGGCCTCGAACGGCCCGTAGGCCCGCGCCGGCTCGCCGCCCGGTGGCTCGACGCGGATCACCTCGGCGCCGTGGTCGGCCATCATCAAGGTGAGATGCGGCGTCGGCAGATACATGCCGAGGTCGATGACGCGCACGCCCTTCAGTTTCATGCGTTCAGACCGCCTTGGCCGCGCGCAAGGCGTCGATCTCGCCCGCGCCGTACCCCAGCTCGCCCAGGATCGCCTCGGTGTCCTGGCCCAGCTTGGGCGCGTGGCGCGTCGGCACCCGTCCGCCATCGAGCTTGAGCGGATTGGTCAGCGCGCGCATGTCGGCCCGGTCGGGGTGCGGCACCGTTTGAATCATCCGCGTCTGTTGCAGGAACGGATTGTCGAGCGCGCGGTCGATGCCGTAGACCGGCCCGACCGGCAGCTTGCCCTTGAACACCGCGATCCAGTCGTCGGTGGTGCGGGTGCTGAAGATGTCGTCGAGAATGGCCGTCAGCTCCGGGCGATGTGTCAGGCGCGACGGCATATCGGCGAAGCGCGGGTCGCGGCCCAGGTCGGGCCGGCCCAGGCCCTCGATCAGTATCTCCCAGAACTTGGGGTTCTGGGCCATGACGAAGATCCAGCCGTCCTTGGTTTTCTGCAGCTGGCTGGGTGTGATCGACATGTGCGCGCCGCGCGGCAGCTGGCCCATGACCGCGCCTTCGTTGAGGTACCAGATGCCGGGGTACGACAGCTGGTGCAGCGCGAGATCCATCAGGCTGAGGTCGATGTCGCGGCCCGGCGCGTCCGTCGTCTTGCACGCCAGGATCGCCGCGGTGACGGCGTAAGCCATCATGGTGCCGGTCATGAAGTCGACCATCGAGACCGCGAGGCGCACCGGCGGGCCATCGGGCTCGCCGGTCACCGACATGAAGCCGGCCTCGGCCTGCATCAGGAAATCGTAGCCCGGCCAGCTCGCGCGCTCGTTGTCGCGGCCGTAGGCCGAGATGTGGCCGCAGACGATCTTGGGGTTGATCGGCGCGAGGTGCTTGTATTCCAGGCCCAGCTTCGCCGGCTGGTCGCCGCGCATGTTGTGCACCAGCGCGTCGGCGCGCTGGACCAGCTTCTCCAGCACGGCGCGCCCGCCCGGCGATTTCACGTCGAGCGTCAGGCTGCGCTTGTTGAAGTTGAAGCACTGGTAATACAGGCTGTCGTGCTCGCCCAGGAAATAGGGCCCGGTGGCGCGGGCGAAGTCGCCGCCGGTGGCCGGGTTCTCGATCTTGATCACCTCGGCGCCCAGGTCGGCCATGATCATGGTGCAATAGGGCGCGGCGCCGTACTGGTCCATGCTCAGGACGCGGACGCCGGCGAGCGGCAAGGGCTGCGATGCGGACATGGCGGGCGCGGCGCTCAGATCGGGTTTCGTTCGATCAGCTGGCGGGCGATGATGATGCGCTGCATCTCGTTGGTGCCCTCGCCGATGGTCATCAGCGGCGCGTCGCGGTACAGCCGCTCGACCACGAATTCCTTCGAATAGCCGTAGCCGCCATGGATGCGCATGGCGTCCAGCGCATTTTCCACCGCCGCTTCAGATGCGTAGTACTTGGCCATGCCCGCTTCCATGTCGCAGCGCCGGCCGTCGTCGTAGGCCCGCGCGGCGCTTTCCACCAGCAGGCGCGCGGCCTCGCACTTGGTGGCCATGTCGGCCAGCTTGAGCTGGATCGCCTGGTGCTGATGGATCGCCTTGCCGAAGGTCTGGCGCTGCTGGCTGTACTTGACCGCCTCCTTCAGGGCGCGGGTGGCGATGCCGACGCCGCGCGCGGCCACGTTGATGCGCCCCAGTTCCAGCCCGCCGACGGCGTGATAGAACCCCTGCCCTTCGACGCCGCCGATCAGGTTTTCGGCCGGCACCTTGTAGTTCTCGAACACCAGCTCGGCGGAATCGATGCCGTGGTAGCCCAGCTTCTCCAGCTTGCGCGAGACGGAAAAGCCCGGACCCTTCTCGGCGATCAATAAGCTCATCCCCTTTCGCGGCGGGTCGGCGGCGGGATTGGTTTTCACCAGCAGGCCGAACACATGACCCTCGATGCCGTTGGTGATCCAGGTCTTCGACCCGTTCACCACATAATGATCACCCTGCTTCTCGGCCCGCGTACGAATGCCTTGCAGATCGGTGCCGGCGTCGGGCTCGGTCAGCGCGGTGCCGGCGCGCAGTTCGCCGGTGACGAGGCGGGGCAGGTACTTCTGCTTCTGCGCCTCGGTGCCGAACTTCTCGATGCACTTGGCCAGCATCAGGTGCGAGTTGAAGATGCCCGTCAGCGACATCCAGCTTTCCGAGATCATGCTGACGATGCGCGCGTAGGTGCCGGCCGACAGCCCCAGGCCGCCCCATTCGGGCGCGATCATCGCGCCGAACAGGCCCAGCTCCTTCATCTGCGCGACCATGGCGTGCGGATAGTCGTCGGCGTGCTCCAGGCGCATGGCATGGGGCTCCACCTCGCGCGCCAGCCACTTGGCGATGGCGTCGAGGATCAGGCGGTCGTCGG
>JANRJB010000456.1:0-3677 GCA_033764265.1 Rhodospirillaceae bacterium | reverse complement strand
TCGCACAGCTCGGCCATGGTCGGCGCGGCCGCCGTGATGTCGTAGACGCCGTCGGCGTCGATCCGCACCACGCTGGGTCCCTGGACGGCCGGCACCCAGGCGCGGCCGACCAGCGTGCCGTTGGTGCCGTCCTCGGGCAGCACGTCGGCGGGGTTCTGTTTCAGCATGGCGGCACGCTAGAGCAGATCGGCACTGTTGTCTCTCCGCGCGCCTCCGGCGCGTGGTGTGCGCTTGGGGCCCCCCCGGACCGGGCCCCAAGCGCACCTCGTCTGCCGCGAGGCGAAATTGGGGTCCCGTAGGGGGGCCCCAATTTCGCACCAAGCGCCGGAGGCGCGCGGAGAGAAAGAGGATGACTTGACGGTCGGGGGGGTGGAGGGTAGAGAGGGCGCCCTACGGACCTGTGGCGGGCGTAGCTCAGTTGGTTAGAGCGCGAGATTGTGGCTCTCGAGGCCGTGGGTTCGATCCCCATCGCTCGCCCCATACTCCCAAGGCCGTCGCGCCCATAGGCGCAAGAGCCTATAGGTAGTCCTCCGAATTTCGGCACGTCCCGTTGGTTGCTAGCTTGGCGATCGAGATGTCGCGCTTGGGGCCTGCCGACGATGAACACCGCATACCTGCGCCAGCGCGCGGGGGAGCTGCTGGACGCCGCCCACCTCACGCGCTGCCCGAAACAGCGGGCTTCCCTGGTCATGCAAGCCGCCGAGCTGCTTGGCTTCGCGCAGCAGGAAGAACAGACCGATGAATATCGGAAGTTGCAGCGTCAGCGGGTTGTGGCCGAGTTCTGACTCCTCGGACGAGCGGATGGAACCGGCGCGGCGTGACGTGCCTTGAGTGGCGGTGCAGCTTGAGGGACCGCCCATGGGAATTGACGGCTTCGACCTGGCTGCGTTGCTTCTGCTGGCTACGCTCGGCCTGTACTGCTGGCGCACGAGGTAGGCACCTTCGGTGCTTGCCGGCCGCCATGAACGGTGCGCCAATTCGCGCAACGACAAGCCCAGGGTGGAACGCATGCGCGTTGTTGTGACCGGGGCCGGCCGTGGCATCGGCCGGGCGATCTGCGAGGTGCTGGCGAAGCAGGGGGCGACCCACATCGTCGCGTCGGACGTGGCGCAGAACGACGACCTGCCACAGCTGGTGCAGCATCTGCAGGCGACCGGCATCAAGGCCGACGCCATCCCCGCCGACCTGGCCGATGCGCAAGCCGGCACCCGGATGATGCAGGCGGCGATCGAGCGCATGGGCGGGCTCGACGCCCTGGTCTCGAATGCCGGCATCGCCGATCCGGCGCCGCTGGCCGAGCTCACGCTCGCCTCCTGGGACAAGGTGCTGAACGTCAACGTCAGGGCCAGCTTCGTGCTGGCCCAGGCCGGTTACGCCGCGCTCAAGGCATCGAAGGGCTCGATCGTCACCATGGCCTCCATGGCCGGGGTGAACCCGCAGGTCGGCATGGGCGCCTACAGCGTGTCGAAGGGCGCGCTGGTCATGCTGACCAATCTGCTGGCGCAGGAATGGGCGCGCGACGGCATCCGCGTCAACGCCGTCTCGCCCGGCTTCGTGCACACGCCGCTCTCGGCCAAGGTCTACGCCGACCCCGAGGTGAAGGCGCGGCGCGAGGCCATGGTGCCGCTCGGCAACATCGCCGAGCCTGCCGACATCGCCGACGTGGTCGCCTTCCTGGTCTCGCCGGCGGCGCGCTACATCACCGGCCAGAACATCGTGGTCGACGGCGGCATGACCACCTCGCTGCTGCGCAAGGTGCCGGGGCGGCCGCGGAACGTGCGGTAGGCGATCACGTCGCGCGGTTCAGGCCTTCGCCATCACCGCGCGCTCGACATCGCCCCCAGCCACCAGTCTTGCCACAGCCGGGCAAGCTGCATGGCCACCGCGGCGCCCGGCACGGTGTCCGGCTGCTGCGGACCCGCCGGCCGTTCGAGCATCGCCTCCAGCCGTGCCTCGGCCGCGGCGGCGGTGAGCTCGGCGCGATGCAGTTCCGCGCGCGTCTCGTCGACTTGCTGTTGCAGCGCGCGGCGGTCGGTGATCTCCTGATCGAGCAGCCGCGTGAGCTGGACGATCTGCGCCCGCGCGGCTTCGACCTCCGCCTTCAGGTCCGCCAGGTGCGGCTCCACTGTCCAGGACTTGTCCGGGACAAATCCTGTCGGATCCATCAGCACGGCCCACTCGCCGTTGTTGCTGCGCTCGACGCCGGCGAACCACGGCCATGGCTTGGCCTTGCCCGCCTGGATGCGCGTCAGGCGCTTGCGCACGGTGTCGGGCTTCGCGCCCAGGCGCTCGGCGAGCGCGGCGACAGTCAGTCTTTCGGTGCCGGACATAGGCCGGACTTTGGCCGACCTCGGCACCGGTGTCCATGGCTTCCGTGCCGCGCGGCAGCAAGCCTGTGGATAAGTAGCTGTCGGTATCGGTGCGCGCGGTGCCGATGGCGGCGTCAGTGCCGCCGAAGGTCGCGCCGGCGGCCAGTGCCCCCGGTTCGCGGCGCGGCCGTCACGCCGACTCCATGGTGGGCGACAATGCCGGCTGGTAGCGATGGATCAGCGGCCGCCACTGCGCTTTCCAGTCGGCGAGCGAAGTGACGTCACCGGCATAGACCTGGCGCAGCCAGGCCAGCGCCAGGTTCTTGGTCGCACTCTTGATCTCGTGCGCGTGGCCGCAGTCGCCGCTGCGGTCGGTGAAGATGCTGTGCGAGCCGCCGGCATACATCACCAGCAGCTTGCGCGGGTCGCGGATGGCATCGAACACCGCGATGCGGTCCGGCGGCTCGGACCGGTAGCCGGGGATGCGGATGACGTCCTCGGTGGTGCTGACATGCAGCGTCGGTATCCGCACCGGCGCCAGGATCGAGGCCGGATCGCTCTCGCGGTAGAACGGTGGCGCGGACATCACGATCGCCGCGGTGAAGCGCGGGTCGCGCAGGTCGACTCGCTCGCCCTGGCGCAGCACGCTGGCGCCGGCCAGCAGCAGGCTGGTGCTGGCGCCGTAGGAGTGGCCGGCGGCGACGATGCGGGTCGGGTCGATGATCGCGTCGTCGGGCAGGCGCAACCCGCCCAGCATCTGGTCCAGCGCGAAGCGCAGGTCGTGCGCACGATGCCGGGCCTCGGCCTCCTGCGCGGCGGCTTGCAGCCGGTCGATCACGCCGAACGGATTGCCCGACCACAGCGCGCGGTCGCTACCGACATGCTGCACGTGCAGGCTGGCCCAGCCCTGGCGCGCCAGGTGCTGTCCGAACCAGCTGTAGCCGCGGCGCGAGCCGCCCATGCCGTGCGAGAACACCATCAGCGGCACCCGCGGCGCGGGATCGAGCGGCCAGTGCAGACGCGCCGGCACGGGCCGGTCGCGCGCCGTATCGCGCCAGTCGAGGTCGATGCCGAGCGGCGGCGCCGCCTTGTCGACCACCACCCGGTCGCGGGCGCAAGCCGCGAGCAGCGGCGCCATCAGCGCGGCGGCGCAGAGGTTGCGGCGGGTCATGGCCATGGTGCCGGTCCTAACCTTTCCTGCCCACGCGTCGCCGCCGGTCGCCGGGGGTGGTCAGGGCGAAATGGATGTAGGGACGGTGGAGCGGCGCCACAAGCGCAAGGCTCGGCGCACTATGTGGCCTTGGCCGTCACCGCCATCATCCGCCGCGACAGCGCCTTCGGCCGGCGCAGCCGGTTCAGCAGCTCGAA
>JANRJB010000454.1:0-6656 GCA_033764265.1 Rhodospirillaceae bacterium | reverse complement strand
AAGGACATGCTGGTCGAGGGTCTCGACCCGATCGGCGTCACGTTGAAGAAAGCACCGCTGATCGACGCTTTCGAGGCCAGGGACCGGGTTCGCCGGCCCTGGGTCTACGCCCCCAACCCCTTTCGAGGTTGAGCCCGGTTCCCATGGTCAACACGCCCGCCGATTTCGAGGCCATCTACAACGCTTTCCAGGCGCCGCTTGCGCGCAAGCTTGATTGCGGCAAGAAGTGCGCGCCCTACAACCAGGGCATCCCGGTGTGCTGCGACCACGAACGCGCCGTGCCACTGGTCGACAAGGGCGAGTGGGACCTGCTGCGGGGCCGCACTGACCTGTGGCGCATCTACAAGCCGGTGACCAAGCACGACATTAAAGAGTTTGGCGACCTCGCGCCCGGCTGCAAGGCGATCCTGTGCAAGGGCGCCAAGTTCTGCGAACGCGACAACCGCACCATCGCCTGCCGGGCGTTTCCGTTCTTTCCGTACTTCACGCCCGACAAGAAGCTGTTCGGGCTGTCGTACTATTGGAACTTCGAGGGCCTGTGCTGGGTGATCTCGAACCTCACGGTGGTCGAGCGTCCGTTCATCGACCAGATGGTGGCGGCCTGCGAGACAATCTTTGAAAAGGACGACGACGAACGCGACGTCTACCTGACGTTCTCGGCCACCATGCGTGGCGTCTTCACCAAGTGGAACCGCAAGATTCCCATCCTCGGCCGCGACGGAAAAACCTACTGGGGACTGCCGGGAACCGGCGGCCGCATCGTGCCGGCGCCGCGCGCCGCGTTCGAGAAGAAGTTGGCCAAGTTTCCGCACGGATTCTAGCGGGCCGGTCACACCGGTTCCGGCCCGGCGATGCCCGAAACCTGGATCCTGCTGACCCTCGCCGCCGCCGGCATCCAGAACGTCCGCTCGGTGCTGCAGAAGCGCATGACGGCGCGGCTGTCGGTGCTGGGGTCCACCTTCGCCCGCTTCCTCTACGGCTTCCCGCTCACGCTGGTGTTCGTCGCCGGCGTGCAGTCGATCACCGGCGCCGACCTGCCGGCGCCCCACGGCGCGTTCTTCGGCTATGCCGTGCTGGGCGGCGCGTGCCAGGTGGCGGGCAACATCCTGTTCATCCGGCTCATCACCTTCGCCAACTTCACCATCAGCGCGACCTACGCCAAGACCGAGACCGTGCTGGCCGCGCTGGTATCGTGGGTGGTGCTGGGCGACATGCTGAGCCGCCTGGGGTTCGCCGGCGTGCTCGCCACCTTCGCCGGCTGTGTCGTGATCGCCGCGGCGCGCCAACGCCTGTCGCTCGGCTGGCTGCTCTACGCCGCGCGCGACCGCGCCGCCCAGACCGGCCTGGCGGTCGGCGCGCTCTACGCCGTGGCCTCCACCTGCTACCGCGCCGGCGCCTTGTCGCTGGGCGGGGAGTCGGTCGAGCTGGCCGGCGTCTACACCTTGGCGTGGGTCTCGGCGTTCCAGGTGACCGGCCTGGGCGTGTGGCTGGCCTGGCGGCAGTGGAGCGTCGTGCGCGAGGTGCTCGTCGCCTGGCGCCAGGCGGCCTGGATCGGCGTCGCCGGCACCTCGGCTTCGGCGTGCTGGTATACGGCTTTTGCCCTGCAGAAAACCGCCTACGTGCTGGCGGTCGGCCAGGTCGAGATCGTGTTCGCCTATCTCGCCTCGCGCTACCTGTTCGGCGAGCGCGCCACGGCGGTGGAGCTGTTCGGCATCGCCGTCACCGTGGCCGGCATCGTGTTGGTGGTGTTGGCGCGGTAGCGCCGGCCTACTCGGGCTCGCGCGTCTTCAGCGTGGGGTCGACCGCGTGATAAATGCGGTTCAGCCGCGCCGGGTGATCCATCACGTCCAGCGTGAAGATCGCCAGGTCGTCGCGCGTCACCTCGCCGAAGGTGGTCAGGTCGGTGGTCAGAATGGCGCGCAGGGTCGCCGGCGGCTGCGGATCGCGCGGCAACAGGCCGTTGCGGATAATGGTGTACGGCAGCCCGCCGTCGATCATCACCTGCTCGGCCTTGCCCTTGTCGACCAGGCCCGGAGTCTGCTTGAAGCCCTTGAGCGCCGGCACTTCGCCGATGTTCGCGCCCGCCCCGATCGAGCCGTGGTGGATGATCTGCCTGGCCCCGGTGCGCTTGGCGTGGGTCACGATCGACCGCGTGATGTCCTCGTAGAAGGTGGGCGACGGCGTGGCCACGCCGCGCTGGGCCGATCCGTCGATCGCGACCCTGAATTTTCCGGCATCGAAGGCCGCGGCGACCGAGGCCTCGTCGGTCAGGTCGCCGATGGCGTAATTGACGTTCAGGCCGGCCAGCCGCGCGCGGTCGGAATTGGCGCGGGCGAACACCGTCACGTCCTCGCCGGCCGCAACCAGCAACTTGACGATCGGCGCGCCCAGCCGGCCGGTGCCGCCGAACACGATCACCCCGCCGCTGGCGCGCGCCTGGGCCCGCGCGGGTCCACCGGCCGCAACCAACGCGGCGGCCGCGCTCAGGGTCAAGGAATAGCGGCGCGACGTCCGATCAAGGGTCATGTCGGCGGTCCTTTGCGAAGGGTCTCAGGGCACCGACCGGCGCAGCGCCGTCGGCAGCGGCCGTTCGATCTTGAAGGTCGGGTCGAAGGCATGAAACACGCGGCCCAGGCGGCCCGGGTTGCCGAGCACATCCAGCGTCAGAATCGCCAGGTCGCCGCGCGTCACGTCGCCGAACACCGCCTGGTCGCCGGTCAGGTACGCATTGCCCGTGGGCGACGGTTGCGGGTCGTTGGGCACGCGGCCGTGGCGGATGATGGTGTAGGGCACGCCGCTGTCGATCAGCAGCGCCTCGGCGCGGCCCTTGTCGGCCAGCGTGCTCGACCCTTTCAGGAAGGCGAACTGCGGAAACAGGTTGATGTTGTCGCCCGCCAGCACCGACCCGTGCAGGATGAAGTGTTTCACGCCGGTGCGCTTGGCGTGGGTTGCCATCGGCCGCATGATGCGTTCGTAGAACCCGGCGCTGTCGCGGTCGGGTCCGCCCTCGGCGCCCGTTCCGGGCCGGTTGGCGGAGGCGTCGATCACGGCAAAAAACGGCTTCGCATCGAAGGCCGCGGCCACGCTGGCCTCGTCCATCAGGTCACCGACCACGTAGTCGACGTCAAGGCCCGCCAGCGCGCCACGGTCTGAGCCCGCGCGCACGAACACGGTCACGTCTTCCCCGGCCGCCACCAGCATCTTGACGACCTCCGAGCCCAGCTTGCCGGTGCCGCCGAACACCAGGATCGGGCCGTTCGCTGTGGCAAGCGATGCGGCCGGCAAAATTAGGCCAAAAATAGCCGCCGCTGCGATGAGTATGCTGCGCATTGGACTACTCCCCCTCCGCCGTGCCGGCCTTCAGCATCGCGGCGATGGTGGCGTCGTCGTAGCCCAGTTCTTTCAGCACGTCCGTGGTGTGCTGGCCCTGGCGCGGCACATCCAGCCGCACGCCGGGCCGCTGGCCGGCCACTTCGACCGGCAGCGCCGGCAGCTTCATCTTGGCGCCCTTGCGCTCGCCGTCGGCCACCGTCAGCGGCACCAGGCCGCCCGCGGCGTTCAGGTGCGGGTCGTCGAACATTTCGTGCGGCTTGCTGATCGGCGCGAACGGCATGCCGGTCTGTTCCAGCTTGGCCATCAGCTCGGCCTTGGTCATGGTCTTGAACAGGGCCTCTAGGCGCGGCTTGATGCGATCGCGCTGCGCCACCCGGCCGTTGTTGGCCGCCAGGCTGTCGTCGGCGGCGAAGTCCGTCAGGTCGAACGCCGCGCAGAACACCTTCCATTGGGTGTCCGACACCACGCCGACGAACACCTTGTCGTCGTCCTTGGTGTCGAACACGTCGTACACCGCCCAGGCCGAAATGCGCGCCGGCATCGGCGCCGCCGGCTGGCCGGTCACGGCGAACTGCGCCATGTGCTGGCCGACCAGGTAGATGGTGGTCTCGAACAGGCTGGCCTGGACCATCTGGCCCTTGCCGGTGGCGTGGCGCTGCTGCAGCGCCGCCAGAATGGCGATCACGCCGAACATGCCGCCGGTGACGTCGATCACGCTCGCGCCAGCGCGCAAAGGACGGCCAGGAGGACCGGTCATGTAAGCCAGCCCGCCCATCATCTGCGCCACTTCGTCGAGCGCGGTGCGGTGCTCGTAGGGGCCCTTCAGGAAGCCTTTTTCGGAGCAGTAGATCAGCCGTGGATTGAGCTTGCTCAGGGTCGCGTAGCCGAAGCCGAGCTTGTCCACCGCGCCGGGGCGGAAGTTCTCGATCATCACGTCGGCTTTTTCGAGCAGCTGCAGCGCGATCTTCTTGCCCTCCGGGGATTTCAGGTCGAGGCAGATCGAGCGCTTGTTGCGGTTGTACATCGGGAAGTAGCCGGCGCCGGAGCCCTTGAGCCGGCGGGTGTTGTCGCCGCCGATCGGCTCGATCTTGATCACCTCGGCGCCCAGGTCGGCCAGGATCACCCCGACCGCCGGCCCCATCACCATGTGCGTGAACTCGACCACTTTCAGGCCGCTCAACGGCAATCCGCCCGACATGAAAAACCTCTTTGGGAATCAATGTATTGGCAAGGGCCGCCGGGGTTCGTCGCAATCTCCGGCGATGCCCGGATCATAACCGGTCATGGGGGCGGAACAACCCTGGGCGGATGGGGCTATCCCGGGTCAGCGGTCACGATCGACGCCGGCAAGCCGATCAGCAGCAACGGGCACGGGTTGCCGACGCCGCGGTGAACACGGTCGGCGAGCTTGCGCCAGTGGGTCGTCGCCGCACCGAACTTGTCGCTGACGAAGTGCTCGGCCCAGGCCTCGGCGAAGTTCGCCTGATTTGCCGTGCGGCCCTGGCGGCTCGTGACCGCGCTTTTCTGGCGCGGTGTCGGCGACAGTCCGAGCGGCGCCAAGTCCTCGAACGAACCGATGTGCCGTGTGGTCGCGAACCGTTTGACCATGTCCTTCAAATTCGCCTGGAGTGACTCGCCCCGGGTGATGATGACGCCGACCGAGATCGCGCCTTCGGCGTGCAGGCGCTTGAAGTTCTCCAGGTCGCGATCGAAGAACGGGTCCTTGTTGTTCCATTCGATCTCCAAGCCGATCTTGCGTTCTTCGCCGTCCACCATCATCGACCGGACGTGATCGACCTCGTGCGACACGCTTTCGCGCGTCACGCCGTTGATCGTTTTCCTGATTTCGAACGAGACCTTGCTCCAGCCCAGTTCGGCGAGGCTCCGGCGCAGCCGCTGCGTGCCTTTGGCTTCGCCGCCACCCGAGCCGACGATTTCCGCGATGGGAACCGAAAAATCCGCCAAAGCGCGCTGGAGTTCGTCAAGCGCATCGGGGAAGTCGACTTGAAGAATGGCCTTGGCGTGCGAGTGGAACTCGATCTGAAATCCCTTGCGCTTCAGATTGGTCAGCACGGACGTTTTTCCCGGTGCATTTTCAGGGTCAACCGTAGCCACAACCTGAGACTGCGACAAACTCAGGCCCGCACCGGGTCCAGAAAACTGTGGATACTCTGACGAAGATGTGGCCGTGCAATCTCAATATGTAGTATCCCGAGTTGGCTCGGAGCCGCTCAATTCAGGGGTTGCGTGGCCTTTCCGGAAATGAGAACATTATAGGAACACATGACCGCGCACCGACGGGGACACGCCATGCGCTCTGCCCGAGACGACCTCTTGGCCATGGTCGGGTCGCGACGGTTCCGGACGGTGCTCGCCGACCCGCCGTGGCAGTTCCAGAATCGCACCGGGAAGGTCGCGCCGGAACATCGCCGTCTGGCGCGCTACGGCACGATGTCGTTGGACGACATCAAGGCGTTGCCGATCGCCGATGTCTCGGCGTCCATTGCCCATCTGTACTTATGGGTCCCCAACGCGCTGTTGCCCGAAGGCATCGCGGTCATGGCGGCGTGGGGTTTCAAATACAAGTCCAATATCGTCTGGCACAAGGTGCGGAAGGATGGCGGACCCGATGGCCGCGGAGTTGGCTTCTACTTCCGCAATGTGACGGAGATGCTGTTGTTTGGCGTTCGTGGCAAAGGCAAGGACGTGCGGACCCTTCCGCCCGGCCGCAGCCAAGTGAACTTCATCGCGTCGCGAAAGCGCGAACACAGCCGCAAGCCCGACGAACAGTACGACCTTATCGAGGCGTGCTCGCCCGGCCCGTTCCTCGAACTGTTTGCGCGGGGAACGCGCCCCAACTGGGTGACCTGGGGCAACCAGGCCGAGGACGATTACCGCCCGACCTGGTCGACTTATGCGAACCACTCCCAGGCTGTTCGAATCGCGGCCGAGTAGGATCGCCCAAGAACCCACGATTTCTTCAAAGCGCTTGCCCCGGCGACGGTCTAAGCAACGACGGCGGCTGCGTTTTTTCGCCGTTCCAAAGTCGCGCCGCGCGGCCTAGAAGAGGGCTCTGAACAACGCCCGGCGCGCGATCCAACGCCGCCCGCTCAGGAGCACCCCATGACCGACCTCATGCACGGTATCGACGTTCTGGTCAGCGAAGTGGGCCCGCGCGACGGTCTGCAGAGCATTAATTCGATCATGCCGACGCCGGCCAAGAAGGACTGGATCCGCGCCCTGCACGCGGCGGGCCTGCGCGAAATCGAGGTCGGCTCGTTCGTGCCGCCCAAGCTGTTGCCGCAGCTGGCCGACACCGCCGA
>JANRJB010000451.1:0-13323 GCA_033764265.1 Rhodospirillaceae bacterium | reverse complement strand
CGCCTCCTCAGGTTTCGATCAGGTGATGGATCACGCCGTGCGGCGCGCGCAGGGTCAGCGACTTCACCACGCCATAGGGCGACAGCTTGACCTCGGCCACCGGCGCCAGCACCTCGGCGCCGAATTCGATGGCGCGGTTCTCGTGGTCCTCGATGTGCGCGACGAACAGCGTCGCCGCCACCAGCCCGCGGTTGGGCATGACCGAGCGGTCGCGCAGGGATTTGTAGGCGCCCGGCGGCAAGCCGTAGTGGATGATGCCGAAATAGGGCTCGGTGCGCTTCAGGCCGATGTTCTTAGCGCGCAGCTTAAGTTTGTGCGGGGTGCCCACCAGGCCGGCGAAGCTGTCGTCGTCGATGGCGTACTCGTGGATCACGCCCAGGCCCAGCACCTGGTCGTAGAACGCCAGCACCGGACCCGTGTCGGCCACCGGCCCGGAGATGCTCTGCACCTCGCTGAAGGTGCGGTCGACCACGGTGGCGACCTGACTGAAGAAGTCCTTGGGCCCGCTGATCAGCGCGGTGACCACCTCGTCGGGGCCCCACAGGTGGCCCTCGAAGATGCGCCCCTCGGGCATGTCGTAGACCGCCACCTCGTGCTTCAGCTTGAACCCCGCGCCCTCGATGTGCGCCACCGCCGCCGCGATGTCGGGGGCGTAGAAGTCGATCACCTTCAACGCATCGCAGTCATAGCCGGTGGAGCGGTCGCGAATGACGATGGCCGACAGCGGATCGAACTGGATCAGGCGCACGCCGAAGTGCGTGCCGGGCGTTTCCAGGAGCACCGTGCGCGCGGCGTGGCCGTCGACGCCCCACAAGGCCTGCACCGCGGCGCGGTCGAGATCCTGCTCGGCCACGGGCTTCATGCCGTAGACTTTCTCGAACAGCGCGCGCTGGGCGGCCAGCGACCCGCAGCTGATGACGGGTCCGTGAATCAGCCTGACCGACATTCTCGTTCTCCCCGAAAGGCGCGGTCAGGGTAGCGCGCTCGACCGGCGAAAGGAATTGATCAGGGCGTTGTCCATCAGGAAAGCGCGGTGGCGGTCGCGGTCGGCGGCGATCGCCTGCAACTCCTTCAAGACCTCGCGGCGCCGGACCAGGTCCTTTTCGCGGTGGCGGCGGTAATTGGCGTCGGACGTGGCGTGAATGTCGTCCACCGCCGCCGACCGGCGCTGGCGGGTATAGCGCGCCAGCAGCGGCTCGGCGTCCGCGCCGTTGGCGATGTCGATCAGCTTGTCGGCCAGATTGAAGGCGTCGTGCACGCCGCCGTTCATGCCGAAGCCGCCGGCCGGGCTGTTCAGGTGCGCGGCGTCGCCGGCCAGCAGGATGCGCCCGACGTTGAAGGTGTCGGCCACCCGCCGGTGCACGCGGTAGACGCGCGCGGTTTGCAGCGGAAACGGCGCGCCGGCCGCGCAGATGCGCGCCATCTTGGCTTGCACGGCGGCGTCCGACAGCGTTTCCTCGTCGCTTGCCCCCGGCGGCGGCGACCAGCCCACCCGCCACATGTTTAAGGTGTGGAACATGCTGAAGGGGCCGAAGTCCGACCAGAAATAGTTCACGCCCAACAGGCCCGCCATGTGCGCGTCGAAATCGAACGGCGTGCCGACGGTGAACGACACCGCCGGATAAGTTTCGCCGTCGAAGCCGATATTGAGCGCCCCGCGCACCAGCGAGGCCGCGCCGTCGGTGCCGATCAGCCAGTCGCACGACAAGGTTTCGCCGCGGCTGGCCCGCGTGAACACGACTACCGCGCCGCCGGTGTGCTGGCTTATGGCTGTCGCCTCGGCGCCGAAAACGATGGCGCCGGGCGCGATGGCCTCCAGCGCCACGGCGGCCACCTTGACCAGGTTGAACTGCTCGCACTGCAGGCGGAACGGGTAAGGCGTCTCGTCGGCGATGACGCCGAAGTCGAACACCGCCGCCTCGCTGGTTTCCAGCACCCGGTACTGCCAGCGCGGCGCCGGCCGGCCCAGGGCCAGCAGCTGCGCGGTCAGGCCCAGGGTGTCGAGCAGCTCCAGGGTCGGTGCGTGGAAGGTCGAGGCGCGCGGCTCGGCGTGCAGCTCGTTCGCCTTCTCCAGCACCGTCACCCGCACGCCGGCGCGGGCCAGCCGCAGCGCGGCGGTCAGCCCGACCGGCCCGGCGCCGACGATGGCGACGTGCACGCTAACCGCCGCTGGTTTTCACCACTGCAGTTCCGTGCCGTCGAAGTTGAAGAACTTGCCGGTGTCGGCCAGCGTCGCCTTGTCGGCCACCGCCGTCATCTCGGTGACGGCCAGGGTGGGTGTGCGCAGCGGCATGCGCCCGCGCGCGCCCGCCATCATGTCGGTATCGACTGGGCCGGGGTTGACCAGCACCACGACGATGCCCTTGTCCTTCAGCGCGTGCGACACGTTGCGCATCACCATGTTCACCGCCGCCTTGCTGCCGCGGTAGAACGGCTGTCGGTTGGCCGTCGCGCCGGCGATCGATCCTTCGCTGGACGTGATCACCACCACCTTCTTGGCCGCGCCGGCCGCCACGTGCTCGGTGAAGGCTTCGGTCATCTTCAACGGCCCCATCACGTTGGTGCGCATCACCGCGTCGAAGTCGGCGTAGTCGATGGTGCCGAAGCGCTGCTTGGTGGTGTCGCCGGTGATGCCGGCGTTGTTGATCAGCACGTCGATGGCCGTGCCCTTGTACTTGGCCGCCAGCGCGTCGATGGCGGCAAGGTCCGTCACGTCCAGGGCCTCCACCTTGATCTTGGGGTTGGCCTTGGCCAGCGCGTTGAGTTCGTCGGCCCGGGCCGGGGTGCGCGCGGTGGCGATCACCGTGGCGTCCTTGGCGGCGTACTGCTTGACGTACTCGAGCCCGATGCCGCGATTGGCGCCGGTCACCAGCACGGTCTCGGCGGCGGCCGGATGGGCCAGCACGCCGGCGCACAACAAAATCGCGGCCAGGACGAATGTGAAAGTTCGATTGCGCATGAAGGACCCCCGCAGGTTGATGGATCGAACGGCTGACTCCGGCGCATGGCGTACCACGATCCGCCGGGGCGGGTCAGCCGGCGTCCGGCGCGTGCGCGCCGGCGGCGGACACGCCGTCCGCGCCATGGCCGCGCCGCGACGACGGGTCCGGCCGCGGCCTCCGGCCGGACTCGCCCCCGCCGTCAGATGCACTATAGTCGCGCCTTCTCATCCACCAACCGACGGGACCCGCCATGTCCTCCTCTGCGCCTGCCACCCCGCCGTCCGCGATCGCCCGCCTGTTCAAAGTCACCGCCGCGGTCGAACCGCACGAGGTCAAGGCCGTCGTGCTGTCGTTCCTGTACTTCTTCTTCTTGCTGGGCAGCTACTACATCCTGCGCCCGGTGCGCGACGCCATGGGCACCGTCTACGGCGACGGCGAAGCGCTCGAGGTGCTGTATACCTTCACCTTCTTCGCCACCTTCATCTGCGCGCCGATCTACGGCGCGTTCGCCTCGCGGCTCAAGCTCGCCACTTTCCTGCCGTGGGTCTACGGCTTCTTCGTCATCAACATCCTGATCTTCTACGCGGTATTCGAGGCCGCGCCCGAGAACCACACCGTCGCCGGCGTGTTCTTCGTATGGGTCAGCGTCTTCAACATGTTCATCACCTCGGTGTTCTGGAGCTTCATGTCCGACATCTTCTCCCGGACCGAAGCCAAGCGCCTGTTCGGCTTCATCGCCGGCGGCGGCAGCGCCGGCGCGGCGGCCGGACCGGCGATCACCGCGCTCCTGGTCACCGAGATCGGCACCAACAACCTGCTGCTGATCTCCGCGGCCGGCTTTGTGGTGGTGATGTTCGTCATCCGCATGCTGGAGAACGAAAAGACCAAGCTGATGGCCCGCGGCGGCGACGCGCAACGAACCACGCTCGACCGCAAGCTCGAGGGCAACCCCTTCGACGGTTTCACGCTGCTGTTCAAGTCGCCGTTCCTGCTGTCGATCGCCATGTTCATCCTGATGCTGACCTGGGTGTCGACCATTCTCTACTTCCAGCAGAACGATCTGGTGCGCGCGGCGTTCGAAACGCGCGAGCAGCGCACCCAGGCGTTCGCGGTGGTGGACCTGATCGTCAACGTCGGCGCCATCCTGATCCAGTTGTTCGGCACCGGGCGGCTGGTGTCGCGCTTCGGGGTCACCTTTGCCCTGGTGCTGGTGCCGGTGGTGATGATCTTCGCCTTCGTCGCCATCGCCTTCTCGCCCGTCGTGTTCGTGCTGTTGGGCGTGCAGGTGATGCGCCGCATTTCGGAATACGCGGTGTCGCGCCCGGGCCGCGAGATGCTGTTCACCGTGGTCGACCAGCAAAGCCGCTACAAGGCCAAGAACGTCATCGACACCGTGGTCTACCGCTTCGGCGACGTCAGCGCCGCGTGGGTGACCGCCGGGCTGACCGCCGCCGGTCTCGCCACGTCGGGCGTGGCGATCTTCGGCGTGCTGGTCGCCGCGGTGTGGGGCTTCATCGCCTTGCGCCTGGGCCGCAGCTACGAAACGGTGAACGCCGGTTCCGCCGTCGGCAGGCCCGCCGCGGCGGCGGCGGAATAGTCGACACGTCAACCACCGGAGAACGCCATGACACTCGCCACCCGCCGCAACCTGTTCGGCTTTGCCCTGTGCCTGGCCTTCGCCGCCCACTGCGGCAACGTCGGCGTTGGCCATCTCTCCATCATGGGCACGGCCCAGGCCCAGGAAGGCCGCGCCACGCCGCCGCCGGTGCTGCCCTCGATCAAGGGCGAAACGGTCTTGGTGCTGGGCGCCACCGGGCGCACCGGCGCGCAAGTGGTGGAGCTGTTGCTTGCCCAGGGCGTCAAGGTGCGCGGCACCAGCCGCGATGCCGCCAAGGCCAAGGCGGCCCAGCCGGGCGCCGCGTGGGTGGCGGTCGACTTCCGCAAGCCTGACACGCTCAAGGGCCTGACCAAGGGCGTCGATCGAATCGTGTTCGCCCACGGCGCCAACAGCTTCCGCGAGCCCGACAACACGCCGTCGCTGGTGGAGTATGAAGGCCCGGCGCGCATCATCGACGAGGCCAAGGCGAACGGCGTCAAGCTGGTCGTGCTGATCACTTCAGCCAGCACCACCGCGGCCGATCCCGCCGCCACCACCGGCTTCGCCGGCGTGATGCGCTACAAGCACGACCTGGAAAAGCACCTGAAGGCCTCGGGCGTGCCCTATTCGATCGTGCGGCCGGTGGGCCTGCGCGACGAGCCACGCGGCGTGCACGCCATCGCCCTGATGCCGGGCGACCTGCAGGTCCCTGCCGTCATCAGCCGCGGTGACGTGGCGCTGGTGATCGTGGATGCGCTCGCCAACCCCGACGCGGTCGGCAAGGCCTACACCGCCTTCAACGTCGTCAACCCCGACCTGCTCGGCTGGAAATCCCAGTTCGCAAAGCTGCCGGTGGAGAAGTAGGGCGTCGGTTCACCGCAGCCGCTTGCACATCCGCACGCGGCCCACGTGCAGGCTGCGGTGCCGGTTGCGCAGCTCGACCCGCCAGCCGCAGGCGCGATAAAGGCGGATCGCTCCGCCATTGAATCGCGGCGTGTACAGGCGCGCGGTGCGGGTGCCGCGCCGCCGCAACCAGGTTTCAGCGGTCTTCAGCAGGCGCCGCCCGATGCCGCGGTTCCGCCACGCGCGGTCGATCCACAGGTCGCTGACCTCGCCGAACCGGCCGACGAACGCGCGCGAAAAGCCGATCAGCGCCGCGCCGGCGAAGGCGCCGTGCATCGCGCTGCGTGCCAGGCGGCCGGCGCCGAGGCGTGCAAAACCCCGCAGCGATCGCCAGCGCAGCTGGCGCGCGAACACCGGGGCCTGCGGGGCGAAGGTCTCGGCCGCCACGCGGGTTTCCAACAGGGACGCCGCGAACGCCTCGCGCTTTCGCAGCGGCCGATACTTCACCGGCGGCGGCATCACACCGGCGCGCGCTGGTCGACGAACACCAGCACCGCGCCGCAGGCGTGCTCGGGCTTCACCCACAGGCCGTCGGCGCCCCAGACCTGGTAGGGCACGTCGTGCGCGGCCAGCCACGCCCGCGTGATACCGATATCCTTCACCCGCACGGTGTAGCTGGCGAAGCACGGAGGCGCGGGCAGATCCGCGCCCGGAAACAACGCGCGGAAGCCTTTGGCCTCGACCACCGTGATGCGTTGGTCTTTCAGCACGATCGAGCGGCCCATGGCGAACGACTTGCGCTCGGCCCCCGGCAGGCGTTCGTAACGCGCGAACGCCTCGTCCAGGTCGGCCACCACCGCGCCGACGCCGCGCAGCCCGATCGCGCCGTTGGGGTGGTCGGTCATCGCCTCCAGGAACACCAGCTCCGGCGTCAGGTGCTCGACCACGCAGGCGAAGCCCTCGGTCACGATCGAGTCAGGCAGCTGGTACCACTTGAAATCGGCGGTGCCGCGCTTGCCGCCGGCGTCGACCTCGCGGGTGGCCGCGCGCATCGGCGGCATCACCACGCCGTGCGCGGCCAGTTCGTTCCAGCTGGCCTCGGCGTCGTCGCTGCGGAAGGCCAGGATGTGCAGCCCGTCGTGCCGCGCCAGCCAGTTGTCGAGGTGGTTGCCCTGGCCGGGGTTCAGCACCGCGGTCAGCTCGATATAGGTGTCGGGGAAGATGGCGTGCGCCGACACCTGGCCCAGCGGCACCGGCGCGCCGTCGGGGCCCGGCTGCATCAGGTCGGCCGGCGCGGTGACTTTGAAGCCCAATCGGCGGTAAGCTGCCAGCATCGGATCGATCGCGCGCCCGACCAGGCCGATGTGATCGATCGTGGTTTCGGTCGATTGAATTGCCCTCTCCATCTCCCATTATTCGCCCATCGTAGGATTCCCCGCCATGGAAAAGTCGGCGACGTCCGACGCAGCGTCCCCAACGTCCCGCGCGTCGGCCGCGCCCGACGATTATCCCAGCGAGCCGTATGCCTGGTACGTCGTGGCGGTGCTGGTGCTGGCGTACACGGTGTCCTACATCGACCGCACCATACTCACGCTCATGGTCGCGCCGATCCGCGCCACCCTTGGCATCTCCGACGTGCAGATCAGCCTGCTGCACGGGCTCGCCTTCGCCATCTTCTACACTTTGCTCGGCGTTCCGATCGGCTGGCTGGCCGACCGCGCCAACCGCACGCGCATCATCGCCGCCGGCATTTTCGTCTGGAGCCTAATGACCGCGCTGTGCGGCCTGTCGCGCAACTTCGTGCAGATGTTCCTGGCCCGCGTCGGCGTCGGCGTGGGCGAGGCGGCGTTGTCGCCCGCGGCCTACTCCATGCTGGCCGACTACTTCCGGCCGGAGAAGGTCACGCGCGCCGTCAGCGTCTACTCCACCGGAGTTTACCTCGGCTCGGGCTTCGCGCTGATCGTCGGCGGCGCGGTCATCGCCATCACCCCATCGCTCGACCTGCCGGTAGTCGGCCACCTCGAGCCGTGGCAGGTGGTGTTCCTGGCGGTCGGCCTGCCCGGCCTGTTGGTGGTGGCGCTGATGGCCACGGTGCGCGAACCCAAGCGACGCGGACTGATCACGCGCGCCGGATCGGCCGCGACCGTCTCGTTCGCCGACACCGTCGCCTTCGTGCGCCTGCGCCGGCGCGCCTATGGCTGCCACTTTCTCGGTTATGCCACGCTGGCGATGCTGTGGAGCGGCACGTCGGCGTGGATACCGTCCTTCCTGATCCGCACCCATGGCTGGACGCCCGGCGACGTCGGGCTGTGGTTCGGGCTCGCGGTGCTGATCCTGGGCACGCTCGGCATTTCGCTGGGCGGGGTGTTCTCGGACTGGCTCAAGCGCCGCGGGCGCAGTGACGCCAACATGCTGATCGGCATCGTCTCGGCGCTGGCGGTGCTGCCGGCCGGCATCATCGCGCCCTTGATGCCCAACGCGCCGGCGGCGCTCGGCGTCTATTGCATCCTCGTGTTTTTCTCGAGTTTTCCCTACGGCGGGGCGGCGGCCGGCCTGCAGGAGATCACGCCCAACCAGATGCGCGCCCAGGTCTCGGCGATGTACCTGTTCGTGGTCAACCTGGCCGGCATCGGCGTCGGGCCGACGCTGGTGGCCTCGATCACCCAATATGGATTCGGCGACGACCTCGCCCTGCGTTACGCTTTGCCGATCGCCGCCGCGGTCACCGCGCCGATTGCCGCCCTCTTGTTGGCGGCCGGCCGGCGGGCCTATCGTGACGGTGTCGCCGAAGCCCAAGCCTGGGCCGGGCGCGGAGCGGGGAGGGAGTCATGAAACGGGTGATCGCGCCGCTGCTGGCGGCGCTGGCGATGGCCGCGTGGCCGGGAGATGCGGCGCAGGCCCTGGACAAGCGCGGCGGCACCGACGCCGAGTACGCCGAGATCCAGGCCATCGCCGACAACTGGTTCGCGGCCTATGGCAAGGGCGACGCGGCCACCGTCGCCGACATCTACGACCCCGCCGCGCGGGTGATGTCCGAGGGCGATGCGGCCTACGTCGGCAACGCCGGCCTGAAGGAGCGGCTGGAGAAATCCTTCGCCGTCACCCGCACCACCTTCTTCCACGAGATCGAGGAAATCGAGGTGGCCGGCAATCTCGCCTATCTGGTCGGCCTGTACGCCGCGCGCAACGCGCCGAAGACCGGCGGCGAGGCGAAAGTCTATGGCGGGCGCTTCTTTATCGTCTTGCGGCGCACCGACCGCGGCTGGAAGGTCTGGCGCGACATCGACAATTTCACGCCCGACGCCGACGCGCTGATCGCCAAGGCGAAGGCCGCGCCCTAACCGCACGTCCACGTTTTCGACCCACCAGTCAGGAGGTCTCATGTTGAAAGTCATTCTGGCCGTCGCGGCGGCGCTGTTCGCGTCCCTGCCGGCCTCGGCGCTGGAGCCGTTCGGCGGCAGCGCCGCCGACCACGCCGAGATCCAGGCGTTTCACGACCGCGCGCTGGAGAAATTCAACGCCGGCGACGTGTCGGGCGCGGTCGACGATTATCTCGCCCAATTGCGCGTGCTGCACACCAAGTCGACCGGCATCCGCGACCGCGAAAGCCTGCGCACCAGCTGGACCAAGGCGTTCGCGCCGGACGCGAAGACCAAGCCCTACCTGCTGTCGCAGGTCGTCGACATGGGCGCGAGCGGCAGCGCGGTCGGCGCGTGGGCCTACATGGTCTGCAATTACGCCTCGGTCAGCCTGGACAAGGCGACCAACAAGGCCGTGGGGGAGTATTCCAACGGCCGCTACATCGCCGTGATGACCAAGACCGCCGAGGGCTGGAAGGTGCTGCTCGACATCGACAACGGCGCCGAAGGCGCTGGCGTCGACCTGGAGGAAAAACTCAAGGCGGAGTTCGGGTCATGAGGCGCGGTGCCCTCGTCCTGCTGGCGGCCTTGCTGGCCCTGCCGGCCGCCGCCGAAACCGAATGGCGCGGCGGCAGCGCGGCCGACCGCGCCGAGATCAAGGCGATCATCGCCAAGTGGGAGAAAGCCTACGCCACCGGCGACGGCCAGGCGGTCGCCGACGGCTACGACCCCAAGGGCTACGTCATGGCCGAGAACGCCCCGATCGCCGGGCCCGACAAGGTCGCGGCCAGCCTGATCCGCACGTTCGCCAACAACGACATCAAGATGCTGCTGGACGTGATGGAGGTGGAGTTCAACGGCACCGAGGTCGGCGGGTGGGCGTTCATCGCCGGACGGTTCGCCTCCAAGCGCACGCCCAAGGCCGCCACCCCGGGCGTCGAGCCGCGCTACCACGCCGGGCACTTTTTCACGCTGATGCGCAAGACCGACGCCGGCTGGAAGGTGTGGCGCAACGTCGACACCTCCTCGCCGGACGCGAACTATCTTCTCGATCGTCTGAAGCAGGGCCAGTGACCATGAAAGAAGGCGTCAAGTACCCCGACTACATCGGCATTTCCGACGTCGCCACCACGTCGTTCGAGCAGATGCGGGTCGAGGCCTATTTCGAGGGCCAGCCGTCGATCATGTTCGACGAACCGGCCGGGTTCGACATCGGCGATCCGCCCGATCTGCAGGGCCGTTCGCGCGGCTGGACACCGGTGCACGCCCAGTTGGCGGCGCTTGCCGGCTGCACGTCGATCACCTGCACGGTCGTCGCCCGCGACCAGAAGTTCAAGTACAAGAGCCTGCGCACCAAGCTGCGCTCGCTGATCGACATCCGCGGCTTCTTCTTCGACCTGCACCTGCAGCCACAGTACGAGCAGCTGAATTTCGACCTGATCCTGGGCACCAGAGAGTCGGCCAAACGCATCAAGGCCTTCGCCGCCGAGGTCGACCGCCGGTGTCCCCAGATTGGCCTATTCCACCGCGCGCAGATCCCCTTGGTGATGTCGTGGTACCGCGAGGGCGAGGCGTCGCCGGTCCACGTCGACGCCTTCCACCTGCCCAAGGGCGCCACGCCCGAGGACCGCCTGATCGCACAGGCCAAACCCCAAAAAAAGCGCAGCAAGAAGAAGTAATCGCCCGCACCCGGATGCGACCATGGCCCGACCGCACATCGATTTCATCCAGGCCCAGGCGCTGCCGTGGGTGACGGGGCTCAACCCCTCGTTCCCCGACCTGCCGGTGAAAACCCTGTGCGTTGATCCCGACAGCGGGGCGTCCACCGTCATCGTCCGCTTCCCGCCCGGCTGGCGCGGCCCGCCGGCGAGCTATCTGCCGTTCGACCAGGAACTCTACGTGCTCGACGGCGGCTTCACCGCGCAAGGCGCGCGCTTCGGCCTGGATGCCTATGCCTACTGGCCGGCCGGCTTCGCGCAGTACGACCAGTTCACCGACACCGGCGCCGACGTGCTGTGCTTCATCGAGGGCGCCGCCGACATCATCCTCGGCCGGCCGCCGCCGGGCCGCTACGACCAGACGCACGCGGTGCCGCACCTCGACACCCACGACATGGCCTGGACCAAACAGGGCCTCGACCCCGATTACGAGTGGTTCGGGTTTTCCTGGAAGGTGCTGCGCCACATCCCGGCTACCCAGGCCACGACGTTTCTGCTCGACACGCCGGCCCAGCGCCATCCGCCCGGCTGGATGGTCCGCGACGAGGTGCACGACTGCACCGAGGAGATCATGATCCTCTCGGGCGAGCTGTGCTGCCCCTACGGCATCCTGACGGCCGGGGCGTACCTCAATCGGCCGCCGGGCATTCGCCACGGGCCGTACTACACCCGCTTCGGCAACGTGCTGTTGGGCCGCGTCGATGGCAAGCTCGAGAACAATTTCAACGAAACCGCCGAACGGGTGACGCTGACCCCGCCGCACCTGCCGCGGCTGCCGGAAAACCTGTGCAAGTACGCCAACGCCTACCAGCTCGCGCGTTACTGATCGCCGTCGTGCAGGCCCGGCACGTCGGCGGGCAGCGGCGCGACCTCGACGTCGGTCAGATGGAAATCGCCGCCCTTGAACAGCAGCGGTTCGCCAAGATCGATGGCCGCGGCATAGGCGCAGCAATCGCCGAAATTCAATCGGGCGCGGTGGCGGCCTTTGCCGTAAGTCGCGAAGCCATTGATCGCCAGCTCGGCATGGCGTTCGGTAAACGGAACGATCTCGATCTCGACGGTGTCCTTCAGATCGGCCCAGTTGAGAAGGCCTTCGGGCCCCTGGCGCGCCAGCACCACGATGCAGATTTCCACCGCGGTCGATGCCGACATCAGCCGAACGGTCTCGGCTTCGATGGCGGATGCGTAGAGTGCCGCATCGTGTTCCTCAAACAGAATCGCCAGGATCGCCGAACTATCGATCACCATCAGGTCGGCAGCCCGTTTTCGTCGTAGCCCAGGATTTCATCGGCCGACCTGTCGTCCAGGACCGGCAATTCGCGCGCGCGTCGCGAGATCTCCATGATCCGATGGAACAGCCTTTTTCGGCGGTTCCGCTGCCTCATCCGCGCGCGCTGCACCCGTTCGCGCAGCGCGTTGAGCACCGCGTCCGTCAGCGTCTCGCCGGTCAGCGCCGCCAGTTCGCGGGCCAGCTTGTCGGCTTCGGGATGCTTGATGCTCAGGGCCATGATATAGAAATATATACTGAGTTCTAGAAATCGAGAATATCTTCTATCCCGTTGCAATATCGATGTTTCGGCCGCGACCCGGCTGACAGGCCGGCGCGAATCGCGCTATGAGAGGGGCCGGGGGCAAGCAGCCGATGGCCGACGACCTGGTCTATCTCAGCCGCGACGGGGCGGTGGCGACCATCCATCTCAATCGTCCGCAGAAGCGCAACGCGCTCAACGGCGCGATGTGGCAGCGCCTGGCCGCGTTGGTCGACGACACCGACCGCGATCCGGCGGTCAAGGTGGTGGTGGTCACCGGGGAAGGCCAGTCCTTCGCCGCCGGCGCCGACATTGATGAGTTCGCCGCCGTGTTCGCCGATCCGGCCGCCGCCGAGGCGACTGCGGCGATCACGTACCAGGCCCAGAAGCGGCTCGCGCGCAACGCCAAGCCGACCATCGCTAAGATCCGCGGCGCCTGCGTCGGCGGCGGCTGCGGCATCGCGCTGTGCTGCGATCTGCGCTTCGCCGATACCACCGCCAAGCTCGGCATCACGCCCGGCAAGCTGGGCCTGATCTACAGCCTGTCGGACACCAAGCGGCTGGTGGACCTGGTCGGGCCCGCCACGGCCAAGGACATTCTCTATACCGGGCGCATCCTGGACGCCGACGCGGCGCGGGCGATGGGCCTGATCGACCGGCTGGTCGCGCCCGAGGCGCTCGATGCCGCGGTGGCCGATTACGCGGCGGAGATTTGCGCCGCCTCGCAGTTTTCCGCGCGCGGCACCAAGCGCATCGTGCAAATGATCCTGGACGGCGCCGCCGACGACGACGCCGAGACCCGGGCGCTGTTCGTGCAGGCCTTCGCTGGTCCCGATTTCAAAGAGGGCTTCACCGCCTTCGGCGAGAAGCGTAAACCGAAGTTCACCGCCTAACCCGTCCGAGCCCGACCCGCCATGCCCGAAGCGACCTTCAAGGATTACGTGCTCGATCAACTGAAGCACGTCAGCGGCGTTTCGGCGCGCGCCATGTTCGGCGGGTTCGGCATCTACAAGAATGCCACCATGTTCGGCCTGATCGCCGAGGACGAGCTGTTCCTCAAGGTCGACGACGCCAACCGCGCCGACTTCGAGGCGCGCAAGTGCAAGCCGTTCGTCTATCACACCCAAGGCCGCAAGCCGGTCACCATGTCCTACTGGCGCCTGCCCGACGACGTGCTGGACGACCCGGAGGCCTTGAAACAGTGGGCGATGAAGGCGATCGATGCCGCGCTCAAGGCCAAGAAAGCCGCGCCCCAGCCGCGGCGCTCGTCGCACGCCGGGCTTCGCCCGCCGCGGCGGCGGTAGCTGCGTTCACGCGTTCCACACCGCGCCGCCG
>JANRJB010000450.1:0-10261 GCA_033764265.1 Rhodospirillaceae bacterium | reverse complement strand
TGGCGGCGCTGGCCCGGCGAATCGGGTTCACGCAGGTCTCGGCCTCGCACGAGGTCAGCCCGCTCATCAAGCTGGTGCCGCGCGGCGACACCACGGTGTGCGACGCCTATCTGTCGCCGGTGCTGGGCGGTTACGTCGGCGCCGTGGCCCGCGCGACCGGCGGCGCGCCATTGATGTTCATGCAGTCCAACGGCGGCCTGACCCCGGCGGCGATTTTTCGCGGCAAGGACGCGGTGCTGTCGGGGCCGGCCGGCGGCGTGGTCGGCTTCGCCGAGACCGCGCGCGCGGCCGGCTTCGCTACCGTGGTCGGTTTCGACCTGGGCGGCACGTCGACCGACGTGTCGCACTTTGCCGGGCACTACGAGCGGACGCTCGAGTCCGTGGTGGCCGGCGTGCGGCTGCGCGCGCCGATGATGAATGTGCACACGGTCGCGGCCGGCGGCGGCTCGATTTGCCGCTTCGACGGGATTCGCTTCAAGGTCGGCCCCGAGTCCGCCGGCGCCGATCCCGGCCCGGCCTGCTATCGACGCGGCGGGCCGCTCACCGTCACGGACTGCAACGTGCTGTTGGGCAAAATCATCCCCGAGCGGTTTCCGCGCACCTTCGGGCCCGGCGCCGATCAGCCGCTGGATCGGGCGGCCGTCGCCGAACGCTTTGCCGAAGTACGCCGCGCGATCGCGGCCGTAGGCGGCGCCGTTCCGTCAGCGGAGGAGATCGCCGAGGGTTTTGTGTCCATCGCGGTCGACAACATGGCCCGTGCGATCCGCAAGATTTCAGTCGAGGCGGGTCATGACGTGCGCGATGCGGCGCTGGCGGCCTTCGGCGGTGCGGCCGGCCAGCATGCCTGCCTGGTCGCCGAGGCGCTCGGCATGGCGCGCATCGTCATTCATCCGCTGGCTGGGGTTCTGTCGGCTTACGGCATCGGGTTGGCGCGGCCGCGCGCGGTGAAGGAGAAGTCGGTTCGCCGACCGCTGGACGCCGCGGCTATGCCGGAGATCGACGCGGTCCTGGCCGACCTCAAGCTGCGGGCCGTTGGCGAAATGCCCGCGCCGTCCTTGGCGATCGACGTGCGCGAACGCCTGCACCTGCGCGCCGCCGGCGCCGACACGGCCCTTGTTGTCGAACGCGCGCCCATCGCGGCGATGATCGCGGCGTTCAATCGGCTCCACTTGCGCCAGTTCGGCTTCGTTCCCGGCGACCAGGCATTGATCTGCGAAACCGCCGAGGTCGAGGCCATCGGGCCGGCCGACGCGACAGTGGATCAGGACAGTGGACCCGCGGCCGAGCAGTCCCCCGCCGCGGTCCCCATCGCCGTCCAAGTGTTCTGTCGTGGCGCCTGGCGCGACGCGCCGTGCATCGACCGCGGTTGGCTGGCCGCGGGCGCGTGCGTGGACGGCCCCGCGATCATCACCGACGACCACGCCACCACGGTGGTCGAACCCGGTTGGCGCGTCGAACGCCGCGCCGACGGCGAACTGGTGTTGACCCTGGTCGGCGATGCGCCGTTCCGCCCGGCGATCGACCCGGCCGCGCCGCGCGACCCCGTGCTGTTGGAACTGTTCAACAACCTGTTCATGTCCATCGCCGAGCAGATGGGCGCGGTGCTGCAGAACACCGCGCAGTCGGTGAACGTCAAGGAGCGCCTGGATTTTTCGTGTGCGGTGTTCGATGCCCAGGCCAACCTGGTGGCCAACGCGCCGCACATGCCGGTGCATTTGGGCTCGATGGGCGATTCGGTGCGCGCGGTGGTGGCGCGCCATGCCGGCACGCTGCGCGCCGGCGACAGTTACGTGGTCAACGCCCCCTATCGCGGCGGTACCCACCTGCCCGACGTCACCGTGGTCACGCCGGTGTTCCTGGACGGCGCGGCCGCGCCGGCGTTCTTCGTCGCCGCGCGCGGACACCATGCCGACATCGGCGGCGTGACGCCGGGCTCGATGCCGCCAACCAGCACGAGCATCGACCAGGAAGGCATCATGTTCGACGGCGACCTTCTGGTGCGCGACGGTGTGTTTCGCGAACGCGAGATTCGCGCGCGGCTGGCCGCCGGCCCCTTCCCCGCGCGCAATCCCGACCTCAACGTGGCGGACCTGCGGGCCCAGTGCGCGGCCACGGCACGCGGCGCTTCGGAGCTGATGTCGATTTGCGCCCGCTACGGCGCGGACGCCGTGGCGGCGTACATGGCGCATGTGCAGGACTTCGGCGCCGAGGCGGTGCAGCGGTTGCTGGCGCGTCTGTCCGACGGGGCGTTCACCGCCGCCATGGACAACGGCGCGCAGATCGCGGTGCAGGTGCGCATCGACCGCATCGCGCACCGCGCCATCGTGGATTTCACCGGCACCTCGGCGCAGCGCCCGGACAACTTCAATGCCCCCAGGTCGGTGTGCCGGGCGGCGGTGCTGTATGCGTTCCGCTGTCTGATCGACGAGGACATCCCGCTGAATGACGGCTGCCTGCGGCCGATTGCGCTGATCGTGCCGGAAGGCTCGCTGCTCGACCCGCGCCCGCCGGCGGCGGTGGTGGCGGGCAACGTGGAGACGTCGCAGGTGATCTGCGACGCGCTGTTCGCCGCGCTGGGACAACTGGCCGCCTGCCAGGGCACGATGAACAACTTCACCTTCGGCGATACTGACGGCCAGTATTACGAGACCGTCTGCGGTGGAAGCGGTGCCGGCCCCGGCTTCAATGGCGCCGACGCGGTGCAGACCCACATGACAAATTCGCGTCTCACCGATCCCGAGATCATCGAAACGCGGTTCCCGGTCCTGGTCGAGCGCTTCGCCGTCCGCCGCGGCTCCGGCGGACGCGGGCGGCACAATGGCGGCGACGGGGTCGAGCGCGTCATCCGCTTCCGGCGCGACATGACGGCGGCGATCCTGGCCAATCGCCGCGCCACGCGGCCGTTCGGCTTGTGCGGCGGCGCCGACGCTGCGCCGGGCGAAACGGAACTGATCCGTGCCGACGGCACACGCCGAATGCTCGGCGCGACGGCGGCGGTCCGTGTCGAGTCCGGTGACGCCATTCGCATCGCCACGCCCGGCGGCGGCGGCTTCGGCGCGGATTGAGATTTCTCAATGCCGACCACGATCGACCGCATCCCGGCCCATAACCCCTGTTGGTTTGCGGTCTATTGCCGCCGAAATCACGCCGCTGTGAAAATCCAATTCGCTGGGGGCTGCGTATTCAGGTCACTAAATCAGCAACCCAAACCAAATCACCCCTGAAGGAGCCACCACCATGAAACGCATCGTCGCTTCCGCCCTGGTTTATGGCCTCGCCGCGTTCGGCGTTGTCGAAGCCGTGAACGCCGCCGAGACCACCGCGAAGGCCGCTCCGGTCGAACAGATCGACGTGAAGGCCGAGCTGAAGAAGCTCAAGAAAGCTGCCGGCGCCGGCGAAATCTCGATGAAGGAATACAACATCCGCAAGCAGGCCCTGGTGGCCGGCCAGCAGGACCAGCAGACTGCCGAAGCTGGCAAGTAATCTTCCCGCCGAGCGGGATCGCAGCGGCGGGGCCGGATGTCCGGCCCCGCCGTTCGCATGTCCAGCTCCAGCGTTGAGGATACGGCGATGTTGATGCGCGCAGCGGCGAGCGTGATCGGTTCGGTGATGCTGGCGGGCTGTTCGGCCGTCGGTGTGCGTGCCGGCATCGAACAGCCCGCTTACGACGTCGTCGACCGCATCGGCGCAGCGGCCGACGAGGCCGTGGAAATCCGCCTCTATGCGCCGCGCCTGGCGGCCGAGACCACGGTCCCCGCGCCCTCGGCGTCGGCCGCGGAAGGCCGCGCGTTCGGCCGCTTGGCCGGTTACATCTTCGGCGGCAACGCGGCGGCGCAGTCCATCGCCATGACCGCGCCGGTCGAGACCGCCGCCGCGCCGGTGCAGATCGCCATGACCGCGCCGGTGGAACGGGCGTCCGACGACGGCCAGCACCGCATGCGATTCTATCTGCCGGCCGGCCTCACGCGCGAAACCGCGCCGGTGCCGAAAGATGGGCGCGTTCGGATCGTCGAGGTGCCGGTGGAAACCCTGGCGGTCTTGCGTTTTTCCGGCAGCCGTGGCGACAGCGCGGTCATCGCGCAGAAAGCCCGGCTGATCGCCGCCCTGGAGGGCAGCGATTGGCGCGTCGCGGCCGATCCGGTGGCGTTTTTCTACGACCCGCCGTGGACGCCGCCGTTCCTGCGCCGCAACGAAGTGGCCGTGCGCGTGGAGCGGCGCGGACCTGCGACCAACTAGCCGGCGGGTGCAGACCAGGCCGCCTTGCCGTCCTTGACCCGCTCGATGGCTGCCTGCAACGAATCGCGCTCGGCGCAGCGGCGACCGCAGGCGTAGTCCAGCCTCGCCAAGTTGGCCTGAGCTCCCGCCAAATCGCCGCGTTTCAAAAACAGTTCACCCTGGTACGCCAGCGCGCCCTTGTGCGCCGGGTCAATCGCCAGCGCCTTGGCATAGTTGGCCATCGCCGCGTCGTCCTGACCCAGATTGCGCTGGCTGAAGGCGAGATAATTGAAGGCGTCGGCGTTGGTGGCGTCGGCGGCGGTCAGCGCGGTGAAAATCTCAATGGCCTGGTCGAACGCGCCGGCTTTGACCGCCTTCTCGCCGGCCTTGAACTCCGCGCTCGCGCCGGTGCTGGGGCTGGCCGTGCCGAACGCCAGCACGCCGACCGCCGGAACGGCCAGCGCGGCGACCAGACATGAAATTCGCAGAACTCGAATCATGGCGACCTCCGTTCGCGGCCTCAGGGCGTGCGCGTCGATGCATTGATGAGCCGCCACAAACGCTCGCTCAGGCCGGCGGCGGTGGGCGACCGAAAAGGCTCGTCGGTCAGACGGCCCATGACAGCGGCATCAGGATAGATCAAACGGTCCTGCTGGATCTCCGGGCGCAGGAACGCCCGCGAGCGCGGCGCGGCGTTGGCGATCCAACGCTGATTGGTCATGCGCGCGGCCACTTCGGGCTGCAGCAGATATTCGATCAACGCTGCCGCGGCCTGCGTGCGTGCGCCGCCCGCTCGCGCGCCATCGGGCATGGCGATGAGGTACAGGCGCAGCAGCGCACCTTCGCGCGGTACGGCGAATGCCAGGTCGGGGCGCGGGCCCGGGCCGGCGGCGGCGCGGACCGCGGCGCGGGCCTGGTAGACCTGCCCTGACGGCGCGATTGCCGCGCAGACGGTGCCCGCAGCCAAATTGTCGGCGATGTCGGCTGAGGCGAAGTGAGTGAAGAAACCTTTCACCGCCTCCCACGAGGCGGCCGCGGCTTCGATGTCGGCGACGCGCGCCCCGGCGGGATCGCGACCCAGATAGGCCAGCGCGGCCGGAAACGCGCTGTCGGGTGCATCCAGCGTCTGCAACCCGCAACCGGCAAGCTTGGCCGCCGAGGCCGGGTCGAACAGCGCACTCCAGGTCTCCATGTCCACCGACGGACCCAGGCGCGCGACTACTGCCGCGCGGTCGTAGCCGATGCCGATGGTTTCCCACGCATAGGGCACGACCTGGAAGCGGTCGGGGACGAACGCCGCGGCCCGCGCCGTCATGCCCGGATCGAGCTGCGCCGCGGCGGGGATAAGATGCAGCGGCAGCACCGCAAGACCAGCTTCGTCGGCCAGCGCACGGATCACCGGCCCGGGCGCCAGCACGACATCCGCGTCTGCAAGTCCGCCCGCGTCGATGTCCATGCCCGCGCCCGCCAGGTCGGCGAGGCGCACGCCGAATCCGTTGCGCGCGCTGAAATCCGCCAGCAGCACCGGATCGATCAAACCGGCGGGCGCAGCCAATCGGAGCGGCGCATCGGCGAGTGCAGGCCGCGCGGGCGCCCGTCGGCCGTCGGCGGACTCGGGCGCGGCGGGCTCGGGCGCGGCGAACTCGGTGGGCGCTTGCGGTGCCTCGGCAGGCTGCGGCGCAAGAGCCATATAGGCCGCCCATGCCGCCACCAGGGCGGCCGACAACGCCAGTGCGACCCGGCGCGTGGTGCGGCGTGCCGCCAGAATCAGGGCGACGCCGTCCCGAGTCGGGCGCGCGGCGCGGCGCGGATCGGTTGTAGGCGGACCGGCTGGGGTGTCCGGCGGCGGAGCGTCGTTCATCGTCCGCCTTATTCCGCGTTTGTCGGGGGCACGCAAGCGGGCGCGGGGCCCGGCTTGCCTTGGCCGCGCCCGGGGGATACCACCGGCGCAGCGTTGGCAGCGAATGACGACATGTCGGCGATTTCCCCCCGGACGGTCCTGATCACCGGCGCGGCACGGCGCATCGGCCGCGCCCTGGCCGAGGGCCTGGCGCGCGACGGCTGGCGGGTGGCGGTGCATGTCCACGGTTCGACCGGCGATGCCGAATCAACCGTGCATGCCATCCGCGCCCACGGCGGCGTGGCCGAGGTGGTGGAAGCCGACCTGTCCGACCACCGGGCGGTGGCCAACCTGGTGCCGGCGGCGGCAGCCAAGCTGGGACCGCTGGGGGCGCTGATCAACAACGCCTCGATTTTCGAGCGTGACGAGATTGACACCGTCACCGCCGCGACGTGGAACAGCCACCTCGACGTCAATCTCAAGGCGCCCTTGTTTCTGTGCCAGTCGTTCGCGCGGCAGCTGCCGGCCCATGGGTCGGGGGCGATCATCAACATTGTCGACCAACGCGTTTGGAACCTCACGCCGCACTTCGTGTCGTACACCGTGAGCAAGGCGGGATTGTGGACGCTGACCCAGACGCTGGCGCTGGCGCTGGCGCCGCGCATCCGCGTCAACGCCATCGGCCCCGGCCCGGTGCTGCCCAGCCCGCGCCAGAACGCCGAGCAGTTCGCCGCACAAGCCCGCGCGACACCGCTGGGGCGCGGCGCCACGCCGGGCGAAATCTGCGATGCGGCGCGCTACATTCTGGCCGCGCCGGCAATGACCGGTCAGATGATCGCACTGGACGGCGGCCAGCACCTGGGCTGGGGTCAGGTGCCGCGCGGCGCGCCGGTCGAGGATTGAGGCGGTCAGCCAAGGAGGTCGAGTGACGAACGTCAAAAATCAAGTGATCGAGACCCTCAAGATCGCCGATGCCGGTCAAGGCATCCGGCACGTGTTCGTGCGCGACTTGGAGCTGACTTGCATCATCGGCGTGCACGCCCACGAAAAGCGCGGCCCCCAGCGCGTGCGCATCAACGTCGACCTGGGCGTTTGGGAAGGCGACGCCACCCACGACGACCGGCTGGAGAACGTGGTCTGCTACGAGGACCTGGTAGTGC
The DNA here is from genome assembly GCA_033764265.1 of Rhodospirillaceae bacterium. Lineage (GTDB taxonomy): Bacteria > Pseudomonadota > Alphaproteobacteria > Rhodospirillales > Rhodospirillaceae > VGEM01. The sequence goes on along the minus strand of JANRJB010000450.1, from coordinate 3,046 downwards.
GCATCCGCGCCATCACGGCCGACGGGTCGATCAACCTGGTCGAGACGCTGGCCGAGCGCATCGCCGAAATCTGCCTGCAACACCCGCTGTCGCGGTCCGCCCGCGTTCGAATTGAGAAGCTTGACGTGTTCGCCGATGCCCGCAGCGTCGGGGTGGAAATCGAGCGATTCGCAGCGGCCCGTGGCCGGACCCGCGGCGAAACCCGTTAGGACTGTCCGAGCCGCTCGACTCGCGCCAACCGACCGTGCAGGGCTTGCTGTCAAGCGAAGTTGTTCACATGGTTAATGCGGATCGCCACGGTCATCAGACTGTCGCGTTGGCGTCGGCCGGGCTTGTGAAAAATGACCCCTCTCGGGGCGGACTCTATTGTATTTCAATAAGATAGCTTGAGTGCCTGGAATTTGTGCAAACCGTGCCGAACCCACGACAATGGCCGCTCGCAGCCTTGCCAGGACAAGTTATCTACAGAGTTGTCCACGGTTTTGGTGGATATTCGGCCAAAGTGTGGTCGCGCACGTCGCGGGTTTGGCCCGCCAGTCCTTGAAACACCAGCATAAAACGTCGGAAGTGTGCGCGTGCATCGGCGTCGCTTTCGATGACGACCTATCTGCAAAGCCATGACCGTCGAACCCCAACCGCCGCGCCCGGACGCCGCCCTCGACCCGGGGCCTGATCCCGGCCTCGATGAGGCCCCCTATGCGACCGAGGACGTGGGCGCCGGTTTGCGCCGCTTGACGGCGGCGGTGGCGACCCTGCCGCTCAAGCCGGGCGTCTATCGCATGCTCAACGCCAAGGGCGAGGCGCTGTACGTCGGTAAGGCGAAGAGCCTGAAGAAGCGCGTGGCGGCCTACTTGAAGCTCGACCGCATGCCGATGCGGTTGCAGCGCATGGTGACCGAGACGGCCAGCCTGGAAGTGGTCATCACGCACACCGAGGCCGAGGCACTGCTGCTGGAAAGCAACCTGATCAAGCAGCTGAAGCCGCGCTACAACATTCTGCTGCGCGACGACAAGTCGTTCCCCGACATCATGATTCCGGGCGGGCATGCGTTTCCACGCATCGTCAAGCACCGCGGCGCGCGCACCAAGGGAAACGTCTATTTCGGCCCGTTCGCCTCGACCAGCGCCGTGAACCGCACCTTGACCACGCTGCAGAAGGTATTCCTGCTGCGGAGCTGCAGCGACGCGGTGTTCGACAGCCGCACCCGGCCCTGCCTGTTGCACCAGATCAAGCGCTGTGCCGCGCCGTGCGTGGGTAGGATCAGCGAAGCCGACTACACCCTCTTGGTGGACCAGGCGCGCGAGTTCCTGACCGGCGACAGCCAGAAAATCCAGCGCGACCTGGCCGACCGCATGGATGTCGCCGCCCAGGCCCTGCAGTTCGAGACCGCGGCGTCGTACCGCGACCGCATTCGCGCGCTGACGGCGGTGCAAGCCCACCAGGACATCAACCTGGCCGGGCTCGGCGAGGCCGACGTGATCGCGCTGTCGCGCGCCGGCGGGCAGAGCTGCATCCAGGTGTTCTTTTTCCGCGGCGGGCAGAATTTCGGCAACAAGGCCTATTACCCCGCCCATGCCGCCGACGACGAGGACGGCGCGATCCTGGAGGCGTTCGTCGGCCAGTTCTACGACAGCCATCCGGCGCCGCGCGAGGTGCTGGTCAGCGCTGGTTTGCCCCACGCCGGGCTGGTGGCCGAAGCCTTGACGCTGAAGTCCGGCCGCAAGGTCGAGGTTTCCGCCCCGCAGCGCGGCGACCGGCGCAAGCTGGTCGAGCATGCCGTGATCAACGCCCGCGAGGCGCTGGCCCGCCGCATGGCCGAGAACTCGGCGCAACGCAAACTGCTCGAGGGCGTGGCCGAGCTGTTCGCCCTGCCGGCCGCGCCCGAGCGGATCGAGGTCTACGACAACTCCCACATCTCGGGCACCAATGCGGTAGGCGCGATGATCGTGGCCGGCCCCGGCGGTTTCGTGAAAGCCGCATACAGAAAATTCAACATCAAGTCGGCCGACCTGGCGCCCGGCGATGACTACGGCGCAATGCGCGAAGTGCTGCGCCGGCGTTTCGCCCGCGCCCAGGCCGAGGACCCCGACCGCGCGCGCGGCCAGTGGCCCGACCTGGTGCTGCTCGACGGCGGCGTCGGCCAACTGAACGCCGGACGCGAGGTGCTGGCCGACCTGGGCCTCGACGACGTGTCGCTGGCGGCCATCGCCAAGGGCCCCGTCCGCAACGCCGGCCGCGAGGAATTCCATCTGCCGGGCCGCGCGCCGTTCACCCTGGCGCCGCAGGACCCGGTCCTCTATTTTCTGCAACGCCTGCGCGACGAGGCGCACCGGTTCGCCATCTCGGCCCATCGCGCCAAGCGGTCGAAGGACATCGCCCGCTCGGTGTTGGACGAGGTGGCCGGCATCGGCGCGGCGCGGAAAAAGGCGCTGTTGCGGCATTTCGGCTCCTCGCGGGCGATCGCCGCGGCGGGCTTGCAGGACCTGGGGAGCGTGGCCGGCATCAGCGCCGGCATGGCGCGAAAGATTTACGACCACTTCCATCCGCAAGGGTGAAGTGCTGCGGACGACCGCGACGACGACCACCAACGAGGACGGGCCCGACCGACGTGTGGAACCTGCCGAACATTCTGACCATCTCGCGCATCGTCGCCATTCCGGTGGTGGTGGTGCTGATGGCGTTCGACCCCGCCTGGGTGCGCTGGACCGCCTGCGCGATTTTCACCGCCGCCGGCATCACCGACTTCTTCGACGGCTACCTGGCGCGGCGCGAAAAGCAGGTCTCGCGCCTGGGCCGCTTCCTCGACCCGATTGCCGACAAGTTGCTGGTCGCCTCGGTGCTGTTCATGCTGGTGGCCTTCGACCGGGTCGGCTGGTGGTCGTATCTGCCGGCGCTGGTGATTCTGCTGCGCGAGATCATGGTCTCGGGCCTGCGCGAGTTCCTGGCCGAAATCCGCGTCGGCCTGCCGGTGACGCGTCTGGCCAAAGCCAAGACCACCGTCCAGATGGTGGCGCTCGGTTTCTTGATTGTGGGCGATGCGGCGCCC
>JANRJB010000448.1:0-2442 GCA_033764265.1 Rhodospirillaceae bacterium | reverse complement strand
TGGATGCCGATATTGGCGGTGAACCAGCGCAGCACCGGCGGCAGATCGTAATGCGAAGAGCCGCGCAGCGCGGCGTCATGCAGGTTCCAGTTGGCGCCGTCGCGCCACGTCGTATCCTCGAACTGATGTTGCACGTAGAACAGCCAGACGCCGATCGAGGCGGCCAGCAGCACCACGGGCCCATGCACCAGCACGAACGGCCACGGCCCGATCAGCCAGATCAGCGCGCCGGCGGCAAGCGCGATGCCGGCATTGGTCGCCATCGCCGAGAGCCAGGGCTGCCAGCCCTCGCTCATCAGCCCGACCGGCAGGCGGTGCTGGAACAGAAACAGATAGGCCGGACCGAGGCCGAACATGACCGAGGGATGGCGGTAGAGCCGGTAGCGCAGCCGGGCGAAGCGCGAGCGCGCCAGATATTCCCGCACCGTGAGCGTATCGATGTCGCCGATGCCGCGGCGGTCGAGATTGCCCGAGGTGGCGTGGTGCGCGGCGTGCGTCCGCCGCCAGAAGTCATAGGGCGTCATGGTGAGGACGCCGATGAGGCGGCCGGTCCAGTCGTTGACCAGACGATGACGAAAGAAGGAGCCGTGGCCGCAATCGTGCTGGATCATGAACAGCCGGACCAGGAAGCCGGCGGCCGGCACCGCGATGAGCAGCGAGGCCCACCAGTAGCCGAGATGGTAGGCGTACCAGGCACCGGCCCACAGGGCCGCCAGCGGCGCGGCGGTGATCGCCAGTTCGACCGCGCCGCGCGCATCGCTGGGCTGGCGAAAGCGGGCGAGCGTCTGCGCCCAGTTGAAGGCCGTCGGCGGGCCGGCCGGTGCGGGCGCGCTGTCGATTCCGATGTTTTTCATGCGGCAACTGTGCAGCTTTGGGCCCGCCGTGCAACCCTGCAGTGGCGGTCGCGCTCCCGCGGCAGCCGAGTTGTCTGGCTTTCGGCGCTGCGCTCGCGTAAGGTCGAATCGCTCAACGGTCATTCGAACGTCGTCGACCGCCGGATCCACGCAACCGGCGGCAAGGCGGGTTTTTTCGTCACCGGCGCGCAATGCGGCGCGCCGCCAGCAAAGGAGATTCATGCAGGTTTTCGTTCGCGACAACAATGTCGAGCAGGCGATGCGCGTGCTCAAGAAGAAGATGCAGCGCGAAGGCGTGTTCCGCGAGATGAAGCGGCGGCGGTTCTACGAAAAGCCGTCGGAACAGGCCACGCGCGAGAAGGGCGAGGCGGTGCGCCGCGCCCGCAAGGCGGCGCGCAAGCAGGCGATCCGCGAGGGGCTGATCGCCGCGCCGAAGAAAAAACTCGACGCCAACGGCAAGCCGGTCACGCCCGGCCGCGGACGCGGGCGGCCAGGCGGCGCGACGGGCGGCGGATTTGGCGGTGCTGGCGCGCCGAAGCCGGCGCAAGGTTGAGGGCGGCGCCATGCGGCTATTCATGTTCAAAGCGGACGCGCACGGGCTGAACGCCTTCGCCGGCAATGCGGAGGGCAGCGAACTGCCGGCGCGGTTCGCGCCTTGGGCGACGGACGGCGTGGTCGAAGAGGGCCGCCAGCTGCCGCATGGCATGTCGCGCCATACCATCGAGAGCGCGGTGAAGCTCGAGGGCTTCCAGCTCTGGCGGGTGAAGAAGAAGAAGAAAGAGGCGGAAGCCGAAGACGCCTGAGGCGCCGCGCGCACGCGAAGGGACAGCACCAGTGACGTGTTGACAGGCGCGGGAGGCGGGCCGAGACTTTCCACGTTGGAAAGGGAGGTGCCATGCTTCCACCGGGTCAGCAAACCGCGATGATTGCCGGCATTGACGCCCGGGCGCCGGCATAGCGGGACTTCACGGACGGCACGCCGGACGGCGGCGCTCGCGGGTTGCACAGTCAGGCAAGACCCCACCTCAAGCCGCCTTCGGCGTGCAGATTTTTCCGATGCCTCTGAGATGTCATGGCCGGCTTTATGCCGGCCATCTCGATTCATGGGGCACGGCCATGCGCCCCCAAACGGGATCACCGGGACAAGCCCGGCCGCGACGGTGGAGAGAAACGGCGGGTTTGCCGGGCCAAACCCGGCGATGGCGTCTGTGATATTGTTGGGTAATGAAACGCCTCCTGTCGTCGGCGCTCGGCAAGATTGTCGTGATCTTGTACGGGCTCGGATTTCTGATCCTGTCCGCCTCGCATGTCTATGCGACCGTCATCGCCTATCACTACCTCACCGCCTGGAAGGTCAGCCGGGCGATGATCCTGACCTTTGCGACATTCCTTATCCCGGTGGTGAGCACGCTGTACTGGCTGGTCGTGCACTGGCTGCAGACAGAGGTGTTCTGGAACGGGCTGACCGTGGCCTGCGCTTCGGGACTTGGCGTCCTTGCCGCCGGGATGATCTGCGAGATGCTGCAGCAGTGGACGGCGCGCAGTTGAAGTTGGAGCGCTCGGCCTGCCGCGCGGCCTCGTTTGCGCG
>JANRJB010000447.1:0-9000 GCA_033764265.1 Rhodospirillaceae bacterium | reverse complement strand
CGACGCCGGCCGCGGCCAGGTACAGGATCAAGGGCGAGCCCAGGCCGCCGGCGCCGATCACCAGCACGCGCGCCTTCAGCAGCTTCTCCTGGCCGGCCTCGCCCACCTCGGACAGGTTCAGGTGGCGGGCGTAGCGCAGGATCTGCGTGTCGTCGAACCCAGGCATTGCATCACGCCGTATGGCCGGTGGACCCGAAGCCGCCGGCGCCGCGCGCGGTATCGGGCAACGCATCTGTTTCCCGCCACTGCGCGCGCGTCACGGGTGCGATCACCAGCTGCGCGATGCGCGCGCCGCGCCTGATGGTGAACGGCTCGCGCCCCAGGTTGACCAGAATCACGCCCACTTCGCCGCGGTAATCGGCATCCACCGTGCCCGGGCTGTTCAGCACCGTCACGCCGTTCTTGGCCGCAAGGCCCGAGCGCGGCCGCACTTGCGCCTCGTAGCCCGGCGGCAGGGCGATGGCGAAACCGGTGGGAATGATCGCCCGCGCGCCGGGGGTCAGCACCACGTCGGCGTGAACGGCGGCGCACAGGTCCAGGCCCGCCGCAAGTTCCGATTGATACTGTGGCAGCGGCAGGCCCTCGGACCCCGGCAGGCGCTTGATGGCCACGGTCACGGCGTCGGTCATGGCCGCGTTGCCTTCGCCGCGGAGCTTTCGATGTGGGCGGCGATGCGTTCGGCCAAACGCTCGGCCACGGCGGTTTTCTTCAAGGTCGGCCACTCCTCCACGCCCGCGGCGGTGATCAGGTGTACGGTGTTGTGCTCGGCGCCGAAGGCGCCGCCGCCCAGGGTCACATCGTTGGCGACGATCCAGTCGCAGCCTTTTGCGCTTCGCTTCTTCTGGGCGTTGGCGACCACGGCCTCGGTTTCCGCGGCGAAGCCCACCACCAGCGCCGGCCGCTGCGGGCCTTTGGCCGACAAGGTCGCCAGAATGTCGGGATTCTCCGCCAGTTCAAGCTTGGGCGGTGCCGTGCCGCGCTTGATCTTGGCCCGCCCGGCCCCGACGACGTGCCAATCGGCCACCGCGGCGGCACACACGGCGACATCGCGCGGCAGCGCCTCGTGGCAGGCCTTCAACATCTGCGCGGCGGTTTCCACGCGCACCACTGTCACCCCGTCGGGGTCGGGCTCGTGCACCGGCCCGGTCACCAGCGTCACCTGCGCGCCCAGGGCGGCCAGGGACTCGGCGATCGCATGGCCCTGCTTGCCCGACGACCGGTTGGCGATATAGCGCACGCCGTCGATGGGTTCATGGGTCGGCCCGCTGGTCACCAGCGCCCGCACGCGCGCCAGCGGTCCCGCCTCGCTGCGGCCATGGAAGTGGCGCGCCACCGCGGCGACGATGTCGCGCACTTCGGCCAGGCGTCCGTCGCCCACCTCGCCGCAGGCCAGGTCGCCGGCGCCGGGTCCGACTGTGGTTACGCCGCGTGCCTTCAACGTCTGCAGGTTGGCCTGCGTGGCCGGATGGGTCCACATCATCACGTTCATCGAGGGCGCGATCAGCACCGGTTTGTCGGTGGCCAGCAGCGTGGTGGTGGCCAGATCGTCGGCAATCCCATGGGCCATCTTGGCCATGATGTCGGCGGTGGCCGGCGCCACCACGATCAGATCGGCCTCGCGCGACAGCCGGATGTGGCCCATCTCGGCCTCGTCCTTCAGCGAGAAGATGTCCTGGTACACCGGCTGTCCCGACAGCGCGGCGAGCGACATGGGTGTTGCGAACTGCGCGCCGCCATGGGTCAGAATGCAGCGCACACCGGCGCCGCGTTCCCGCAGCCGGCGGATCAGGTCGGGCGCCTTCACCGCGGCGATGCCGCCGGCGACGATCAACAGGATGCGTTTGTTTTCCAGCACGCCGAATGTTCCCGAACGAGGCGTTTCAATCTAGGTCATTTCGCACATCGGCGAAATCAACTCCCGCCGGCGATCAGCGCCATCACCGCCGCGCCCGCGATCAGCCAGGGCAGCCAGCCCGGCCAACTTGATCGGCCGTTGCCACCGCGGATCGCCGCCGCCGTTTCAGGATGCAACCGCAGGCCCGCGCGGCGCGCCTCGTCGGTGGCCGCATCCAGCCGGTCGATGATGCGCGGAATTTTCGCCAGCGTCGCCACCGTCGCGGTGGCCGCGTCGCCGACCCGGCCCTCGGGCCCCAGCCGGGTGCGCATCCAGTCCTCGATCAGGGGCCGGGCCAGGTCCCACATGTTGACCTCGGGCGCCAGATTGCGGCCCACGCCTTCGGCCACCAGCATGCTTTTTTGCAGCAACAACAATTGCGGCTGGACCTGCATCTCGAAGGTTTCGGTGATGGCGAACAGTTGGCCGAGCAGTTTGGCGACGGAGATTTCGGCGATCGGCTTGCCCAGGATCGGCTCGGCGATCGACCGGCAGGCCTGGGCGAAGGCATCGACCGACTTGTGCGCCGGCACAAAACCGGCCGCGATATGCACCTCGGCCACCTTGCGGTAATCCCGCGTCAGGAAGCCCAGCAGCATTTCGCCCAGGGTCTTGCGGGTTGCGTCGTCGATCCGCCCCATGATGCCGAAATCCATGGCGATGATCTGCCCGCCCGGGCGGTTCTCATGGGGCGTCACGAACAGATTGCCGGGGTGCATGTCGGCGTGAAAAAAGCCGTGACGGAACACCATGGCGAAGAACGCCTCGGCCGCGGCCTTGACCACCGCTTGCGGATCAAGTCCGGCCGCTGCGACGGCGGCGCGATCGTCGACCCGCAAGCCCGCCACCCTTTCCAGGGTCAACACGTGTTCCGAGGTGCGCTGCCAGTCCACCGCGGGGACGCGAAAACCCGCATCGCCGGCGAAGTTCTCGGCCAGTTCCTGTGCGGCGGCGGCTTCCAGCCGCAAGTCCATCTCCACCCGTACCGTTTCGGCAAAGGTGGCCACCACCTCGCGCGGTTTCAGGCGGGCCAGCTTGGGCTGCACCCGCAGGGCCAGCCCCGCCAGCCAGTCGAGGAAATCGATCTCGGCGGCGAAGGTGGCGGCGATGTCGGGCCGCAGAACTTTCACCGCCACCTCGCGACCGTCGCTGTCGACGCCGAAGTGAACCTGCGCGATGGACGCCGCCGCCACCGGCTTGGCCTCCAGACTCGCGAAGATGGTGCCCATGGGCCTGGCGAAATCGGCTTCGATCTGCGCCTTGGCCTGGGCGAACGGGAACGCCGGTAAATTGTCCTGCAGTTCGGCCAGGTCGGCGGCGACCTCCTCGCCCAGAAGGTCGGAGCGGGTCGATAGTGCCTGGCCGAACTTGATGAACGTCGGCCCCAGGCCCGCCAACGCAAACGCTAGCCGCTGGCCCGGTCTGAGCGCGCGCATTCTTGGCGCGGGCGGCCACAACAGCGCCATGGCCCGCGCGCCGGCGCGCGTCAGCGGGTGGACCTCGGCCAGGAACAGCGCGTCGGCCCGCGCCAGCGCACGAGCGATGCGAACCAGTCGTCCAAGGTGGCGCAGGCTGCGGATCATGGGAGCAGGTTCGACCGATGAAGCTCTGACGCGTCTTGGTCTCCGCCCTCACCCCCGCCCTCTCCCGGAGGGAGAGGGGGCGAGCGGAGTGAGCGGGTGAGGGGGTGTTGTTACCTTTTTCGGCCGAGCTTGAACACTCACACGCGCCAGCCGGTATGCAGCGCGGCGACGCCGGCGCTGAGGTTGCGGCAGGCCGTCTGCGCGAATCCGGCGGCCGCCATCTTCTTCAGAAGCGCCCCCTGGTCGGGAAATCGGCGGATGCTCTCGGCCAGGTATTGATAGGCCGCGCGATCGCCGGCGACCCACTGGCCAAGGCGCGGCAGCACCGTGAACGAATAGGCGTCATACAGCGTGTCCAGGCCCGGCACGACCACCCGGCTGAACTCTAGACAGGCAAAGCGCCCGCCCGGTTTCAACACGCGGCGCGCCTCGGCCAAAGCCCGGTCGATGTGCGTGACGTTGCGCAGGCCGAAGGCGATCGTATAAGCGTCGAAGCTCATGTCGGGGAACGGCAACGCCTCGGCATCCCCGCATGTCCAGGCCAATCCGGCGACGCGGCCGCGGTCGAGCGCCCGGTCGCGCCCGGCGCGCAGCATCTCGGCGTTGATGTCGCACACCACCACCGGCGGGACAGCGTCGCCGGTTCGCGCACGAATGCGCTCGGCGATGTCGCCGGTGCCGCCGGCCACGTCCAGGAACGTCTCGCCGGGCCGGGGGTCCAGCCAGTCGATCAGCGCGGCTTTCCACAGCCGGTGCACGCCGGCGCTCATCAGGTCGTTCATCAGGTCGTAGCGCGGAGCGACCGCGTCGAAGACCGCGCGCACCATCGACGCCTTCTCGGTTTCGGGTACCTGGCGGAAGCCGAAATCGACACTGGCATGATCGGTGTGCGCCGCGCCGGCGCGACGTTTGGCAGGGGTCCGTGTCATGGCGGCAGGATACTGGGCTGGCTGGCCAAAGGCCATGCGGGCGGCCGCCATCCCGCGGGCACATGACAGGCGCCATCGGGCGCGCTACAGACAGCGCCATGCCCGAATTGCCCGAGGTCGAAACCGTCTGCCGCGGCCTGGCCGGCCTGTTGGAGGGCCGCCGGCTGGTGCGCGTCGCGGTGCGCCGACCCGACCTGCGTATCCCCTTCCCGAAGAACCTGGCCGCCGCGCTGACCGGTCGGCGCGTCGTCCGCGTCTACCGCCGCGCCAAGTACATCCTCATGGACCTCGACGACGGGCAGGTCGTCATCGCTCATCTCGGCATGTCGGGGCGGATGGCGGTCGCCGCGCGGCGCAACGCGCCGCTGGGGGCGCATGATCATGTCGTCTTGGTCACCGACGACGGCACCGAAATCCGCTTCAACGATCCGCGCCGCTTCGGGCTGATGACACTGGCGCGCGCCGAGGAACTTGAGTCGCACAAACTATTCAGGGCGCTGGGGCCCGATCCGTTGTCGGCCGCGTTCACGCCGGCTGGCTTGGCCGCCGCGCTGAAAGGCCGCACCACATCGCTCAAGGCCGCGTTGCTCGATCAACGGATCGTCGCTGGTCTCGGCAACATTTACGTGTCCGAAGCGCTGTATCGCGCCGGCCTCTCGCCGCGACGGAAAAGCGGCACCGTCAACCGCGCGCGGGCGGAAAAACTCGTGCCGGCAATCCGGCAGGTCCTGCGCGAGGCAATTGCCGTCGGCGGGTCGAGTCTGCGCGACCATGTCCAACCATCGGGCGAACTCGGCTATTTCCAGCACCAATGGCGGGTTTACGATCGGGCCGGACAGCCGTGTCCGGTGCATGGTCAGGCGCCGACGCCGGTGCTGATCAAGCGCATCGTTCAGGGCGGCCGCTCGACGTTTTTCTGTCCCCGCTGCCAGACCTGAACCGGTTCAATCCCGGACTCGCAATGGTGCATCGCAGCAGTTTCGTTTGACGCCACTGCCATTGGGGGTGTAGACCGCGCGCCACTTTTGCACAGGGCTTTTTTCGGCGGAGTCGCCAATGGCTTATGAGAACATTCTGGTCGAGACGCGCGGCCCCGTCGGGCTGATCACGCTCAATCGGCCCAAGGCGTTGAACGCCTTGTCCTCGCCGTTGATCAAGGACCTGGGCGACGCGCTCGACGCGTTCGAGAACGACGCCAGTGTGCGCGCCGTTGTGTTGACCGGGAGCGACAAGGCGTTCGCCGCCGGCGCCGACATCAAGGAAATGGCCAGCAAAACCTTCGTCGATGCCTATGTCGGCGAATTCATCACCAAGGGCTGGGAACGCATTACCACCTGCCGCAAGCCGATTATCGCCGCGGTGGCCGGTTACGCGCTGGGCGGCGGCTGCGAAGTGGCGATGATGTGCGACTTCATCATCGCGGCCGAAACCGCCCGCTTCGGCCAGCCCGAGATCACGCTCGGTATCATTCCCGGCGCCGGCGGCACCCAGCGCCTGGCGCGCGCCGTCGGCAAGGCCAAGGCGATGGACATGGTGCTGACCGGGCGGCAGATGGACGCCGCCGAAGCCGAACGGGCGGGGCTGGTCAGCCGGGTCGTGCCGGCCGACAAGTTGTTGGACGAGGCGCTCAAGGCGGCCGAACGCATCGGCTCGCTGTCGCTGCCTTCGGTGCTGATGGCCAAGGAAGCCGTCAATCGTGCCTTCGAGACCACGCTGGCCGAAGGCATCCGATTCGAGCGCCGCATGTTCCATGCCACCTTCGCGCTCGAGGATCAGAAGGAAGGCATGGCCGCCTTCGTCGAGAAACGCCAGCCCTCGTTCAAGCACCGCTGACCGGCCCTACCGCTAGTGGAGCGGATGTGACATTCGCATCCCCCTTTGCAGCGAAACCGAGAAGCGAATGTCAAATCCAAAGCTCCACTCGAATCATACATTTCTAGTGGTCCTTTGAGTCCAACATTCGCAGGATTGCGCCCTGAACCGGGATGCGAATGTTGGAATCGGACCACTAGCGCCGGCCAGGGTTCCCAAGGTGGGCGCCGACTCCGCGAATCCCGCGGCCGGGCGCTGTTGACGCCCCGGAATGGCTCACCTATAAGGCGCCCTCGCTCCGGCCAGGGCTTTCGGCCCATGGGGTCCGGCCCTCAGTTCCTGTTCCACCTCGGAATCCGTCATGGCTCAGCATAAGTCCGCGAAGAAGCGCATCCGCCGCAACGCCCGCCGCAAGACCATCAATCACGCCCGGCTCGGCTTGGTGCGCGCCAACGTGAAGGCCGTCGAAACCGCGATCGCCGCCGGTGATCGCGCCAAGGCCGCGGAAGCGCTCAAGGCCGCCATGCCTGAAGTCATGCGCGGCGCGGCCAAGGGCGTGCTGCACAAGAAGACCGCCGCGCGCAAACTGTCGCGCCTGGCGAGCCGCATCAAAAAGCTCTCCGCCTAACCCCCATCGCCTGAATACATCGCCGCCGAACGCGTCCGCGCGGTCGGCCGGCGCGTGATGGCATTGCCGCGGGCGCGCGTTGCGGAGTCGCGCGCGATCGCCGCGCGCCGCTGCCGCGCGCCGGGTTGTGTCGCGCGGCGGCGGTGTGCAACGCAACGGGCCGTGTCCCGAGTCACGCGCCGAGTCACATCGGAAAATCCGTCGATGCGACGAACCTGTTGCAAATCAACAAGATCAAATCGCGGTCTTGCGACGATTCGAAATCGAACGACGCAGTTGCGCGTGCTGCAAATCGTCACAACAGTGTCAAGCGAACTTTGCGCTTGTCGCGCGGAGGCGCGCGGCTAAATTCCAGCGCTCTCGTCAGCAACGTCGCGCGTGCGACGCACGTTGCTGGCGCGGAACACGCGATCAGCCACCGCGCGGGTGGAGCTTCGAAACCGACTCAACACCGGACCACCTCCTCGCTACAGTCCGAGTTCCTTGCGGACCTCACGTCGCGGCGAGGATCGAGAGTCAACAGATCGAGCGAGAACGGGTCGAGGTCATGATGAGAGACATGAATGATGAAAACGTCGGTGGGGGCCGGGGGGCAAGCCGACGAAGTTATTAGTTGTCAGGCAAATCGTTTAGGTCGCGTGCGTTCGGTCCGTCAGGGGCCGCCAGTTGAGTGGTCGATAAGGGGCCCCGGTTTTTCGGGGCGCCAGGGGTCCGAGGGGTAAAGTCGGCGTGAAGCGTGGGGATCACGACGCGGTCGTCCATCCGCAGTGGGACCGCATCAAGACGCGTTTGAAGAAGGAATTCGGTGACTCGGCCTTCAAAAGCTGGGTCAAGCCGATCGCGCTCGACGGCGTCCGCAATGGCGAGGTCGAGTTGACGGTGCCGACGCGCTTCATGCGCGACTGGATTCTGACCCACTACGCGGAACGGATTCGGCTCTTGTGGGCCAGCGAAGACCCGACGGTGCGCCGCGTCAGCGTGCGCGTGGCCGACCGTCCGGCGGGCAAGCCCGACGCCGGCACTGGGCGTCCGGACGCCATCGCGGGCCGCTTCGCCGATGCCGTCCGCCCCGCCGACAGCGTCCGTCTGGCCGCCGTGCCGCGCCCGCCGATCCCCGGCGTTCCGGCCGAAAGTTCGGAATTCTCCGCGCCGCTCGATCCCCGCTACACCTTCGCCAATTTCGTGGTCGGCAAGCCCAACGAGTTCGCCTATGCCGCCGCCAAGCGCGTCGCCGAGCTGGACGCGGTCAGTTTCAACCCGCTGTTTCTGTATGGCGGCGTCGGGCTGGGCAAAACCCACCTGATGCACGCGATTGCCTGGGAAATCCGCACCAGCCGGCCGCATCGCCGCGTGATCTACATGTCGGCGGAAAAGTTCATGTACAGCTTCGTCCGCGCGCTGAGGAACCAGGACACGGTCTCGTTCAAGGAGCACTTCCGCTCGGTCGACGTGCTGATGATCGACGACGTGCAGTTCATCTCGGGCAAGGACTCCACGCAGGAAGAGTTTTTCCACACCTTCAATGCCCTGGTCGACCAGGGCCGCCAGATCGTGCTGTCGGCCGACAAGTCGCCTTCGAATCTCGAGGAAATCGGCGACCGGCTGCGCTCGCGGCTGGCCTCCGGGCTGGTGGCGGACCTGCACCCGACCACGTTCGAACTGCGCCTGGGCATCCTCGACGCCAAGGCCGAGCAGTTGAACGCCGCCGTGCCCCAGAAGGTGCGCGAGTTCCTCGCCCACAAGATCACCGCCAACGTGCGCGAGCTGGAAGGCGCGCTCACCCGCCTGGTGGCTCACACCCAGCTGGTCGGCGGCGACATCACGCTCGAGACCGCCCAGGACCTGCTGCACGACCTCCTGCGCGCGCATGACCGCCGCCTGACCATGGAGGAAATCCAGAAGCGGGTGGCCGAGCACTACAAGATCCGCATATCCGACATGAGTTCGGCCCGCCGCGCCCGCGCGGTCGCCCGCCCGCGCCAGGTGGCCATGTATCTGGCCAAGCACCTGACTTCGCGCTCGCTGCCGGAAATCGGCCGCGCCTTCGGCGGGCGCGACCACACCACCGTGATGCACGCGGTGCGCAAGATCGAGGAGCTGTGCAAGGCCGACACCGGCTTCGCCGAGGATGTCGAGCTGCTCACCCGCATGCTC
>JANRJB010000437.1:0-6873 GCA_033764265.1 Rhodospirillaceae bacterium | reverse complement strand
CCCAGTCGGCGGCGCGCGCGGCGGTCGGCCGCGCCAACGCACCCATGGCCAGGGCGATCGGTGCTGAAACGGCGACGAAACGGCGGTCGATCATGATCGCGGATCCTGTGCTGGTCGGTGGCGGCGGTGCGGGCGGCTATTGCGCGCCCGCCACCGCGTCGGTGCCGCGGGCGGCGAACGGGTCGGGCGCGTCGCCGTTGTCCATGTCGGGCAGCGGCGCCGGGGCGCCGTTGCGGATTTGGCTGTCGCGGTTCTGGCGCCAGGCCGAACGCAACGCGGCATAGTAATCGATCGAGGATTTCTCCAACTCGTCGGTGGCCTGCATGGTCCCGGCCTTGATGTCGATCAACAGCGTGCCGAAATAGGCCCACTGCACCCAGCCGGGATTATCGGCATAGGAATACCAGCTGACCGCGTCGAACGCGAAATTGTCCACCGCCAGGCCCAAACCATCGCGAACTCCGGTCGGGCCGAAGATCGGCACATACAGATAGGTGTCGTTGGTGGCGCCCCACACGGCCAGGGTCTGCCCGAAGTCCTCGTAGTGGTACGGCAGGCCGGCGCTTTCGGCGACATCGACGAACCCCAGCAGGCCGCCGGTGGTATTGAGCGCGAAACGGCCGACGGTGACGCCGGCGCGGTCCAGATCGCCTTGCAGCAGGTTGTTGGCGAAGGTGATGGGCGAACGCAGGTTGCGCAGGAAGTTGGTGACGCCGCGTCGCGCCGGTTCGGGCACCACCTCGCGATAGGTCCACGCCACCGGCCTGATGAACGCCGCGTTGAGCGCCATGTCGACGCTGAACATCGCGCGATTGAAGGGTTCCAGCGGGTCGTTGGCTTCCTCGTAGGCCGCCCGCGCCACCGGGTCCGACGCCGGCGGCGTGCTGGCGCAGGCCGCCACGGCGACGGCGATCGCCAGAATGCCCCAACAACGGCCAGCGCGAAAACGTTGATCACTCACGACACGACAACCTGTTTGGCTCTTATACTACGCGACGCCACCGGCCGGTCACAGCGAATAGTTGAAAACAGCGCGTTGGCTACCATACCGTGGGCCGAAACTCTAGACACGAAAATGTCATTTCCGAGGCGCGCCACGCGTCCCGAGGTGCCCGCCACGGTGGTTGTTCCGATGCCGTCATCACTAGCGCATGGCAGGCCCGGTTGGCTTCGGTTTATTTGCGCATAACAGTCATGTATGGGATGCACACCGGCGCCGCGCGGGCCACGCGCAGCGGCCGTTCGCCGATGTTGAGGTAGTCCCGTGACTGATGCGTCCCGCCCGCCCGGCGCCACTGCGATGCGCGCCTCGGGCCATCCGCCGATCCAGGTCTCGTTCGAATTTTTTCCGCCGCGCACGGAGAAAATGCACGAGAACCTGTGGGCGGCGATCGAGCGGCTGGCGCCCCTGCGTCCGCGCTTCGTGTCGGTGACCTATGGCGCCGGCGGGTCGACCCGCGACCGCACGCACGAGACCGTGGTGCGCATTCAGCGCGAAAAAAATCTGGCGGCCGCCGCGCACTTGACGTGCGTCGGCGCCAGCCGCGCCGAGGTCGACGCCGTCGCCCGCCATTACTGGGAGTCCGGTATTCGGCACGTCGTCGCCCTGCGCGGCGATCCGCCGGACGGCCAGGCGGTCTATACGCCCCATCCCCAAGGCTACGCGTTCGCCGCCGACCTGGTGGCCGGCCTCAAGCGCGTCGCGGACTTCGAGATCAGCGTGGCGGCTTATCCCGAGACCCACCCGGAAGCCAGAAGCCCCGCCGACGACCTGGACAATCTCAAGCGCAAGATCGACGCCGGCGCCAGCCGCTCGATCACCAATTTCTTCTTCGACAACGGCGCGTACCTGCGGTTTCGCGACCGCGCGGCCGCTGCCGGCGTCACGGTCCCGATCGTTCCCGGCGTCATGCCGGTGGTCAACTTCGAGCAGAGCGCCAAGTTCGCCGCCAAGAACGGCGTCTCGGTGCCGGCGGCGATGTTCGAGATTTTCGCCGGGCTCGAGAACGACGCCGAAACGCGCAAGCTGGTGGCGGCCACCGTCCTCGCCGACCAGGTTCAGGCGTTGGTGCGCGAAGGCGTCGGCGAGTTCCATTTCTACACGTTGAACCGCGCCGACCTGACCTTCGCGGTCTGCCACATCCTCGGCATCCGACCGCACGCGCCCGGCCCGTCCCCGCGGTGATCGAACAGGTTTCGCCTCCGAAGCGAACCCGTTTGATGCTTTGACCGCGGCGCGCACCTTGGGCTACATCGACCCCAGGGTGGGGTGAGCCGCATGGACAGTACCGCGTTCCGACGCGAATTCGACACGGCCGAGGCCGCGATGCGCATCATGCGCGCCGGCAGCATGAAGCCGGAGCCGATGAACTACGCGGTCTGGTATACCTACTGCGCCGGCGACGTGGTCGGCCTGAAAGCCGAACTCGACCAGTACCTCAAGGACAAGCGCCCGATCACCGCCGATGTGTCGGGCCAGATGTTCGCCAAGTACATCGCCCAGGCGCTGGCCGGCCTGGCCGATCAGGCCACGCGCCAGAAGCTCGACGACGCCAACGATCGCCTGGGCAAGACCCTGAACGCCGTCACCAACCTGGTGGCCGCGGCGGTGAAGGGCGGCGAGGGGTTCGGCGCCGCGCTCGACGCGTTCCAGCGCGAGATCGGCGCGGTCAACGATCCGACGCTGGCCACGGCGGTGGCGGCCATGATCGGCGAGGCGCGCAAGATGGTCGCGCTGAACGCCGAACTGTCCAACCGCCTGACCCAGGTGTCGTCGGACGTCGCCGCGCTCAAGGGCGACCTGACCGCCATCCGGCAGGAAGCCTATAACGACGGCCTGACCGGCATCGCCAACCGCAAGGCGTTCAACACCCGCATCGACGAAATGATGGCCGAGGCCAAGGCGAACGGCGCGCACCTGTGCCTCTTGATGACCGACATCGACCGCTTCAAGTCGTTCAACGACACCCACGGGCACCTGATCGGCGACCAGGTCATCAAGGTGGTGGCGCGCACGCTGGCCCACAACGTCCGCGACAGCGATTTCGCCGCCCGCTACGGCGGCGAGGAGTTCGCGGTGCTGTTCCCGAACACCCGGCTGAAGGACGCGATCATCGTCGCCAACAAGATCCGCATGGCCGTGCGCGCCAAGGAAATGCAGAACCGCCGCACCGGGGAAAATCTGGGCCGGGTGACGATCTCGATCGGGGTGTCGGAATACACGCTCGGCGAGACGGTCGACGACTTCATCGGCCGGGCCGACAACGCGTTGTACCTGGCCAAGCAAACCGGGCGCGACCGGGTCTGCTCCCAGCTCGATCTCGGCAAGAAATAGCGCCGCGTCCTGTGGCCTTTGCCGGCGAAGCGCCCCGAGCATTCAACGCGAATTCAGGGTCGCGTTGAATGCTCTAATTTATTGAAGGCACATCGCGTTATCCGAAAACCGGAAGACCACTTTCCGGCGCGATGCGCTATAAGCTTCGCCCATGGCGACCCCGTCCGAGTCCGATCCGTTCGATCTTGCCGCCGCTGCGCCTGCGCCGTCGGCGGCGTCCGCACCGCCGCGGCCGCAATGGCTCGACGGCCTCAACCCCGAGCAATTGCAGGCGGTGGAAACCACCGAAGGCCCGCTGTTGGTGCTGTCGGGCGCCGGGACCGGCAAGACGCGCGTATTGACCAGCCGGCTCGCCTACATCCTGGCCCGCCGCCTGGCCAAGCCGTGGCAGGTGCTGGCCGTGACCTTCACCAACCGCGCCGCGCGCGAGATGCGCGAGCGCGTCACGCACCTGGTCGGCCCGGTGGCCGAGGCGGTGTGGCTCGGCACCTTCCATGCGCTCGGCGCGCGCATGTTGCGCCGTCATGGCGAGCTGGTGGGGCTGAAAAGCAACTTCACCATCCTCGACGCCGACGACCAGCTGCGCCTGCTCAAGCAGGTGATGGAAGCCGACGCGATCGACGTGAAAAAGTGGCCGGCCCAGGCGCTGATGTCGCTGATCCAGCGCTGGAAGGACCGCGGGCTCACGCCCGAGGGCGCGGCGCGCGAGGACGCCGGCGAGTTCGCGGGCGGGCGCGCCGTGGCGCTGTACGGCGCCTACCAGGCCCGCCTGGCGTCGCTCAATGCCGTCGACTTCGGCGACCTGCTGTTGCATTGCCTGACGCTGTTCCAGACCCGCGAGGATGTGCTGGCTGAGTATCAGGAGCAGTTCCGCTACATCCTGGTCGACGAGTACCAGGACACCAACGTCGCCCAATACCTGTGGCTGCGCCTGCTGTGCCGCAAGCACCGCAATCTGTGCTGCGTCGGCGACGACGACCAGTCGATCTATTCCTGGCGCGGGGCCGAGGTCGGCAACATCCTGCGCTTCGAGAAGGACTTTCCCGACGCCAAGGTCATCCGGCTCGAACGCAACTACCGCTCCACGCCGGTGATCCTGGAAGCCGCCTCGCACCTCATCAGCCACAACGAGGACCGGCTGGGCAAGACCCTGCGCACCGGGCGCGACGCGACGGCCGCGCGCGGCGCGCCGATCAAGGTGCTCGGCGTATGGGACGGCGCCGAGGAAGCGCGCTGGACGGTGGACGAGATCGAGGCCGCGCAGCGGGCCGGCCAGAAACTCAGCCAGATCGCCATCCTGGTCCGCGCCGGCTTTCAGATGCTGGAGTTCGAAGAACGGCTGATCACCACCGGCGTGCCCTACCGCGTGGTCGGCGGGCCTCGGTTCTACGAACGCATGGAAATCCGCGACGCCATCGCCTATCTGCGGCTGTTGCACCAGCCCGAGGACGATCTGGCGTTCGAGCGCATCATCAACACGCCCAAGCGCGGCATCGGCGAATCGACGCTGCAAAAGGTGCACGTGCTGGCGCGCGCCCAGGCCGTGTCGATGTTCGAGGCCGCCGCGCGCATGATCGAGACCGACGAACTGCGCCCCCAGGTGCGCACCACGTTGCGCGCGCTGTTCCAGGACTTCGCCCGCTGGCGCAGCCTGAAGGACACCATGGCGCCGGCCGAGCTGGCCGCACTGGTGCTTGAGGAAACCGGCTACCTCGCGATGTGGGAAAAGGACAAATCGCCCGAGGCGCCGGGGCGCATCGACAACCTGCGCGAATTCACCACCGCGCTCGAGGAATGGGACACGATCGGCGCGTTTCTCGATCACGTCAGCCTGGTGATGGAGAACGAAACCAACAAGGGCGAGGACTGCGTGACCCTGATGACGCTGCACAGCGCCAAGGGGCTCGAGTTCGACATGGTGTTCCTGCCGGGCTGGGAGGAAGGCCTGTTCCCGCACCAGCGCAGCCTGGACGAGAACGGCGCCGCGGGCCTGGAGGAAGAGCGGCGGCTGGCCTACGTCGGCCTCACGCGGGCGCGGCGGCAGGCCAAGGTGAGCTTCGCGCAGAACAGGCGCACGCGCGGCCTGTGGCAGGCGGCGGCCCCGTCGCGCTTCGTCGACGAGCTGCCGGAGGCGCACGTGGAGGTGGTGCAGCCGGCCAGCCCCTATGGCGGGGGGAGCGGGCGGTTCAATCCCTACGGCAAGAGCCGGTTCGACGAGCCGGCGGCGGGCTTCCAGAGCGGCTACTCGACACCCGGCTGGCCGCGCGCGCAGGAGCGCTGGCGCGAGGGCGGCGGGCGCTCGCGCGGGCCGCAGACGCTGGAGGGCGAGCTGGTGGCATCGTCGGTGGCGCGGGCCGGCGGCTATGCGCGGGGCGAGCGCGTGTTCCACGAGAAGTTCGGCTACGGCATCATCGCCGAGGTGGACGGCAACAAGCTGACCATCGACTTCGACAAGGCTGGCCGCAAGCGCGTGGTGGACAGCTTCGTGGCGCGTCAGGGGTAGCGTCGAAGGTCCGGGCAGGGTTGCCGCAAGTCCCTCTCCACGCGGAGGATGCAGGCAGCCGCCGGCGGCAACGACCGTGCGGCAATCCTGCCGCTATCGCGGCCAGATGTCCGTACGCCAATCCGGCGACTTGATCGCCCTGGGCACTCTCTTCTGTGCGTTCGCAGGCCTCTGTCCGGATGCCGGATCGGACGCAGCGGATGCCTGCGCGCCACCTTCGCCGATCACCACGAAGGGTGCCCAGAACGCGGGATGCGCCTCGTGCGGGCTGCCCTTGTCGATCATGGCCACCATGGCGCGGCGCAGAGCCTCGCCGCGTCCGATTCCCGGGTCGCGGGTCATGGCGCCAACGGCGCTGGTCACGAGCTTGACGGTCGCGGCCGAGTCGACCGACCAGTGCGAGACCAGAAGCGCGCGTGCCCCGGCATAGATGAAGGCTCGGGCAAGGCCGGAGAGAGGCTCGGCGGTCTGCGCGCCGCCCGCGGCAGTGTTGCAGGCCGACAGGATCACCCAGTCGGCGTCGAGATCGAGAGCGGCAACCTCCGAGGCTGCGAGATAGCCGTCGTCCTGCTCGGTCTGGCTGTCGGGCGGGGTCAGGATCAGGCCAGGCTCGATGGTGCCTTCGATCTCGCCGGCCAGCGTGCCGTGGGTGGCAAAATGGAGGATGCGATAGTCGGCAAGCCTGCCCTCGGCGCTCATTGTCTTGATCGCAGCTTCCGTGGCCCTTGCGCCGAGCAGAATATCGCGCTGCGCGAGCTTCATGTCCCTGGCAATAGTGCACAACTCGTCGGCCGAGTCATGAAGGGGCATCTGCGACCGCAAGTGACCGAGGTCGGCGCGCTCCCCGCCGGTTCCCGCAATCCCAACACCCCGTCGCCGCCCCGCAAGCCCGGCTGCGCGCCCCGACGGCGCAGGGACGCAGCTCTGCTTCTGGCGCGCCAGCTTCGCCCACTCGGCTTCCCAAGGCCGGTCGACCGGATCACCGTCCAGGAGCGGATTGCCGATCCCCACCATTGGCCTGGTGGCGGCGCTCGGC
>JANRJB010000441.1:0-14039 GCA_033764265.1 Rhodospirillaceae bacterium | reverse complement strand
GATCGTCATCAAAGCGTCATGGTGGTTGCGCACGACCCCGGTCTGCACCAGGCGGCGCTGGCGCTGCTCGCGGCCGACCAGAAAGGCCGGCGCAAACTGCTGGCGCGGGTTCAGGCGAAGTTCCCGACCGGGGCGCTCTTGGGCATGACTTTCGAAGCCGCGACGTGGGCCGACGTGCGGCCCAGCGCCGGCGCGCTGACGTCGTTCATGAGGCCGCGCGACTTGGGGGCGGGCGACTAATCCAGCAACGTGCGAACCAGCGGGATCGTCACCGCCGTGCCGGCCGCCAACGCGCGACGGTCGGCGGCAGCCACCAGCTGCCGCGCGGCATCGAAGCTGCGGTCCATGCGCCGGGTGACGTAGGTCACCACATCCGGCGCCACGATCAGTTGCCGGTCGGCGAACAACTTGACCAGCACCGCTTCGATCATGGCGTCGTCGGGCAGGTCGATGCCGGCCGCCGGCACTGCCGCCAGCCGCGAACGCAGGTCGGGCAGCGCCACGGGCCAGCGCGCCGGGGGCTCCCGCGCGGTCATCACCAGGCTGCGGCCAAGCTCGTTCGCCAGGTTGAGGGCATGCAGCAGCGCCCGTTCGTCGACAAGCCCGTCGCAGTCCTCGACCGCCAGCGCCGCGCTGGTTGCCAACAGTTCGCCGATCGCCGCGGCGCGCAAGTCGGCGGCGGCGACGACGCGGGCCGCGGCACGCGCCGCGAACACCTGCACCAGGTGCGACTTGCCGCAGCCGGGCGGGCCGAAAATCGCCAGCGCACGCTGAGGCCAATCGGGCCAGCGGTCGATCCACGCCACCGCCTCGAAGTTGGCGGGCCCGACGTAAAAGTCCGCCCGGCCCAACGCGGGGCGCAGAGACAGGTCGAACACCAGTTGGCGGTCGGGCGACATTTCGGCGGTGACGGTGCGTGCCGTCAGGGCAAGGCCGACGGCGGGGCTGCCTCGGGCGTGGCCAGATCGGACAGGCCGACGCCGGGAGCTTGCTCGACCACCTTGGGCCGGGCCGGCATGACGGTCCACAGGCCGCCCGCGTCGCGCAGATCGAGCGCTTGCAGCGCCATCGCCGATTGCAGCTGAGCGACCGTGCCGACGTGGGTGATGGCCATCTGCACGCGGCGACGCGTCATGGCCTGCATCTCGACCCGGCTGACCAGCGGCACCTGTTCCAGCCGCGCCTTGATGTCGAGCCAGTCGGACAGTTGCACGACGTCGGCCATCGCCACCACATCGCCGCCGACGCCGGACTGCAGCATGTTGCGGCTTTTCCAAGCTTCCTCGACCTGCTCGGCCGCCGCCGCGGCAGCGGCCGCCAATGCGTCGTCGGGGCTGGGCGCACCCAAGCCCGCCATCGGCACCATCGCGTCAAAGACTGCGCCCGAATTGCGCACCTCGGTCACGGAGACCTGAATCGCGTCGGCGCTTTCCACGGTGCGCGCGGCGGTGGCGATCAGCACGCCGCCGGCCTGGTAGCGCGCGGCGAAACGCGCCAAGGCCTCGGCGTCGCGGCCCAGCACCTGGTCGACGGTCAACGCCGCGAAGTCGGCGATGTCGGCCAACGGCAGCACGAACGGCACAAGGCCGTCGCGCGGCAGCACGCGTGTCCAGGCCGCCGCCCATGGATCGGGGTCGGACCACAGCACCGGCGGCGTGAAGGGGTCGGCCTGCAATACGGTCACCACCACCAGCGGCTGGCTGGCCAGTTCGGCGAACGCCACCTGGCGCGCGCCCAGGAAACTGCGCACGGCGATCGGATTGAATTTCACGTTGAGGTCGGCCAAGTAGCGCACCGCGGAACTGCGCTCGTTGGCGATGGAAAACTCCTGCACCATGTCGACGATCTCGGTTGGCGTCGGCAGCGGCAGCGTGGCCAGCGTGTCGCGCGCCACCAGCCGCTCCATCAATCGGCGGAAGGCCGCGACCCGGCCCTGCAGCAGACCGCGTTCGCGGGCGCTGACGGTGTCGTTGGCGGTGACGTCGACCGGCACAGCGGACACCAGAAACGGATCGAACGGGGCGGCAGCGGCCGGTGGCATCGCCTCGACCGCCTGCGCGGACGCCGCCGACGCGGCCCCGAACGCGAGCGTCGGCGCCAGGGCCAATGCCAGCGCCAGACGGCGGCCGATGCTTGCCAAGCCAGTTCGATCCAGTATGGTGCCCGCGCCCCCGAGGGGCGAATCCTGCCACATCGTCCTTGTCCGGCGTCGCGTCCGGTCCCGCAAATGTCGCATCCGCGCAACGGTTTAACCTACCACGACGCCGGGGTCGACTATGGCAAAATCGACCCCCTGAAAATCGACGCGCAACGCGCCGCCAGGGACACCGCCCCCAACCTGGCGCACACCGGATTTCGCGAGGTGGCGGCCTCGCGCGGCGAGTCGGCCTATGTGGTCGACATGGGCGAGTTCTATCTGGCCTCGATCACCGAGTGCCTGGGCACCAAGGTTCTGATCGCCGACGCCATGCGGCCGATCACGGGCAAGACCTACTTCGACGCCCTGGCCCAGGACACCCTGGCCATGGCTGTTAACGACATCATCACCGTGGGCGCGACGCCGGTGTCGGTGCACGCCTACTGGGCGGCGGGGTCGAGCGCCTGGTTCGACGACAACCAACGCGCCGCCGACCTGGTGCGCGGCTGGAAGGCCGCGTGCGATGCCTGCAACGTCGTGTGGGGCGGCGGCGAGACACCCAGCCTGGGTGGCGTCGTCAACGAGACCACCATCGACCTTGCGGCCTCGTGCGTCGGTATCGTTCGGCCGAAGCACCGCCTGACCATCGCCGACAAGTTGTCGGCCGGCGATACGATCGTCCTGCTGGGGTCGTCAGGTATCCACGCCAACGGCGTGTCACTGGCGCGCAAGGTGGCCGAACGCCTACCCGACGGCTACGCCACACGCATCGCCGACGGCCGTATGTACGGCGAGGCGCTGTTGGACGCCACTGTGCTTTATGCCCCCGTCACCGAGGCACTGTTCGCCGCCGACGTGGTGCCGCACTACAGCGCCAACATCACCGGCCACGGCTGGCGCAAGATCATGCGCCACGCCGCGCCGTTCACGTATCGGTTCACGGTGGTGCCGCCGGTGCCGCCAGTGTTGTCGTTCCTGCAGGATGCCGCGGGCCAGAGCAACGCCGAGGCCTACGGCACATTCAACATGGGCGCGGGCTTCGCGCTGTTCGTCGCCCCCGGCGACGCCGAGCGGACGGTCGCGATCGCCAAGGCGCAGGGCATCACCGCATGGATCGCCGGCCGTGTCGAAGCGGGCCCGAAGCGGGTGGTGATCGAACCGCTCGGCGTCAGCTTTAGCGTCGCCGACTTGGAGTTGAGGGCTTAAGCCAGCCGGTCCAGGTCGATCGCGCCGGCGATGATACGGCGCAGCGTGTCGGGGAACAGATCGCGTTCCTTGGCCTGCACGCGCGCCGCCAGCGTGTCGGGCGAGTCATCGGGCATGACCCGCACGTCGGCCTGGGCGACCACCGGGCCGTGATCGTATTCGCCGTCGACGACGTGGATGGTGGCGCCGGTCACCGCCTCGCCCGCGGCCAGGACCGCTTCGTGCACGAAGCGGCCGTACATCCCCTGCCCGCCGAATTTCGGCAACAGGGCGGGATGCACGTTGAGAATGCGGTTCTTGTAGGCCGCCAAGGTGCGCGGACCCAGCTTGCGCATGTAACCGGCCAGGACCACGAGATCGATGCGATGGCGACACAATGCCTGCTCGATCGCGGCATCGAGTGCGTCGTCAGAGCCCGCGACCGCGGCGCTAAGGTGAACGGCGGCGAGGCCGTTTTCCCGCGCCCAGACCAGCGCCGGGCTGTCGCGGTTATTGCTGATCGCCAACACCGGCTCGGCCGCCAACGTGCCGTCGCGGCAGGCCGCGACGATGGCGCGCATGTTGCTGCCGTTGTGCGACGCCATGAAGGCCAGGCGCGGGCGCGGCGGCAGGGGCGTCATCGCCGCGCTCCGTCCCGTCCGGCCGGCCACGACCGAGTGGAGCGGATTTGACATTCGCATCCCCAGTTGCGGCAAAACCGAGAGGCGAATGTCAAATCCAAAGCTCCACGCGAATCAAATGTTTCGAGTGGTCCTGTGATTTCAACGTTCGCAATATTGCGCCATGAACCGGGATGCGAATGTTGGAATCGGACCACTAGCCGACGATTTCAATGCCGGCGAAGAAGAACGCGATTTCGATCTTGGCGTTGTCAGCCGAATCCGAGCCATGGGCGGAGTTGGCTTCGATGGACTCGGCGAACGACTTGCGGATGGTGCCGGGCGCGGCCTTGGCCGGATCGGTGGCGCCCATGATCTCGCGGTTGCGCGCGACGGCGTTCTCGCCCTCGAGCACCTGCACCACCACCGGTCCGGAGGTCATGAAGGCGCACAGACTGTTGAAGAACGGCCGTTCGCGGTGGACGGCGTAGAACGCCTCGGCCTGGGCGCGGCTCAGGTGCAGCCGCTTTTGCGCGACGATCCTCAGGCCGCCTTCTTCCAACAGGGCGTTGATCTTGCCGGTCAGGTTGCGGCGGGTGGCGTCGGGCTTGATGATCGACAGGGTACGTTCGATGGCCATGGCGGGTGTCTTTGTCCGATGTGTGATGCGGTGAGTCGGGGGCTTATAGACAAGGGGCCCGTGCGGCGCAACGCGCTTCCGCCAGCCCCCGGACGACCGGTATCAGGCGGATTTTTCGGCCCAGCCGCCGGTCTGGGTCTGCTGCCAGTAATGCAGCTCATGACCGGCGTCCTTGGCCGCCGTCCAGCGGGCCCGGGCGGCCGCCACGGCCTGTTCGTCGGCGCCGTCGAACAGGTCGAGGCAGCGGCTGAATGAACCCTTGAAGGCCGCGTCCATGCCGTCGGTCAGCACCAGGATCGCGGCGCTATTGGGATTTTCCTCGCGGTCGGTCAGCCACACCGGCTGGTCGCCCGCGAAACCGTCGCGGGCGGTGCCGTGCGGCAGCCACGCATTGGGATTGTAGGTCCACAGTTGATTGGCCAGCGCCTCGACGCGTTCCTCCGAACCCGCCAGAACGACCACCCGGGCTTCGGTTTGTAGCGCACGCTCCAACAAGCGCGGCAGGGCGTGCTCGAGCGGCGAGGCTTGCAGGTGGTAGAAGTCGACGCGCATCGGAGGTCCGGTGGCCGGGATCAGCGGCGCTCGCTGCGGGCGCGCGGTTTGCCATCGTCCGATGACTCAGCCGTTGACTCGGCGACCTTGACGCCGACGAAGCGGATGTTCTCGCCCGACTGCACCCGCAAAAGCACCACCTTGCGCGCGGCGACCGCGGCCAGCGCGGCTTCGGCGTCGGCGGCGGTCGCCACCTGCATCTGCTGGATTTCGTCGATCACGTCGCCGCGGCGCAGGCCTTTCTCGGCCGCGTCGCTGTCGTCGTCGACATCGACCACGACGATTCCGTTGATGCCTTCCGGAATGTCAAAGCGCTCGCGCACTCTGTCGGTCAGGTCGATCACCGTCAGGCCCAGGGAATTCAGCTCGGTGCGCTCCATCTCGCGCCGGGGCAACGGCGAGATCGAGGCCACCACGGCCGGTGGCTCGTCCTCAAGTTCGGCGACCTTGGCCTGGAGGGTCTTGCGCGCACCTTTGCGGAAAATCTCGACGGTGACCGACTTGCCGATCTCGGTCTCGGCCACGATCCGCGGCAGGCTGCGCATGCGGTCGATGGACTTGCCGTCGAAGCTGAGGATCACGTCGCCGGAGAGAATGCCGGCCTTATCGGCCGGGCTGCCCTTGGTGACGGTGGCCACCAGCGCGCCGGTCGCCGCGGGCAGGCCGAGGCTGGTGGCGGTGTCCTCGATCACGCTTTGGATTTGCACGCCGAGCCAGCCGCGCCGGGTGCGCCCGTACGCGCGCAAATCCCGGATGATCGGCTGGGCCAGATTGGACGAAGTGGCGAAGCCGACGCCGACGTTGGTGCCGGTCGAGGAATAGATGGCGGTGTTGATGCCGATCACCTCGCCGGCCAGGTTGAACAGCGGCCCACCTGAATTGCCGCGGTTGATGGCCGCGTCAGTCTGCAGGAAGTCGTCGTAATTGCCTTGGCTGATGTCGCGTGCGCGCGCCGAGATGATGCCGGTGGTGACCGAACCACCCAGGCCGAACGGATTGCCGATCGCGATCACCCAGTCGCCGACACGGGCCCGGTCGGAGTCGCCCCACGGCACCGCCGGCAGCGGCGCCTTGGGTTCGACCTTGAGCAGCGCCAGGTCGGTCTTTTCGTCGCGCCCGACCAGCTTGGCTTCGAGCACGCTGTCGTCGGGCAGGATCACCGAAATCTGGTCGGCGCCTTCGACGACGTGATTGTTGGTGACGACGTAGCCGGACGGGTCGATGACGAAACCCGAGCCCAGCGAGGTCTGCCGGCGACGGCGCGGCTGTTGTTCGCCGTCCTGCCCGTCGGGGCCGAATTCGCGAAACCAGTCCTCGAACGGCTGTTCGGGATCGAATTCCTCGCCCTCGTCGCGGCGCCGTTCGACCAGCTGGGTGGTCGAGACATTGACCACCGCCGGGCTCAGGCGCTCGGCCAGGTCGGCGAAGCTGAACGGCGCGGGCTGCGGCGCGCCTTGGGCCAGCGCGGCGCCGCACGACAGGACCACACCAACCGCGATCATCGCCGCGGATTTGCGAAGTCGGCTGTGCACGCGCGCCTCCCCTGATTACGGCGGACCGCTATTGCGGCGACGTTTTGGGCAGTTGGTCGAAGAAGCGGAAAAATTCCGAATCCGGCGACAAAACCATGGTCGTACCCGAGGCCAGCGAGAACCGGTAAGCCTCCATCGCGCGGAAGAAGGCATAAAACTCCGGATCGCGACCGTGGGCGGCGTTGAGGATATCGCGGCTTTTCGCCTCGCCTTCGCCGACCAGGGTTTGAGACTGCTTCTCGGCCTCGGCGATGATCACCGTGCGCTCGGCGTCGGCCTCGGCCTCGATGCGGGCCTTGGCTTCCTGGCCGCGACCGCGCGATTCCGCGGCTTCGGCGATACGATCCGAGCGCATGCGGTTGAAGGTGGACTGCAGCACTTCTTCGGTCAGGTCGGTGCGGCCGATGCGCACCTCGACCACCTCGATGCCGAATTCGGGCGCGCGGCGGCGGACGGACTCGGTGATGTCGCGCATCACGTTCTGGCGCTGCTCGCCGAGCAGGTCGCGCAGGTCGGCGCGACCGACGCGGTCGCGCACCGCGCCGTTGAGAATGGCACCGAAGCGATCGCGGAAATTGTTCTCGAAGCGCACCGCCTGGTAGAACTTGAGCGGATCGACGATCCGGTAGCGCAGGAAGGAATCGACGTTGATGCGCCGCTGATCGACCAGCACCATGTCCTGGCCCGGCGGATCGAGGTCGAGGATGCGCCGGTCGTAGAATTCGACGTTCTGAATAAACGGCAATTTGAACTTCAGGCCGGGCTCCAGCACCGGATCACGCGGCTGGCCGAGTTGCAGGACCAGCGCCTGCTGCGTCTGCCGCACGGTGTAGAACGAGCCGGACAGAAGCAACACCACCACCACGGCGACGACGCCGAGGACGACCGAACGGGTCGATGTCATTGGCCGCCTCCCGGCTGTTGCTGGCTGCGTCGTTGCAATTCGGGCAATGGCAGGTAAGGCACGACACCCGAGCCGCTGCCTTTTTCGTCCAGGATCACTTTCTCGGAACGGCTCAGCACTTCCTGCATCGCCTCGAGGTACATGCGACGCACCGTCAGGTCCTTGTTCGCGACATAAGTTTCATAAAAGGCGTTGAAACGCGCGGCCTGGCCCTCGGCTTCGCGGATCAGCCGCTCCTTCTGCGCCGTGGCGTTCTGGATCATGCGCGAGGCTTCACCGTTGGCGCGCGGCACAATGTCGTTGCGGTAGGCTTGAGCTTCGTTCTGCAGGCGCTCCTGGTCCTGCTTGGCCCGCTGCACGTCGTTGAAGGCGTCGATCACTTCCTTGGGCGGATCGGAGCTTTGGATCTGCAGGTCCAGGATGGTCACGCCGGCGCCGTAGCCGTCCATCATCACCTGCAATACTTCCTCGCTGCGTTGCGCCACCGATTCGCGCTGGTCGGCCAGGATCGACTGCAACGGGCTGCGGCCGACGATCTCGCGCATGGCGCTTTCCGAGGCGATCTTGATGGTGGCTTCGGGGTCGCGCATGTTGAACAGGAACTCGCCGGCGTCGCGGATGCGCCACTGCACGGTGAACTTCAGGTCCACCACGTTCTCGTCGCCGGTCAGCATCAAGCTCTCTTGGGGCACGTCGCGCACGCCGGCACCGGTGCCGCGGAAGCCCACCGTGATCTGATTGGTCTGCGTCACCTTGGGCGTGACGACTTCGCCGACCGGGGCCGGGAACCAGTAGTTCAGACCGGGCTGGGTCGTCTTGACGTATCGACCGAACAGCAACTCCACGCCCTGTTCGTCGGGCTGGACCCGGTAAAACCCGCTCACGCCCCAGAAAAACAGCAGAATCGCCGCGATTACCATGACGCTGCGGCCGCCGCCCAGGCCGCCGGGCAGCATGCGCCGGACCCGGTCCTGGCTGCGGCGGATCAGTTCCTCGAAGTCAGGCGGCGCACCGCCGCCCGAACGGCCGCCACCCCAGGGGTTGCCGCCGCCTCCACCGCCTCCGCCGCCCCACGGGCCGCCACCGCCGCCGCCCCAGGGTCCGCCGCCTTGCTGTTTGTAGTTCATCTCATTGGTCATGAAATCTGCGTCCAGGATGGTGCGAATGGTGGTGACGGCGCGGGCGTCGGTCCGGGCGACGGGCGGCCGGGTGAACTCGTGCCGTGGCCACAAACCGCTTGCGAGAGCGCCTGATGGCCTTATAGGACACCCGCGCCGGGGTCGCAATCGATCGAACCCGGGCCACCGAAGGATATCGGTGCCCTAAGACCTCGATTCAACACCGGAAATCCAGACTGGGCCGAAGCCATGACCAGCCCCGTGCCAGGCACGACAGTCCGCCCCGACCGCGACGCCGTCGCTACCGTCCTCAGGACCATCGATTCGGGTTCCGGCGGGCTGGACCTGATGGCGCGCGGCTGGGTGAAGGATGTGCTGACCAAAGACGGCCACGTCACCGTGGTGCTGGACGTACCCGCCCGCCTGGGGCCGCAATTGGAGCCTGTTCGCGCCGCCGCCGAAAAGGCGGTGCAGGCCATGCCGGGCGTGCTGACTGCCACCGTGGTGTTGACCGCGAACGCAGAGTCGAAGCCGCCGCCCACCCCTGCCGCGGCTTCGGGTGGTCGGGCCGGCGCGCGGATCGAGTTGGCCGGCGTGAAACACGTTGTCGCCGTGGCCTCGGGCAAGGGCGGTGTCGGCAAGTCCACGACCGCGGCCAACCTGGCCGTGGCGCTTGCCCGTCAGGGGCGCAAGGTGGCGCTGTTCGATGCCGACATTTTCGGCCCCTCGGTGCCCCGGCTGTTCGGCGTTGCCGGCCAGAAGCCGCAATCCGACGGCAAGAAGGTGACTCCGATCCTGGCGCACGGCGTGAAGGTGATGTCGATCGGCTTCATGCTGGCCGAGGACAACCCGGTCATCTGGCGCGGGCCGATGGTGATGGGCGCGCTTGAACAGTTGTTGCGTGACGTCGACTGGGTTGGCGACTGGAGCGGCATCGACGTCATGGTGGTCGACATGCCGCCGGGCACCGGCGACACCCAGCTGACCATGAGCCAGCGCGTGCCGCTGGCCGGCGCGGTGATCGTCTCCACGCCGCAGGACATTGCCCTGCTCGACGCCCGCAAGGGCCTCAACATGTTCCGCCGCGTCGAGGTGCCGATCCTGGGGCTGATCGAGAACATGAGCTACTACGTCTGCCCCAAGTGCGGACACCGCGAGGACATCTTCGCGCACGGCGGCGCCCACCGCACCGCCGATGAACTGAACGCCGACTTCCTGGGCGAGATTCCGCTCGATCTGAAGATCAGGCTCACGTCCGACGCCGGCACGCCGATCGTTGCGGCCGAGCCTGACAGCCCGCACGCCCAGGCCTACATGGCCATCGCAGACAGGATTTGGACCAAGCTGTCCGGCGAGCCGCGCAAAGCCGCGCCCAAGATTTCCATTTCAGGACTGGTCAAAGGTCTCGTCGGAAGGGTTTAGGTGGCGCGAGAACCAGACGCGGACCAGACCCTGCGACCAATTCTCACGAATTCGGCGACTTTCGGATCATGCCTTGGATCAGATTCGAATGCCGATTCGAGGCGATTCCGGCCGGCCCGATACATCGCATGTGGTTCGAGTGAACGATCCATGATGACAAGAATTACGTCATCCCAATCTTGGTTGAACTTGAGGGCGCCGATTCGCTGACCCCCCACTTTTCTTGGATTGGGAAGTACTCTCGCCTTTATCGAGACTCGGCGTCCTCGCATGTCCTTCGCATCGAACCCTGCCGTCCGCGCCCGCTCAAGCGTCAAACGCAAGTGTTTCGCGGCCAGGTACTCCCCGAGCTCTCCGGTAACGCCAAGCGGCTTTCCCGTCTGGCGATAGTACGCCCGAGCAAGTTTGCGAACTTCCTCAAGAATTTGTCGAATGGTCTTCGACCGCCCGACGGTCCTCGCCTTCTTTGCTTCAGCCTTCGTTCGGGGCGCGATTCGCATCTTACCATGAGATGCGACAACTTCTGCTGACCCGCCCAATCGGCGCAAGATGCGCATGAGCCGATCGCTTGAGAATCCCCCGAGATGTCCATTCAAGATTCGCGATATCTTGGGTTGGTCGACATCCGCGAGTTGCGCCGCCGCTTTTTGCGTTAGACGGCGACGCTTGACCGTCTCAAAGATAGCGTGCGCGATCTTTGCACGCGCCAATTCTTCCTCAGGATCGTCAAACCCGAGGTCGGCAAAAACATTGCCGCTTGATTCCGTTACTTCGACGGAGTCCGGTTCTTTTCGAGCCATGCTCGATGCTCCTGTTCTGCGTGCGCTAGGCGAGCACGTATCAGATCCAGCTCGGCCTTCGGCGTGGCGATGCCGCGCTTCGATTTTTTCTGGAACACGTGAAGGACGTAAACCGCACTTGCGAATTTCACCGCGTAAACGCCGCGATACGCGTTGCCGTGCGATTCGACGACGATTTCCAATACTCCCGCGCCACCGAACCCTCTCATCGGCTTTACAAAAGACAGTTTTCCACCTTCTTGCGCGGCATAGATCGCAAATCCGATACGCCGGCGAACTGACTTCGGGAAGCACCGCAGGTTCTCCCGGCTGTCCCCCATCCACCGAAGTGACTTGATGGTGTCGGGCCGGCTCATGCGTCACCCTCGGCGCCAGTTCGGATTGTATGCCATTTTTGGCATGATTGCAAGTTCGGAGCGAAGATCGGTGCGCATCGATCAGGCCCGCTCCAGCGTGACGAAGCTGTAGTCAGGGCCGCCGTCGGCGCCCGGGTACCGTTGCCGCGCGGTTTCGGTCCAGCCGCCCAGGTCCAGCGCGAGCCGCGTGTCGCCGGCGTAGGCGCGGTGAACCTCGGTCAAGTAGATGCGCGCTGCCTGCGCCAAGGCCTGGGCGTAGATCTCCGCCCCGCCGATCACCATCACCGCGTCGGTGCCGGTGCGATGCGCGTCTTCGTACGCCAACGCAAGCGCGGTCGGCAGGTCGTGGGCGACCGCGACGCCATCGGCGCGCCAGGCGGGATCGCGCGTCACCACGATGTTGGTGCGTCGCGGCAACGGCCTGCCGATCGATACGAACGTCTTGCGGCCCATCACCACCGGCTTGCCCAGCGTCAGGCGCTTGAAATGCGCGAGGTCGGCCGGGATGTGCCAGGGCAGGCGGCCCCGATGGCCGATGGTGCCGTCGGCGGCGATCGCGACGACCAGGGCGACGGCGGGCGGCGATAGTGTCATGACTTTCGGCTGCGGTTGGCGGTGAACGCACCCGTGCCGCGAATTGGCGGGCGGGGCAACGGCGGATTAAGCGATGGCGCAGATACGCGAAAAAAGCCCGCTTCGCGGGTGCGAAGCGGGCGAGTGTCAAGAGGAGAGGACCGATAACACAAAGACGGACCGAACTCGTCCGCCGTGAAGCAACCTGCTGTGCCGGGCGTCAGACGCCCCTCAAGCTGGTAATTCCACATCACGTCTATACGTATTTTTTATCATCTTATCAAGCTATTTTTTACCATTAATGGCAAATTTTCGACGATCCCATAGCGGATAAGGTAGTTTTTGAGCATCTTGGCGAGAAATCTTACTGCTGAAGTCATGTATTTTTTACTATTGTTTGAGAGCGTGGGTGCAGGGGATTGCACATCGCCATGGATGGACACGGACCGATCGCGCCCGACGCCACGACGGCGGTCACGGCGCATCAGGATCAGACGCGGGCGCTGGTCGCTGCGATGATGCGCGCCACTGGACTGTCGGCCAGCGCGTTGGCCCGCGCCGCCGGTTTGACGCCCACCACCGTCAACCGCTTCATGCATCATCCGGTGCGCCACACCTTGAGCCAGCGCACCCTGCTCGCCCTGGCGCTGGCCACCTTCGACCGGCTGGCGCAGGTTTCGGACGCCGCGCTTGACCGTGCGGCGCTCGCCGGACTGGCCCCGGTGGTCGGCGTGTTCGAACGCGCGCTGGTGGAACACAACCCGGCGCTGCGCGGATTGATCGCGCAGGTCAGGCACGGCGATGCGCCCTCTGCCCCGCTCGGATCGCCCGCGCCGGCCGCGGACGTGGGCGATATTCCCGTGGTGACCGGTGCGACGGCCGGCATCGACATCACCGCCGGCGACTTCCGAGGCGCCGTGCTGAAAACCACGCGCCCGCCGTTCCTGGCGGCCGATCCGCGCGCCTTCGCAATCCTGATGCCCGATGCGTCCATGGTTCCGCGCTACGACCCGGGCGACCTGCTGTATGTCAGCCCGGCGCGCGGCCTCGACGGGCCCAACGTCGACGCGGTGGTGGTCGAGGCCGGCGGTGCCATCGCGGTCCGCCGGCTGGTCGGCGCCGACGCGGCGACGGTGACCTGCGCCAAACTCAATCCGCCGGTCACGGTGACGCGCCCGCGCGGTGAGATTCGCAGCCTGTTCCGCGTCGTCGGCAGCCATCGACTGGGCGGATGAAGGATCAATTCAGCGTGGTGAACACCGCCGCGTTCGGCCCGGCCACCTCGAACGAGACTTCGTCGTAGCGCGGATTGCCAAGGCGCACCGGCGCGTCGTTGGACAGGCCATAGGGTTCGTCGGGCAAGCCGATCCAGGTCTTGTCGAATTTTCCGTCGCCGTCGCGATCGTGATAGACGGCGAGCGCGTAACGGCCCGGTCCGTCGACCGGGATGCACGCCTTCGTTTCGCCCGCCGTCGCCGGATAACGCAGCCGGGCCAGCTTGCCGCCTTTCTTCTTCCAACGCTCGGGGTCGTCGCCGTGCAGATCGACGGTGATGGTGCCCATGTCGTTCTTGACGTTGCGCACCGTCAGCAGAATGGAATAGGGGCGCTGATCGCACGGCAGCTCGGCGGTCGCGACCGCCAGCGCGTCACGCGCCTCGTCGTCGTCGGCGCGCGCCTCGCGGCCCACGCAGCCGGCGATGAACGAGGTCAGGATCGCAGTCAACAACAAGACGTAACGCGGACGATGCACCGGGGTCCCTCGCCTCTCGCTCACAAGCGGACCGAGTCTAGGACAAACATCGTGGCCAAACCATGAAGATGCGACGGCATCGACGGGTTCGGCGGCCTATTGGTTAACGTCGATTTCGTCATAGGGGATGAACCCGGTGTTGATCGAAAACCCGCTGGCGTTGCGGGCCACCGCGTCGAAGCGGACATAGTCGTGCAACAGGATGCCGGGTGCCTGGTCGCGCTGCCGGCGCAACACCGCGCGCGTCAGTTCGCGGCGCTTGTCGAGGTCGAAGGTGGCGAGCGCCTCGTTCAACATCGGCATGAGTTCGGGATCGCAGTGCCACGGCGCTTTCCACATGCACGAATGGCGGTAGAACCCGCGCAGGGCGTCGAACGACGGCGCCGCGTTGTAGTCGATGCCGAAGGCGGTGCCGCCCCAGTCGCCCTGGTGCAAGCCGCGGGCGTAT
>JANRJB010000422.1:0-2364 GCA_033764265.1 Rhodospirillaceae bacterium | reverse complement strand
TGCGCAGCAGCACGACGTGGTCCGCCAGCCGGCCGAGACTGCCGAGCATGACGTCTTCATAGCGCGGCAGATTCTCGCCCGGACGCAACGCCGCCTGCCATTTGCGCTTCAGAACCGGGACGTCGGCAAACATCTCGGTGTTCAATTTTTCAGAGGTTTTCTTCGACGATGTTTTGGCCGCAACCATGACCTGCCCCACTGCACGCTCTCAATCCCGGCGACATCCAATGCGGCCGGGTTTAAGGCAGTGTAAAAATGATGGCAGCGGTACGCCGATATGGCGAATGTGACAGTTTAAAGTCGTGCGATGGTTAGTGTGCGTTAGCGACTATGACAGTCACCGCGCGATGACCTCGACCTCGGCATCGACGCCGTTGACGACGTTGAAGGGACGCTCGAACACCTTGCCCTCGTTCTTGGCGATCGCGCGGTATTCACCCTCGGACAGCACGACGCGCGGAAACGCGCCGATCGATTCCTTGATGACGTCGCCGCCAGGCGTGATCACCGACCAGGCCGTATTGGCGAGCGCCTCGCCGCCCCGGTCGCTGACGAGCTTCAGCGTGATGACCGCCGCGCGGTGACTGACGGTCACATCCGTCAGCTTGCCGGCCTGGACGCGGATGTCGGAGCGCACCACCGAGTTGGCGTCGCCATAGTTGGAAATGATGTAGTACGTCCCCTCCGGCAGCAGCGCGACGTCGCCCGGAGCCACGTTGGGGACCAGCGACTGGCGCTCGCCGCCCTCGAACTGGCTGCCCTTGTAGAGCGCGAATGAAATCTGGTTCGGCGGAATCTTGCTGGTGCCGACGCGGCCCTCGATGCGCAAGCCGCCGGCCGGAAGCAAGAAGGCGATGCGGTCGGTCTCCGCCTTCAGGCTCACCGCGCGCACCGCGCTGACCAGGCCGAGCGCGACGTGGACGACGTAGTTGCCGGGCGGCAGCACGATGTTCGGGGTGGCGCCGCGCTCCTCGCGAATCAGCTTGAAGGTGCCGGTATCGTCGGGCTTGTCGGCGAACACCCGCCACACCAGCCCGCCATTGATGACAGGTAGATCCTTGCCGTAACGCGCCGTCAGCGCCAGCACGCCCTGATTTGGAACGGCGACCGCCGGAGCCGCAGCCGGCGGGATCGTGGCGATCGACGGCGGCACGATGGTCGGCTGGTTCAGCGGCGGCGGCGCGGCGGGAATCGCGCCCGTCCCAGATGGCGGAGCCAGGTTCATGGCCGGCGGGGTCTGGACATCGGGAACCGCGGCCGGCGGCACCGGCGGCGGACGGTCCTGGAACATCTGGGCCGACGCGGGTGCCGACAATGTGAAGATGCAAACCACGGCAAGAGCCAGGACAAGCGCCTGCGCCGGGAAAGGCCGCCGGCCCCGCCCGAATCCCAAGATACCGTCACTGCCCGCCATCATGGCCATGCTTTTCACCGAAAACGCGGCAAATTCAAGCCTCCAGAACAGAACTTCGGCGGGCGACGGTGGTGGCGGAACCGGCCCCCGCACCCGACGAATGGGTTGCAGCCGCGCTCCAGTCATATTCCCCGCCTAGGCGGCTCCCCGTCGGGCATAAACCATGCAGGCGGATCAAAACAGACGGTTCTGGCGCGGTCGCGCCGTGGCGAATAATGTCGAGGCCGCAGGAGAGTTTGCGTGTTGGATAGCTGGATGGGCCGCGGCCAAAGAGGCTCGGATGCCGAGGACAAGGTAGGGCTCGGTAGCATCCGCCGGCCGGTGATCGGACTGGCGCTGGGCGGCGGCGCCGCCCGCGGCTTCGCCCATATCGGTATCGTCAGGACGCTGGTCGCCCACGGCATCATTCCCAACGTCGTGGTCGGCACGTCGATCGGCGCCGTGGTCGGCGGCGCCTATGCCGCTGGACATCTCGACACGCTGGAAGACTGGGCGCGTAGCCTGCAGCCGCGTACGGTGTTCTCTTATCTCGACATCCGCCTGAACGGCTCCGGCCTCATCGGAGGAACCAAGCTCGCGGCCGAAATCGAGGCTTCGATGGGTCAAAACCTGATCGAGGACCTTGCAGTGAAATTCGCGACCGTCGCGACCGAAGTGCGCACCGGCCACGAGATTTGGCTGACCCACGGCCCGATGGTCGACGCGATGCGCGCCTCTTACGCACTGCCGGGCATCTTCTCGCCCGTGCTGATCGGTGACCGCTGGCTTGTCGACGGCGCGCTGGTCAATCCGGTGCCGGTGTCAGCGGCGCGCGCGCTCGGCGCCGAGATCGTCATCGCTGCCAATCTTTCCAGCGACGTCTTCACGCATTCCACGACGGTCTATTCCCATGGGGCGACGCCCAGCGTTTCGGTATCGGTGATGCCGGAAGCATCGGCCGGGCCCGAACC
>JANRJB010000098.1:0-16047 GCA_033764265.1 Rhodospirillaceae bacterium | reverse complement strand
GACGCGCCGAGATCATCGCCCTGCCACACGACCCCCTTCATCTTCACCAAGTCGACGACGCCCTTGAAGGTGGACTCGACGCCAATCGGGAGGTTGAGGACCAGCGGCTTCGCGCCGAGCCGATCGACGATCATGTCGACGCAGCGGTAGAAGTCGGCGCCCATGCGATCCATCTTGTTGACGAAGCACATGCGCGGCACGTTGTACTTGTCGGCCTGGCGCCACACCGTCTCGGATTGGGGTTCAACGCCGGCGACCGCATCGAACACCGTGCAAGCGCCGTCGAGCACACGCAGGCTGCGCTCGACCTCGATGGTGAAGTCGACGTGGCCGGGCGTATCGATGATGTTGATGCGATGGTCTTTCCAGAAGCAGGTGGTGGCGGCCGAGGTGATCGTGATGCCGCGCTCCTGCTCCTGCTCCATCCAGTCCATCGTGGCGGTGCCATCGTGGACTTCGCCGATCTTGTGCGACCGGCCGGTGTAATACAGCACGCGCTCCGTGGTCGTGGTTTTGCCGGCATCGATGTGGGCCATGATGCCGATGTTGCGGTAGCGCTCGAGGGGCGTTTTCTCGTTCATTGTCTTAAGTCCGGGGTCCGCTCGGGTTTACCAGCGATAGTGCGAGAAGGCGCGGTTGGCCTCGGCCATCCGGTGGGTGTCTTCCCGCTTCTTGACCGCGCCTCCGCGGTTGGCGGCGGCGTCCTGCAGTTCGGCCGAAAGCCGGTCGACCATGGTCTGTTCGTTACGGTCGCGGGCGTACTGCACCAGCCAGCGGAACGCCAAGGCCTGACGGCGCTGCGGGCGGACTTCGACCGGCACCTGGTAAGTGGCGCCGCCGACGCGGCGGGACCGCACTTCGACGGTCGGCTTGATGTTCTCGATGGCGTCGTGGAACAGCTTCACCGGATCGGTGCCGCCCTTGCGCGACATCTTGTCGAGCGCGCCGTAGACGATTTTCTCGGCGACGCTTTTCTTGCCCTGCAGCATCACGGAGTTGATGAACTTGGCGATCACCACGTCGCCATACTTGGCGTCGGGCAGAACTTCGCGCTTATCGGCTTGGCGGCGGCGGGACATGAGGGTCGAGACTCCTGTGGCGCGGGTCTGGATTACTTCGGACGCTTGGCGCCGTACTTGGAGCGGCGCTGGCGGCGGTTGTTGACGCCCTGGGTGTCGAGCGTGCCGCGGATGATGTGATAGCGAACGCCCGGCAGGTCCTTCACGCGACCGCCACGGATCATCACCACCGAGTGTTCCTGAAGGTTGTGGCCTTCACCGGGGATGTAGCTGGTCACCTCGAACTGGTTGGTCAGGCGCACGCGGGCGACCTTGCGCAGCGCCGAGTTCGGCTTCTTCGGGGTGGTCGTGTAGACGCGGGTGCACACGCCGCGCTTCTGCGGCGACTGTTCCAGCGCCGGCACCTTGTTGCGGTGGATCGGCAGTTCGCGGCCCTTGCGGACCAATTGGTTGATCGTCGGCATCCGTTGTCGCCTTCAAGTCCGTTCAAACCGGCGCGCGCACGCGTGCGGCCAAGCGCCGCCCCGCGCACGATGCGCAAAAAACCGGAAAAGCCGGGCCAGTCCGGGCCCGCTTCCCGGTCGTCACCAGCGGCCACAAGGGGCCGTTATGTCACAGCAAATCGACTGCGAACCGCGTCTAGAGCGCAAGTCGGCTCTACCACCGGGCGCTTTCGAATGGCGGCGGAATATAGAAACGTGCCCACCCCCCGTCAAGCGCGGAACAGGCGAGTTTCAACGTGTTTTTTCAGGCACTTGTCGCGCACCAACGAAAAAAGGGGGCAGCGCTGCCCCCTTTTGACGCAATAATCCATCGTCGTTCCGCCCCCCAGCCCCCAAAGGTAGGGGCCACAGGCGCGCGTTGCCCCTATTCGGCCGCCGCTTCGGGCGCCGGCGGCAACGCCGCCGGCTGTGCAGCCTGGGTCTGCTCCAGTTCTCGATCGCGATTCGCGGCCATGACCTTGAGCCGGTTCATCAGGGCGCCGGTGCCGGCTGGAATCAGGCGGCCGACGATGACGTTTTCCTTCAAGCCGACCAGGCGGTCGACGCGGCCAGTGACCGCGGCTTCGGTGAGCACGCGGGTGGTCTCCTGGAACGACGCGGCAGACACGAACGACTGGGTCTGAAGGCTTGCCTTGGTAATGCCCTGCAGCACCGGCAAGCCCTTGGCCTGCTTGCCGCCCTCGGCCTTGACCTTGGCGTTTTCCTCTTCGAACTCCAGCCGATCGGGCAGTTCGCCGACCAGGAACGTGGTATCGCCGCCGTCGACGACCTCGACCTTCTGCAACATCTGGCGGACGATCACCTCGATGTGCTTGTCGTTGATCTTCACGCCCTGCAGCCGGTAGACGTCCTGGATCTCCTTGATCAGGTAATCGGCCAGCGCCTCGACGCCCATGACGCGCAGGATGTCGTGCGGCACGGGATTGCCGTCCATCAGCGAGTCGCCCTTGCGGACGTAATCGCCTTCCTGAACGGCCAAGTGCTTGCCCTTGGGGATCAGGTATTCGACCTGCTGGCCCTTTTCCGGCTTCACGATGATGCGGCGCTTGGACTTGTAATCCTTGCCGAATTCGACGCGGCCCTCGATATCCGAGATGATCGCGTGATCCTTCGGCTTGCGGGCCTCGAACAACTCGGCCACGCGCGGCAAACCGCCGGTAATGTCGCGCGTCTTGGTGCCTTCGCGCGGGATGCGCGCAAGCACGTCGCCGGCGTGGATCTTGGCGTCGTTGTCCACCAGCAGAATGGCGTCGACCGACAGGAAGTAACGGGCCTCGGCGCCGTTATCCAGCTTGACCACCTTGCCCGACGGGTCGCGCACTTCGATGCGCGGACGGATGTCGCTGCCGCCGCGCTGCTGCTTCCAGTCGACCACCACTTTCGAGGTGATGCCGGTGGCCTCGTCCGTCGACTCGCGCATCGACACGCCGTCGATCAGGTCGACGTAGTGCGCGGTGCCGCCCTGCTCGGTGATGATCGGCAGGGTGTAGGGATCCCACTCCGCCAGGCGCTGACCCTTGGTGATCTCATTCTTGTCTTCGACCAGGAGCTTGGCGCCGTAGGGAATGCGGTGACGCGCCTTCTCGCGCCCGTTGGGGTCTTCCAGAACGATCTCGAAGTTGCGCGACATGACGATCTGCACTTTGTCGCTGTTCTTCACGATGTTCTTGCTGAGCAGCTTGACGCGGGCGTCAAACGCAGCCTCGACGCTCGACTGCTCGGCGCCGCGCTGGGCCGCACCACCGATGTGGAACGTGCGCATCGTCAGCTGGGTGCCGGGCTCGCCGATCGACTGGGCGGCGATCACGCCGACCGCCTCGCCGACGTTGACCGAGGTTCCGCGCGCCAGGTCGCGGCCGTAGCAGGCCGCGCAGATGCCGCTGACGGTTTCGCACGTCAGGGCCGAGCGCACCTTCATGCTCTGGATGCCGAGCTTCTCGATGATTTCGGCTTCCGCCTCGGTGATGATCACGTTTCGCGGAACGACCACATCGCCGGTTTCCGGGTTGGTGACCGCCTCACCGGAGGTGCGGCCGAGCACGCGCTCGGCCAGCGACACCACGACCTCGCCGCCTTCCACCAGGGCCGAAGCCGTGATGCAAGCTTCAGTGCCGCAATCCTCTTCGGTGATGATCGCGTCCTGGGCGACGTCGACCAGGCGGCGCGTCAGGTAACCCGAGTTGGCGGTTTTCAGCGCGGTATCGGCCAGGCCCTTGCGGGCGCCGTGAGTCGAGTTGAAATACTCGAGCACGGTCAGGCCTTCCTTGAAGTTGGAGATGATCGGGGTCTCGATGATCTCGCCCGACGGCTTGGCCATCAGGCCGCGCATGCCGGCCAGCTGCTTCATCTGAGCCGCCGATCCGCGCGCGCCCGAGTGGGCCATCATGTAGACCGAGTTGACCTGCTTGCCGGGCTCGATCTTCGAGATTTCCTTCATCATCTCGGCGGCGACTTCCTCGGTGCAGTGCGACCAGGCGTCGACCACCTTGTTGTACTTCTCGCCCTTGGTGATCAGGCCGTCCTGATACTGCTGCTCGAACTCCTTGGCCTGAACCTCGGTCCGGCGGACCAGGGCTTCCTTCGAGCGCGGGATGATCAGGTCATCCTTGCCGAACGAAATGCCGGCCTGGGTCGAGTAACGGAAACCGAGCGCCATGATGTGGTCGCAGAAAATCACCGACTCTTTCTGGCCGCAGTGGCGGTAGACCGCATCGATGACCTCGGTGATCTCTTTCTTGCGCAACAGACGATTGACCAGCGCGAACGGCACGTTGGTGTTGAGCGGCAGTTCCTGCGCCAGCAGCATGCGCCCCGGCGTGGTGTCAACCACGACGATGGTCGGCTGGCCGGACGCGTCAAGCGTGCGGTAGCGGCACTTGACCTTGGCGTGAATCGACACGGCATTGTTCTGCAACGCGTGCTCGATCTCGGCGATCCCGCCGAACACCATGCCTTCGCCCTTTTCGCCCTGGCGGTCCATGGTCATGTAGTACAAGCCCAGGATCATGTCCTGCGTGGGCACGATGATCGGCTTGCCGTTGGCAGGGCTGAGGATGTTGTTGGTGGACATCATCAGCACGCGCGCTTCCAGCTGGGCTTCCAGCGACAGCGGCACGTGCACGGCCATCTGGTCGCCGTCGAAGTCGGCGTTGAAGGCGGTGCAGACCAGCGGGTGAAGCTGAATCGCCTTGCCCTCGATCAGCACCGGCTCGAACGCCTGGATGCCCAGGCGGTGCAGGGTGGGCGCGCGGTTGAGCAGCACCGGATGCTCGCGGATGACCTCTTCCAGGATGTCCCACACTTCGGGACGCTCCTTCTCCACCATCCGCTTGGCGGCCTTGATGGTGGTGGCCATGCCGTAAATTTCCAGCTTGGAGTAGACGAACGGCTTGAACAGCTCGAGCGCCATTTTCTTCGGCAGGCCGCACTGGTGCAGTTTCAGCTCGGGGCCGACGACGATGACCGAGCGGCCCGAATAGTCCACGCGCTTGCCGAGCAGGTTCTGGCGGAAGCGGCCCTGCTTGCCCTTCAACATGTCGGACAGCGACTTCAGCGGGCGCTTGTTGGCGCCGGTGATGGCGCGGCCGCGGCGGCCGTTGTC
Source organism: Rhodospirillaceae bacterium (assembly GCA_033764265.1). Lineage (GTDB taxonomy): Bacteria > Pseudomonadota > Alphaproteobacteria > Rhodospirillales > Rhodospirillaceae > VGEM01. Next base: position 10,924 of record JANRJB010000098.1, on the reverse strand, counting down.
GAACAACGCGTCGACCGACTCCTGCAGCATGCGCTTTTCGTTGCGGATGATGATTTCAGGCGCGCGCAGCTCGATCAATCGCTTGAGGCGGTTGTTGCGATTGATCACGCGACGGTACAGGTCGTTCAGGTCCGATGTGGCGAAACGGCCGCCGTCGAGCGGCACCAGCGGGCGCAGCTCGGGCGGGATGACCGGCACGACCTCGAGGATCATCCACTCGGGCCGGGCCTTCGACGTGATGAACGCTTCCACCAGCTTCAGGCGCTTGACGTACTTCTTGCGCTTGGCCTCGGAGCCGGTTTCCTTCAAATCGACGCGCAACTGCTCGCGCAGTTGCTCGAGATTGACGTTCTTGAGCGCCTCGCGGATCGCCTCGGCGCCGATGCCGGCGCGGAAGCTGTCGTCGCCGTATTCCTCTAGGTTCTTCTGGTACTGGTCCTCGTTCATCAGCTCGAACTGCTGCAGCGGCGTCATGCCGGGCTCGAGCACGATGTGGTTCTCGAAGTACAACACGCGCTCGAGGTCCTTCAGCGTCATGTCGAGCAGAAGGCCGATGCGGCTGGGCAGCGACTTCATGAACCAGATATGCGCGACCGGCGCGGCCAACTCGATGTGGCCCATGCGTTCGCGGCGCACTTTCGACAGCGTGACCTCGACACCGCACTTTTCGCAGATGATGCCTTTGTACTTCATCCGCTTGTACTTGCCGCACAGGCACTCGTAATCCTTGATCGGCCCGAAGATGCGCGCGCAGAACAGGCCGTCGCGCTCGGGCTTGAAGGTGCGGTAGTTGATGGTTTCCGGCTTCTTGATCTCGCCGTACGACCACGAGCGGATCTTCTCCGGGCTGGCGATCGAAATCTTGATGTTGTTGAACGATTCCGAGCCCTGAACCTGGCCGAAGATCTTGGTCAACTCGTTCATCGCGTCATCTCCTGATGGAGTTCGCTGGTGGCGTTGAATGCCCGCCGGCCGAAGCCGGCGGGGTCGGCGTCGTCTAGAAACCGCTGTGGCTGAGTTCCACGTCGAGACCCAGCGAGCGCATTTCCTTGACCAGCACGTTGAAGGATTCCGGGATGCCGGCCTCGAAGGTGTCCTCGCCGCGCACGATCGCTTCGTACACCTTGGTGCGGCCGGATACGTCGTCGGACTTCACCGTCAGCATTTCCTGCAGGGTGTAGGCCGCGCCGTAAGCCTCGAGCGCCCAGACTTCCATCTCGCCGAAACGCTGGCCGCCGAACTGGGCCTTGCCGCCCAGCGGCTGCTGGGTGACCAGGCTGTACGGGCCGATCGAGCGGGCGTGGATCTTGTCGTCGACCAGGTGGTGCAGCTTCAGCATATAGATGTAGCCGACCGTCACCTTGCGCAGGAACGCGTCGCCGGTCATGCCGTCGTGCAGCGTTACCTGGCCCGAGCGATCGAGCCCGGCCTTTTCCAGCATGTCGACGATGTCGGCCTCGTGCGCCCCATCGAACACCTGCGTCGCCACAGGCACGCCGGCGCGCAGGTTCTCCGCGGTATCGACCAGCTCATCGTCGGGCAGTTCCTGGAACTCGTGGCGGTAGGCTTTTTCGCCGTAGATTTTCTTCAAGGTCGAGCGCAAGTCGCGGTCGGACCGTCCGGCGCGGTAAGCGTCGATCAGCCCGCCGATCTGCTGGCCGAGCGAACGGCACGCCCAGCCCAGATGAGTCTCGAGAATCTGGCCGACGTTCATGCGGCTGGGAACACCCAGGGGATTCAGCACCACGTCGACCGCGGTGCCGTCTTCCAGATAGGGCATGTCCTCGATCGGCACGATCTTGGAGATGACGCCCTTGTTGCCATGGCGACCGGCCATCTTGTCGCCGGGTTGCAGCTTGCGCTTCACCGCGACGAACACCTTGACCATCTTCAGCACGCCCGGGGGCAGTTCGTCGCCGCGCTGCAGCTTCTCGACGCGGTCCTCGAACTTCTTGTCGATCGCCGCGACGCTGGCGTCGAGGGACTTCTTCATCTCCTCGATTTCTTCCATCGTCTTGTCGTTGGCGATGACGATCTGCTTCCATTGGCCCGGAGTGTACTCGGCCAACAGCTCGTCAGTGACCTTGCCGCCGGCCTTCAGGCCCTTGGGGCCCGAGACGATCTTGCGGCCCATCAGCTGGGTCTTCAGCTGGTCGGCGAAACTGCGTTCCAGGATCGTTTTTTCGTCGTCGCGGTCCTTGGCCAGCTTCTCGATTTCCATGCGTTCGATCGCCAGCGCGCGCTCGTCCTTGTCCACGCCGCGTCGATTGAACACGCGCACCTCGACCACCGTACCCTGGGCGCCCGGCGGCACGCGCAGCGACGTATCGCGCACGTCCGATGCCTTTTCGCCGAAGATCGCGCGCAACAATTTCTCTTCCGGTGTAACCGGCGATTCTCCCTTGGGCGTGACTTTGCCGACCAGGATGTCGCCGGCTTTCACTTCGGCGCCGACGTAGACAATGCCGGCCTCGTCCATGTTCTTCAGGGCTTCTTCGCCCACGTTCGGGATGTCGCGGGTGATTTCCTCCTGGCCCAGTTTGGTGTCGCGGGCCATCACCTCGAATTCCTCGATGTGGATCGAGGTGAACACATCGTCGCGGACGATGCGCTCGGAGATGAGGATGGAGTCCTCGAAGTTGTAGCCGTTCCAAGGCATGAACGCGACCAGCACGTTGCGGCCCAACGCGAGTTCGCCCAGATCGGTCGACGGACCGTCGGCGATGATGTCGCCCTTGGCGACCGTGTCGCCCACCTTCACCAGCGGGCGCTGGTTGATGCAGGTGCTCTGGTTCGAGCGCTGGAACTTCTGCAGGCGGTAGATGTCGACACCCGGGCCCGACGTCGTGGCCTCTTCGGTGGCGCGCACGACGATGCGCGTGGCGTCGACCTGCTGGACGATGCCCGAGCGCTTGGCGACCACGGTGGCGCCGGAATCGCGCGCGACCGCCTCCTCGACGCCTGTACCGACCAACGGCGCCTCGCTGCGAATCAGCGGCACCGCCTGGCGCTGCATGTTCGAGCCCATCAGCGCGCGGTTGGCGTCGTCGTTCTCAAGGAACGGGATCAGCGCGGCGGCCACCGAGACAAGCTGTTTCGGCGACACGTCCATGTAGTTGATCTCGGTCGGCGGCACGAGCACGAAGTCGCCGGCGCGGCGGCACGACACCAAGTCGGCGGTGAACTTGCCGCGCGGATCGACCTGCTCGTTGGCCTGCGCGACGTTGTAACGGCCTTCTTCCATGGCCGACATGTAGACGACTTCGTTGGTGACCCGGCCGTCCTCGACCTTGCGGTACGGGCTCTCGATGAATCCGTACTGGTTGACGCGGGCGTAGGTGGCCAGCGAGTTGATCAGCCCGATGTTCGGGCCTTCGGGCGTCTCGATCGGGCAGATGCGGCCATAGTGCGTCGGATGCACGTCGCGCACTTCGAAGCCGGCGCGCTCGCGCGTCAGTCCGCCCGGTCCCAGCGCCGACAGGCGCCGCTTGTGAGTGACTTCCGACAGCGGGTTGGTCTGGTCCATGAACTGCGACAACTGCGACGAGCCGAAGAATTCGCGAACGGCGGCGGCTGCCGGCTTGGCGTTGATCAGGTCGTGCGGCATGACCGTGTCGATGTCGACCGAGCTCATGCGCTCACGAATCGCGCGCTCCATGCGCAAGAGCCCGACGCGGTACTGATTTTCCATCAGTTCGCCGACCGAGCGCACGCGCCGATTGCCCAAGTGGTCGATGTCGTCGATCTCGCCCTTGCCGTCCTTCAGATCCACCAGCACCTTGACGATGCGCAGGATGTCGTCCTTGCGCAGCACGCGCACGGTGTCCGACACCGAACCGGTCGGGATGTTCAGGCGCGCGTTCATCTTGACGCGGCCCACGGCCGACAGGTCGTAGCGCTCGGAGTCGAAGAACAGGCCCTGGTACAGCGCCTCGGCGGTCTCAAGCGTCGGCGGTTCGCCCGGGCGCATGACGCGGTAGATGTCCACCAACGCTTCGTCGCGGTTGGTGTTCTTGTCCAACGCGAGCGTGTTGCGGATGTATGGACCGACGTTGACGTTGTCGATGAACAACGTCTTGAACTGGTCGATGCCGTTGGCTTCGAACACCGCGAGCGTGTCCGCGGTGATTTCCTCGCCAGCCTCGATGTAGATCTCGCCGGTCTTGGTGTTCACCACGTCCTCGGCGGCGTACTTGCCGATGACTTCGGAGTCCTGCAGGCGGATCTCCTCCAGGCCCTCTTTCTCCAACTTGACCGCGATGCGCGGCGACACCTTCTGGCCGGCCTCGATCTTGACGCGCCCCGACTTGGCGTCGATCAGGTCGAACTGCAGTTTGATGCCCTTGATCTTGTTCGGGTCGTAAGCGGTCACCCAGCCCTTCTTGTCGCGGGTGAACGTCTGAGACTCGTAGAAGTAATTGAGAATCTCGTCGGCGGTCATGCCGCGGATTTCGGTGGTGTCGACCGGCTTGCCGGCCTTGGCGCGCTTGCCGCGCAGGTCCTCGGTCGCGAGGCTGTCCAGCGCGTAAAGCAAAGTAGTGACCGGCAGCTTGCGGCGGCGGTCGATGCGCACGTACACGAGATCCTTGGCATCAAACTCGAAGTCGAGCCACGAGCCGCGGTACGGGATCACGCGCGCGGCGAACAGATACTTGCCCGACGAATGGGTCTTGCCCTTGTCGTGATCGAAAAACACGCCCGGCGAGCGATGCATCTGCGAGACGATGACGCGCTCGGTGCCGTTGATGATGAAGGTGCCGTTGTCGGTCATGAGCGGCATGTCGCCCATGTAAACGTCCTGCTCCTTGATGTCGCGGATCGAGCGGGCCCCGGTTTCCTCGTCCACATCCCATACCACCAGGCGCAACGTCACCTTGAGCGGCGCTGAGAACGTCATGCCGCGTTGGCGGCATTCTTCGACGTCATACTTGGGCGCTTCGAGGTCGTAGCCCACGAACTCCAGCTCGCCCTTGCCGCTGAAATCCTTGATCGGAAAGACGGACTTGAACACGTCCCACAGGCCAGATCTCTGGCGCACGTCCAGGGGCGCGCCCGGCTGCAGGAACTTGTCGTACGAGCTTTTTTGAACCTCGATCAGGTTCGGCATCGGCGCCACGGTCGGAATCCGACCGAAGTCACGACGCACGCGCTTCCGACTGGCCAACGATTTGCCCATAACCGATCCTCGTCCTTGCCCAAGACTCGTTTCGTCCGATCTCCGCATCCCTGCGGCCGGCGCGGCGCTGTCGCCGCTCCGCCGTCCGGTGCGTTCACGGCAGCGGCGTCGCGCCGCCGCTGCCGTCAAGACACCGCGACCGATGCGATCCACCGGCGGGGGTTTGGCGCCCCCGCCGGCGGATGTCGCGTCGGCTTTACTTCACTTCGACCTTGGCGCCGGCCGATTCCAGCTTCTTCTTCAGCTCGGCCGCCTCGTCTTTCGACACGCCTTCCTTCACCGGCTTCGGCGCGCCTTCGACCAGGTCCTTGGCTTCCTTCAGGCCGAGGTTGGTGATGGCGCGGACTTCCTTGATCACGTTGATCTTGTTGGCGCCGGCGTCGGCCAGGATCACGTCGAAGGTGTCCTTGACCTCGGCGGCCGGAGCGGCGGCGCCGGCGACAGCGGCCACCGCGACCGGCGCGGCCGCCGAAACGCCCCACTTCTCTTCGAGCATCTTGGACAGCTCGGCGGCCTCGAGGACCGTCAGCTTGGAAAGATCGTCAACCAGTTTGGCAAGATCGGCCATTGTCGTAACTCCTTGTGCGTCTGTGTTTGCGTCAGTGGATGGTTTGAACAGTACGGTTAGGCGGCTTCGCCCTGCTTGGCGCGGGCCGAAAGAACACGGGCAAGCTGGGCGGCCGGAGCTTGCAGCACGCCGGCGATCTTGGTCGCAGGCGCCTGGATCAGGCCGATGATCTTCCCGCGGAGCTCGTTCAGCGACGGCAGCGCGGCCAGCGTCTTGACGCCCGCCGCATCCATCGTCTGGCCGTCGAGCGACCCGCCGAGAATGACCAGCTTCTCGTTATCCTTCGCGAACTTCGCGCAGACTTTGGCGGCCGCCACCGGATCCTTCGAGAAAGCGATTCCCGTCGGACCCTTGAGCAGGCTGCCAAGCCCCTCGAACTTCGTTCCGGCCAGAGCAAGACGTGCGAGCCGATTCTTAGCGACCTTGAAGCCGGCACCGGCTTCGCGCATCTGTCGGCGCAGCGACTGGGCTTCGGCCACCGTCAGGCCCTTGTTCTGGGTGACGGCGAGAAAAGCCTGCTGCGACAACAGAGCATTCAGCGAGGTGATCAGCTCCTGCTTCTGCTCTCGGTTCACGTGTGTCTCCGCTCCTGAAGCCCGGCCGGCCGACGGGTTGCCCCGGCGTCCGGTTCGGACCGGTTGCACCATCCGGAAGGCGTCGCAGGCGCGACGCCGCCCGGTCCTTCCTGCCCCAGAAGCTCAAGCCGCTGCTTGACCGCGGACGGCCAAGCCTGACGCTTTCCACTCCCGTCTGTGGCGGCGGGTTGCCCCATTACGCCCTTCGCCCGAAGGCTCGGACACCACCAGTCTTGGACAGGCCTCCGCACACCGCTGGCGACGCCGCGGCCTACGAACTCGATCCCGAATTAGGCGGTCACCGCCTCGCCCGGGTTGATCTTCACGCCCGGCCCCATGGTGGAGCTGAGCGAAATCTTCTTCACATAAGTGCCCTTCGCACCCGACGGCTTGGCGCGCATGATCGCATTCAGGAACGCTTTCACGTTCTCGGCGATCTGCTGTTCGGAGAAGCTGGCCTTGCCGATCCCGGCATGGACGATGCCCGACTTCTCGACGCGGAACTGCACTTCGCCGGCCTTGGCGTTCTTGATCGCGGTCTTGACGTCGGGCGTCACGGTGCCGAGCTTGGGGTTCGGCATCAGACCGCGCGGGCCCAGCACCTTACCCAGCTTGCCGACCACGCCCATCATGTCGGGAGTGGCGATGACGCGCTCGAAGTTCATCTCGCCGGCGTTGATCTTTTCCGCCAGGTCTTCGGCGCCGACCAGGTCGGCCCCGGCCTCGAGCGCCTCTTTCTGCTTGTCGCCTTTGGCGAACACCGCCACGCGCACCTTCTTGCCGGTGCCGTGCGGCAGCGCCACCACGCCGCGCACCATCTGGTCGGCGTGCTTCGGGTCGACGCCGAGATTCATGGCGATCTCGATGGTCTCGTCGAACTTGGCCTTCGCCGCGCTCTTGATCAGCTTGACCGCGTCCGGCACCGAGTACGCGGTATCGCGGTTGATCGGCGCGTAGCCGGCCTTCAGCCGTTTTCCAATGAACGCCATGGCTTACCCCACCACTTCCAGGCCCATGGCGCGGGCCGAGCCCTCGACCTGCGCCATCGCCGATTCGACCGTTGCGCAATTCAGATCGGGCATCTTTTTCTCCGCGATCTCGCGCACCTGGGCTTTGGTCACCTTGCCGACGAAACCACGGCCGGTGGTGCCCGAACCCTTGTCGATCTTGGCCGCCTTTTTCAGGAAGTAGCTGGTCGGCGGGGTCTTGGTGACGAACGTGAACGAACGATCCGAAAAGACAGTGATGATCACCGGCGTCGGCACGCCCGGCTCGGACTTCTGCGTCGCGGCGTTGAACTGCTTGCAGAACTCCATGATGTTGACGCCCCGTTGGCCCAGCGCGGGGCCGACCGGCGGCGACGGATTGGCCTTGCCGGCTGGAATCTCCAGCTTGACGTAGCCCTCGATCTTCTTCGCCATAACTCACCTCAGCATCGTTGCCGGTACGACCACCGGCGGGCCGGGTCCGCGGTACGGCCGTTCGTGGACTTCCGAACGCGCCTCCCGCAGCAGCAGCCGGTCGCGGACCCGATCCGCTCCGGCGTCACAGTCAGGTCAGAGCTTCTCCACCTGGCTGTATTCAAGCTCGACCGGCGTCGACCGGCCGAAGATGGACACGGAAACTTTGAGCCGCGCTTTTTCCTCGTCGACCTCTTCCACAGTGCCGTTGAACGACGTGAACGGGCCGTCGCTGACGCGAACCTGCTCGCCCACCTCGAACACCACCGAAGGCTTCGGCCGCTCGATGCCTTCCTGCACCTGGCGCATGATGCGCTCGGCTTCGCCCTGCGAGATCGGCTGGGGTTTGTTGCCGCCCAGGAATCCGGTGACTTTCGGCGTGTTCTTGACCAGGTGCCAGGCCTCGTCGGTCAGGTCGACATGGATCAGGACATAGCCAGGAAAGAACTTGCGCTCGGTGTTGACCTTGGCGCCCCGGCGCACCTCGACCACTTCCTCCATCGGCACCAGGACTTCGAGAATCTTGTCGCTCATCCCCTGCTGAGCGGCCTGCTCGCGGATCGACTGCGCGACCTTGCCCTCGAAGCCGGAATAGACGTGCAACACGTACCACTTCGCCGCCATGAGTCCGGCCCTTACGCGAACATCAGCGACACGATCCACGACAGGATCTTGTCGACCACCAAGAAGAAAATTCCGAGCACGACGCAAAACACGAACACTAGCAAGACCGCCATCGTGGTCTCGCGGCGCGACGGCCAAGCGACCTTGGACAGCTCCTGTCGCACCTCGCGAACGAATTGACCGGGACTGGTTGCTGCCATGGGAGGACCGATAAAAAACCTTCGTACCGACGTGTTCAAACGACGTGCTGCGTCATCACTCGAAGTTCGCGTTGGCCCGGTCAGTTCACCGAAGTCGCCGAAACGGCGAATCGGATCGATGTTTCAGCGCGCAACGCGACAAAGGCGGGTGCGCCTCCGAAAGGTGGTCTCGATCCCAGCGGCATCACGGTCCACGGTGGCAGGGGCGATAGGGCTCGAACCTACAACCCCCGGTTTTGGAGACCGGTGCTCTACCAGTTGAGCTACACCCCTAGAGGCCTGACCGTCGATGTTGCTGTGCTGTGAATGCCCGACCAATGGTGTCGACCGCGCCGACACCCGGATTGCTATCCCGTCACCACCGCCTGACTTGTACGCCTGACTCGCGCCAGATATGGGCTGCCGTTAGGCAACACAAACTTACCGCTCGAAAACGCCTTTCCGACCGGCTGCGGGGGTATACCCTCTCCGGGTCAATCGAATCAAGCCCCTTGGCTGCGCCCGTCTTGAACCGGGAAACTCACTATTCAGCAATAAGTTGGAGCCAATTGGACCACCGGCCCGGAGGGCGGTGAAACGCCCCCTGGGCCGGTACCGGCGATGCGACTCTTGAACCCCGACCGCTTCGCTCGCCAAAGCAGCCGGGTTCTGGCCTCAAAGCTAACCGCCGAAGCGGTAAGTCAGGGTCAGCCGAAGAGCGTGATAGTCGAACTTGCTCTGGCTGCGGGCGAAGTCCGTGCCCGCGGCGTTGACCAGGATGAAGGGGTTGGTCGCGGGCGCCGGCGGACCGGTGCGGACGCGATGCTTGTCGTCATCCAGCTTGTTGTACAGATACTCCGCGCCCACGTTCCAGGCGTCGGCCAGGTTCCACTCGACGCCGCCGCCGAGCTGGTAGCCGGTCACGTCGCCATTGCCACGCAGGGTGAACGTGTTGACGGTATTGCTGGTGGAGAAGGTGTGGGCGACGTCAGAGCGCGACAATCCACCGGTCACGTAAACCAGGGCGGCGGGCATCGCAATTCCGGCCCGCAGGCGGGCAGCGGCCATCCAGTCCAGCTCGCGGGTCATGGTGTAGCGGGCCGGGGTAATGCTGAAGGCCGACACGCTATCGTCGATGTTGTGGCCGCTGAATTCGGCCAGCGCACCCAGCACAAACGTATCCCACTGCCAGTCGTAACCCAGGCGGACGCCGAACTCGACGCCGTCCGATTCCTTCGAACAGCCATCGGCCGGGCGCGCGCCGCCGGCGCGGCCGCCGCAAAAGCCCGGCGTGAAGGCGTTGGCGCCAGCCGCAGTGTTTACATTCTCGGTGAACCGGCCGTCGAGATTGGTGTCGAACAGGATGGTTTCGTTGCTGTCACTGGGCTGGAAATCGTAACCAAGCGACGCGCCGATATAGAAGCCTTGCCAGTCCTGCGCCTGAACGGATGCCACAGGCGCGGCCACGGACAGCGCAAGGCCGGTGATCAACAACGAGCGTTTCATGGTTTTCCTCTGGATGATTCACACACAACATACCCGATCGCGCTTGTACCGCCTGTGTTCTTGACTTGGTTCGGCGGGCGTCGGGCACGCAACGGCTGAACCTAGCCCTTGGTTGCGCAAAACGGGAGGGCGAATTTCGCCGTTCCGGCTAGCGGTCGAGGGCAGGCGGCCTCTGGTGACGCGCGCTGCAAACAAGCAAGGCTGACAACTACACATGCGGTTGGCCTGCCAACCGAAGCGCGCGAGCTAAACCGGCCCTCCTTCGCCAAGACTACGGAGGGCAACCTTCACGCGCCCAGCGCGCGAAGGTTGGAGCGGGTGAAGGGAATCGAACCCTCGTCGTAAGCTTGGAAGGCTTCTGCTCTACCATTGAGCTACACCCGCGCCCGCCACCGGAGCTAACTTTAACACAGGCGCGACACCGGCGTGCATCACGAGCAGATCGCGCCTGCGCTCCGCGTGAAATGGTGGAGGGGGAAGGATTCGAACCTTCGTAGACGTGAAGTCGGCAGATTTACAGTCTGCTGCCATTGACCGCTCGGCCACCCCTCCGGCCCGTCGCCGCAGGCCCTGATCTGCCCTGCCCCGGCACGCCAAGGCATTGAAAAAACAGGGCTCACGGCCATTCGTCGCAGGCCCGCAAGAACGCAGGGAGGTAGGGGGTTTGGCCAGCCTTGTCAACGCCTCTCGGGCACGATACGCCGCTGCCCTGCCTCATCATGGGACGTCACGATCATGCGCCGCCGCGCCGACGACCGAGACCGCTCGCGCCAGCCAAATGGCCAGAAGCGTCGCCAGCCCGCCGCAGGAGCGCGAGCCGTGGCGGACCGGCCGGC
>JANRJB010000097.1:0-7541 GCA_033764265.1 Rhodospirillaceae bacterium | reverse complement strand
GCACCCCATGGAACCCGGCGTGACCGGACCGATCGCGCCGGGCCGCGCCATCACGCGCTTCGCGCCCAGCCCGACCGGACATCTGCACGTGGGCCACGCCCGCGCCGCCTTGATCGCCGCCGAGGCGGCCGGCACGGGACGGTTACTGCTGCGCATCGAAGACATCGACCGAACCCGCTGTCGGCCCGAATTCGAAGCCGCGATCATCGAGGACCTGGCATGGCTGGGGCTGTCGTGGTCCGGGCCGGTGCGGCGGCAGTCGGAGCACTTCGCCGATTACACCCGCGCGCTGGACCGGCTGACAGCGGCGGCGCTGACGTATCCGTGCTTCTGCAGCCGGGCCGACGTGCAACGCGAGATCGCCGCCGCCGCCGGCGCGCCGCACTTGCTTCGCCACGGACCGGACGGGCCAGTCTATCCCGGTACGTGCCGCACCCTGCCGCGCGACATCGCCGACACGCGCATCGCCGCGGGCGAGCCGTTCGCGGTGCGCTTGAACGTCGCGCACGCGATTGCGCGCGCTGGCGCCCTGGCGTGGCATGATCGCCGACATGGTTCGCAGCGCGCCACGCCGGAAATTTTCGGCGACGTCGTGATCGCCCGCAAGGACACGCCCGCCAGCTATCACCTGGCGTCGGTGTGGGACGACGCCCTGCAGGGCGTGACGCTCGTCACCCGCGGCGAGGAACTGCTGGCCGCGACGCACATCCACTGCCTGTTGCAGGCGTTGCTGGATTTGCCGACGCCCGAATACCTGCATCACGATCTGCTGATGGGCGCCGACGGTCGCAAGCTGTCCAAGCGCGACGCCGGCCTGACGCTGCGGTCGTTGCGCGCCGCCGGGCGCAGTCCGGCCGAGGTCATCGCCATGGCCGTGGGCCGCGCGCCGCTGCCCGCTTGATCGCTCACAACTTGAACCCGGCCAGCGGATGCTTGTCCTGCACCAGGCGCTTCAGGCGCTCATCCAGGACATGCGTGTAGATCTGCGTGGTCGAAATGTCGCTGTGGCCCAACATCTGTTGCAGGCTGCGCAGGTCCGCGCCGTGGGCCAACAGGTGCGTGGCGAACGAATGGCGCAACACGTGCGGCGAAACCTTTGATGGGCTGATCCCGGCCAGCGCGGCGATGCGCTTCAACAGTTTGGCGAAGCCGTCGCGGGTCATGTGGCCGCCCCGCGCCGAGGCCGGAAACAGCCAGCGGGAGTCTTTCTGTTTGCGCGGGATGAAGTCGGCCCGTACCGCCAGGTAGGCCTTCACGGCTTTGCGGGCCGGATCGCCCAGCGGGATCATGCGTTCCTTGGCGCCCTTGCCGCGCACGATCAGCGCCGGTCCGTCGCGCGCGGCCGCAATCGGCAAGCCGACCAGTTCAGACACACGTAAGCCGGTGGCATAGAGAATCTCCAGAAGGGCTGCCGCGCGCAGACCGGGCGCACCCTCGATCGCATGGGCGGCGTCGAGCAGACGCTCGACCTCGACTTCGGTCAACACCTTGGGCAGTGACTTCGACTGCCGCGGGGCGTCGAGCCCGGCACTGGGGTCATCGGCGCGCACACCTTCGGCGTAAAGGAACCGGTAGAACTGCCGCAGGCACGACAGCCGCCGGGCCAGCGACCGCGCCGACAGCGCACGTTGAGATGGCGACGCGACAAACGCGCGGACCTGGTCGGCGCCGGCCCGGGCGGGCGCGATGCGCTTAGGCGCCAGGAACGCCGCCAGCGCGGCGAGATCGCGGCCATAGGCGTCCAGAGTGCGCGGCGACGCGCCGCGTTCGGCCGACATCATTTCCAGGAACGATTCGACGCGCGGATCGAGCCCGCCCGCGGACGGCGTTCGCGCGGCGCGGCTCACAGACCTGCGGCCAGCGCCGCCTCGATCGCCAGCGCACGCGCCTCGGCCTCGCGGCCGGCGACCATCAGGCTTTCGACGACCTTGGCCAGCGTCAGCGGCGAAACCGAGGCAGCGTCGTTCTCGCCGAAGGCGATCAATGCCAGCGCTGCCGTATCGCCGACGCGAGCCTCGCGCGCGGCCAGCGCGAGCGTGTGCCACAAGCTTGCCGGCGGGTGGACCACGTCGAGCGGTTTGGCCGACGCCGTCAACGCCGGCAGCCAGTCGGCCGCGGCGATCGGATCGCCCACCGCGGTGAGCAGGTTCAACAGCCGTTCGCGCGCCTCGGCCCCGCCGCGCTGGGCGGCCTGCCAGCTGCGGATGGCCTGCGGCGTGATCTGCGATTGCGATCCGGTTTGCGACAGATGCTCGATCGGCCACAGCCCGTCGGCGATCTCGCCGGCCTCGATATTGGTGCGCGCCATCTGTCGCACCAGGTCGAGCCACGGTTGCGCCGCGTCGAGCCGGCCGGCGGCGATCAACGCGCGGGCGGCGTGGCCGGAGAACCAGATCAGCGTCGGTTCGGCGGCGATCTCGGCGAGCAGCGGCGCATAGACCTGGCCGACCACCGCCAACGACGGCCCGCGCGCGCCGCGGTCGGCACGGGCGAGTTCGATGGCGCGGGCCACCACTTCGGCGCGCGCGGTGGGCACGGTCTGCGCCGCGGCCAGCTGGAACATGAACGCCCGGCCGCGCACATCGGCGGCGGTAACCTGTGTCAACTGAGGCGGCTGGGCGTCCTGGCTGAAATCGACGCCCAGGTACAGCTGCCGCAGCTTTTCGACGTCGAGCGCACCCAGGTTGACCGCGCGCTCGGCCAGTGCGATGCGCGCTTCGGCCTGCAGGCGGATACGATCGGCCAACTCGGCGGGCGTCAGCTTGTCGTCGGTGGGCGCGGCTTCCGTGTAGCCGGCCGCGACCGCGAGCACGGTGGGGTCGCCGTGGCGCGCGACGGTATCGGGCAGCGGGCGGGCGGCCTGGCGCAGCATCGCCAGCACCACGGGCTCCAGCGTGCGTAGGCCGTTGGGCGTCAACGGCCGCTCGCCCTGCAACAGGTCTGCCGCCCAGAAGAACGCCTCGTCCTGCACGCCCTGTTCGCGCAGCAGCGACAGGCCAAGTTGGGCGGCGCTGGTCTGGCCGGCGGCGAACTGACAGAACACCTGAACTTCCTGCCAATAGGTCTCGGTCGAACCGGCCAGTGCGGCTTGCGCTTCGCTGCACGCCGCGTCGGTGGCGCCGTCGACCAAAAGGGCGTCGACACGGATTTTGTTCAACGCGGGCGTGCGCCGATTGAGCGGCGCAAGCTCGATCAGCGCCACGGCATCGGACCACGCCCCCATGGCGGCAAGTGCCTTGACGCGGGCGTCGAACAGGTCCGCGGCCGGGTCGGCCGCCGCCGCGACGGGCAGGCCGGCGGCGTCGGCGATCGGCGGAGCGCCCATGGCGCCGAGGCCGGCAAACGGCGCGTCGGGCGGGCGCGGCGGATCGGCCGCGGGCAGCAACAATCGCCGTGCCAGATCGCGCATCGCCTGCGACGGCACGCGCCGCGGCAATCCGGCGAGGGCGTAGCGCACCAATTCGGGTTCGCTGCCCGACCACATCGACGCGGGCAGCCCACCCGCGCTTTCGTCCAACAGGCCGATGCGGTCGACGCCGGGCTCGGCCAGCGCGCCGACGGCGATGCCCGACCCCGCCGGCTGTGGCGCGGTCAGCACGGTGTCGCGCGACGGCGTCAGCGCCACCGGCCCCGCCGGCACTTGAGCGAGTGCGCCGCCGGCCGAGAACGCCAGCACCGCTGCGGCGAGCAGACCGGGCAATCCGACGCACCGCACGGCGTTATTGGAACCGGTCATTGGGAATGACCTTCTCGGTGGTCGCCGAAGGGGCGGGCATGTCCCACGTTGCGAGGAACGCCACCCCGCCGACTGCCGCGACCAGAACCAGGAGAAACAGCCACTTGATCATTGCGCTGAAAGCCCTGTGACGGGGGTTGAACGCACCGGCGGGCGGCCGGCGGGCGGACACTACGGAAGCCGGCCGGGCTTGTCCATTTGGCTGGACCACCGCGCCCGAATCACCTGAACCCTCAAATATTCTTGCGGCGAAACAATGGCTTATCAAGCCGATATGGCGGAACCAAGGCGGTTAGGGGTATCAACCGGGCATCCGCCCGGTCCGTTGTGGCCGGATCGGACATTGGGCGACGACCACGCGTGTAGGAAAATGAACGATCAGCGCGATACCCAGCCGCCTGCTGCGCCCCACCCCGCGGGGTTGACCCCGCTTGACCGCACCATCGTGCTGGTGGGCCTGATGGGCGCGGGCAAAAGCTGCATCGGCAAGCGGCTGGCCTCGCAATTGGGGGTCGCGTTCGTCGACGCCGACGCCGAGATCGAGGCCGCGGCCGGGCTGACCATCGCCGAGATTTTCGCCAAGTACGGCGAGGCGCAGTTCCGCGACGGCGAGCGCCGGGTGATGACGCGCCTGCTGAACGGCCCGCCATGCGTCCTGGCCGCCGGCGGCGGCGCGTTCATGGACCCCGAGACGCGCAGGCTGATCAAGAGCCGGGCGCTGTCGGTCTGGCTGCGTGCCGATCTCGAGACGCTGGTGGCGCGTACCAAGGGCCGCAACCATCGCCCGTTGCTGAACCAGGGCGATCCGCGCGAAACCCTGGCCCACCTGATCGAGGTGCGCTACCCGGTCTACGCCGAGGCCGACGTGGCGGTCGAAACCGGCATGGACAATCCCAACATCACCACCGCGCGCGCGCTCGAAGCCCTCGAGCGGCACCTGGGGGCCAGCGGCACGACCGCCGCGACCGCCGCGCCGACCGCGCCATGAGCCCCGACGACACGCGACGCGCGCCCGGACAGCACCGCGGCGGCGCCATCATTCGCGTCGAGCTGGGTGCGCGATCCTACGACATTCAGATCGGTCGTGGCCTGTTGACGCGCCTGGGCGAACTCGTCGAACCGGTGCTGAGCCAACGCCGGGTGTTCGTGGTGACCGATGCCAACGTCGCGCGCCACCACCTGGATACCGCGCTGCAGTCGTTCGCGCGCGCGAACATCCGCTGCGATCACCACATCGTGCCGGCCGGCGAGACCAGCAAGGATTTCGGCCATCTGTCGGGCGTGCTCGACGCCATGCTGGCGGCGCGCTGCGAACGACGCACCATGATCGTCGCCCTGGGCGGCGGTGTGATCGGCGACCTGGCCGGGTTCGCCGCCTCGATCCTTCTGCGCGGCGTCGACTTTGTGCAGGTGCCCACCACCCTGCTCGCCCAGGTCGACAGTTCGGTCGGCGGCAAGACCGGCATCAACACCGCCGCCGGCAAGAACCTGGTCGGCAGCTTTCACCAGCCGCGGCTGGTCGTGGCCGACACCGACACGTTGGCGACGCTGCCGCGCCGCGAGCTCTTGGCCGGATACGCCGAGGTCGTGAAATACGGCCTGTTGGGCGATGCGCCGTTCTTCACCTGGCTTGAAGCCAACGGAGCGCCGGCCCTGCGCGGCGACGGCCCGGCGCATGATCTGCTGGCCCATGCCATCGCCGCCAGCTGCACCGCCAAGGCGCGCATCGTCGCCGTCGACGAACGCGAGGCCGGCGAACGCGCCCTGCTCAACCTGGGACACACCTTCGGCCACGCGCTCGAAGCCGAGATGGGATATGGCGACACCCTGTTGCATGGCGAGGCGGTGGCCATCGGCATGGTGCTCGCCTTTGACCTGTCGGTCCGCCTGGGCCTGTGCCCGGCCGACGACGCGCGGCGCGCCCGCGCGCACCTGGCCGCTGTCGGCCTGCCGACGCGCCCGCCCGCGACCGGCCCGCGCGGACCGGTTTCGGCGGCCGCGCTGATCGCCCACATGGCCGGCGACAAAAAGGTCAAGGACGGCACGGTGACCTTCGTGCTGGCCCGCGGCATCGGCAAGGCGTTCCTGACCCGTGACGTGCCAGCCGACGCCCTGGCCGCGACGCTGAGCGCTGCCCTGACCGGCTGAGCGTTCGAACTGCGATGCATCGTTCCCCCGCGAGAGGCTGAAACCCATGATCTTCATGACCGTGGTGGTTCTGGTACTGCTGACGGTGGCGGCGTTTTTCTCCGCCGCCGAAACCGCGTTAACGGCCGTCTCCAAGTCGTTGATGCACCAACTGCATGCCGACGGCGACGCACGCGCCGGCACCGTCACGCGCCTGCTGGAACGGCGCGAACGGCTGATCGCCACCGTGCTGGTGGGCAATAACCTCGTCAACATTCTGGCTTCGGCGTTGACCACCAGCGTGATGATCGCGGCGTTCGGCGACGAAGGCGTGGTGTACGCCACCGCGATCATGACCGTGTTGATCGTGGTCTATGGCGAAATCCTTCCCAAGACCTATGCCCTTCTGCACACCACCGCGATGTCGCTGCGCGCCGCCGGGCTGATGTCGGCGCTGGTCTGGCTGTTCCGGCCGCTGAACGTGGCCATCGAGGTCTTCGTCAACGGCACGTTGCGGCTGTTCGGGGTGTCGACCGCCCAGGTGCGCACCGCCCAGCAGATCATCGCCGAGCTGCGCGGCACCATCGAGATGCAAATGAGCGAAAAGGCGGTCAAGGACGAGGTCAAGATCGAGCGCAACATGCTGCGCAGCGTGCTCGACCTGAACGAAGTCGAGGTCGGCCAGATCCTCATCCACCGCAAGAAGGTCGTGACGATCGACGCCGACCTGCCGATCGCCGAGATCATCGAACAGGTCGCGGCCAGCCCCTATTCGCGCATTCCGCTGTGGCGCGAGCAGCCCGACAACATCGTCGGCGTGCTGCACGCCAAAAATCTGTTGCGTGCCATCGAGTCCGCCGGCGTGCGCACCGACCGCGTCGACGTCGTGGCGCTGGCGCAGCCGCCTTGGTTCATCCCGGAGACCACGCGGCTGTTGGACCAGATGAACGCCTTCCGCGAGCGGCGCGAACACTTCGCCCTGGTGGTCGACGAGTACGGCGCGCTGAAGGGCATCGTGACGCTCGAGGACATCATCGAGGAAATCGTCGGCGACATCCGCGACGAGCACGACGTGGCGGTGCAGGGCCTGCGCCCGCAGGCCGACGGTTCGTACCTGATTGATGGGTCGGTATCGCTGCGCGACCTGAACCGCGAGCTCGACTGGTCGCTGCCCGACGACCACGCCGCAACCCTGGCCGGCCTGGTGCTGTATGAATCCCGCATGATCCCCGAACAGGGCCAGCGCTTCACATTTCACGGCTACCGCTTCGAGGTGGCGCGCCGCCAGCGCAACCAGATCACGCTGATCCGGGTCAGCCCGCCCCGTCAGCAGGCCCCCGCGACGCCCGAAAAGCGACTTGAATCAGCCGCTTAATCTGCGCGCTTGACCGCGGCCGAGGCGCAGCCCCACACTTTGTGTCGGTTTCGACGCGACACGGAGGATTCAGCCACAGGCGTTGTGTGAACGGGATTTCGGGGAGGACTTCATGATTCGCAGAATCGTGCCGGATGTCATCAATAACCAGACGCTGCACAAGGTCGTGCCGAGCGAAACGGTCCGCTCCACCGCGCGGCTGATGCGCGAGAAGAAAATCGCCGCGGTGCTGGTCATGGAGGGTGACGCGCTGGTCGGCATCGTCACCGAACGCGACATGACCAGCCGCGTGGTCGCCGCCGG
>JANRJB010000436.1:0-1799 GCA_033764265.1 Rhodospirillaceae bacterium | reverse complement strand
GTCAGCGCCATGTCGATTCCGGACTCATCGGCGTTCGAAACTTTCCGGGGCGCGTTCCAGCGCGGCCGCCGGGTTGGCAGCGATTTCGGGATATGTGCGCTTGAGCAACGCCAGCGTCGATCCAGGGATGTCATCCAGCGCGAACACCTTGCGGGCGGTCAGGCGCGTCACCTGGCTGCCAGAGCGACCGTCCATGGCGAGCCAGGTTTGCCAGCTCGAGATGATGTGCAAAGCGGCGGTCGCCGGGGCGCTCATCACCCCGGGGTTGTCGATGGCCCGGCGCGAGCCGTGAAACGTTTCCAGGTCGTGGACGCGGAACGGCGGCGCATCGCCGACCGCGCGCCGCACCGTCGACGATGTGTCGACCGGCAGCCAGACATCGTCGCCGACAAGGGTGGCCGGGCCGATCGTGTGGCGGCGGTCGATGCGCACGCCCGGCATCTCGCTGAGTACGGCCGCGCTGTGGCTGTTGATGGTTTGCCGCTCGGGGCCGAACAGCCGGTTGGGCACCGGCAGCCGCGCGCCGGTATACGGGTTGGTCCATTCATCCAGCAGCGCGCCGGTCGCAACGTCGGTCATGAACACTGCTTCCAGCGACACCATGTCGAAGTCCTCGGCGCGGTGGGCCAGCACGCGTTGGATGAACAGGACCTCCATGGCCCACAGCGGCGTGACGTCGCCGTCGACCACGCCGTACTTGATGCCGTGTTTGAACCAGAACACCACGCGCTGGTCGCGGGCATAGACCAGCGACCGGTGGGCGCGGTCGATGAAGGCGGGGTCGGCACCGACGCCGTTGACTGCCGCGCCGGCGCCGACGGCGCCCGATGCGGCAACGCCCGCCAACACCGCGCGGCGCGCGAGATTCACGACACCTCCAGGAAATCGAGGAAGCTGAGGCCCCACTTCATGAAATCCTCGTCGAGGAAGCGGAACTGGGCGTTGGGCGCGGCGCGCGCGGCGGCTTGGGTGTGCGGGTTGTTGGGGTCCCACGCGGTGGTGGCGATCAGCGTCGGCACCGGGGAGCGTTTCAGCTTGTCGTAAGTGCGGTAGCGGAAGTGGGCCTGATAGGCAGCGCGGTACATGTTGCCGGCCTTGAGCAGCGAACAGACCCGTTCGTGCACCATGTCGGTGGCCAGGAACGGCTCGCGCCGGATCACACCCTTCGCGGTCGCGTCGAACCATGGGTAGTAGATGCCCTGGTCGCGCATCTGGTGCCAGGCCTGCATCAGGTGGCCGCCGTGCCAGTCGGGCAAAATCGACGGCGTGTAATGGGCCTGGATCAATCGCTGTTCCGCGCCGTCGTGCTGGAACACGTTTGACATGATCAGGCGGCGGATGCGCGCTGTGTCCATCAAGGCGAGATCGAGCCCGACGAAACCGCCGCCCCACATGCCGTAGAAATCCACCTGGCGCAGGCCAAGGGCATCGAGCGCGGCGCGCAGCGTCGCGGCATAGGCGTCGACCTCGACCGCATCGTCGCGCAGACCGTCGGTGCCCAGCATGTTGTCGCTTTCGCCCGATCCCGGCATATCGAAGGCCATCACCGTGCGCTTGCCGATCAGGCTGGCGGTGATCGGCTGCACGGTGCCCATCGACGACGCGGCGTCGTGCTGAATGAGCAGCGGCAGCGTGGCCGCGTCATCATTGATCTGGACGTGCAGTTGGCCGCCAGGCACGGCGACGAAATCGTGCCATAGCCGGCCCTTGACCGGTTCCGGGCGGGGCGCCGGCGGCGGCTCGGTCAGGGCCTGCGCGTGCTGCTGCAGCCTATCCGCGACCCGGCCGGTATCGGGCGA
>JANRJB010000317.1:0-3850 GCA_033764265.1 Rhodospirillaceae bacterium | reverse complement strand
GCTGGGGTTCGTCGATGTCGCCGAAAGCGCCGGCCTGCCGTACCACTACGAGGACTTCGGGCAGACCTTGGCCGTGTGGGGCGCCACCAACGACACCTATCTGTACGTGCCGATCTTCGGCCCGACCGGGGTCCGCGACGGCTTCGGGCTGGCGGTGGACAATTTCGCGTTCGACCCGGTCAGCTGGTATTCCTATGCCGACAATCCCGGCTGGGTGCAGTGGGCGTACTTCGGCACGCTGTTGATCGACGTGAAGGCCAGCACCATGCAGGCCACCGACGAGTTGGAGAAATCCTCGATCGATTACTATGCCGCGTTGCGTTCGGCCTGGCGCCAGAACCGCGACAACGAAATCCGCAACGGCGCCCCGGCGCCGCTGCCTGACATGGACAACGGCGACGCGCCCGACCCGTTCGCCGCCCGCGGCACCGACGCGGTGGCGGGCGCGCAATAACCGCCGCGCACCGCCGCAACCGACCAGCACAGGATCCGCGATCATGATCGACCGCCGTTTCGTCGCCGTTTCAGCACCGATCGCCCTGGCCATGGGTGCGTTGGCGCGGCCGACCGCCGCGCGCGCCGCCGACTGGGCCCAGACGCCCGACGGGCTGGTGCGCCGCTTCGCCGAGGTCGGCATCACCGAGGTGCTGGAAGCGCCGGTCCCGCAGAAAGAAAAGACCGTCCGCTTCCGCAAGCTGTTCGTGGAGTTCTTCGACATCCCCGCGATCGGCCGGTTCGTTCTGGGCCGCTTCGCCCGCGCGGTGCAGCCGGCGGACCTGGAACGGTTCCAGAAGCTGTTCGAGGACGTGATCGTCTACACCTGGACGCGACGCTTCGGCGAGTACAAGGGCGAATCCCTCAACGTGAAGGACAGCGCGCCCGACGGCGACGCCGGCGCCTTGGTCAATTCCGACATCGTCGGCAAGGGCGGCCAGGCCTTCGCCGTATCGTGGCGGCTGCGCAAGCGCGAGACCGGCTTCCGCATCGTCGACGTCATCGTCGAGGGCGTCAGCATGGCCATCACCTACCGCAACGAATACGCCTCGATCATTCAAAAAAGCGGCGGCATGGCCGGCTTGTTCAGCTTGATGGAAGGCCAAGTGGTCGACCTGGCCAAGCAGGTCGACGCCTGAACGGGCGGCGACCGTCGGCGGCACGGCCGCTGCCACAAATTTTTCACGCCGCCTTCGCTTGAGTTCGCGCGAAACCATTCCAAATTCGATTTGATTTCGATCCGTCGCCGGCGCTTGGGGGGCGTATGCGGCACGTCGCGGAATGGTCATGCGTGCTGTGCCCGAATTTCTGCCCCATCTCGCCCCGGCCGATACGCGCCCCGATGTCTCGTTCCACCTGTTCGACCTGCGCATGGGTGGCGCGCAACGCAATACCGTCGCCATCGCCAATGGCCTCGCGCGTCGCGGCTGGCTTGTCGACCTTGCGCTGACCCACGCGCGCGGGCCCGTCTTGGACCAAGTGTCGCCGCGGGTGCGCGTCGCCGAACTTGCCGACGGCGGCCCGCGGAGCGCGGCGCCGGCCCGGGCGCGCATGCTGCATGAAGCCGCCGCCGTGCCCGCGTTCGTTCGCTACCTGCGCGACCGGCGGCCGCGCGTGGTGGTGGCCGCGGCCAACCATGTCCACTTCACAACCGTGCTGGCGCGGCGTTGGGCCGCACCGAACGGACGCCTGCTCGTCCGGATGACCAACACCGTCACCCGGCGGCTTGATGCAGCCAGCGGCGCCGCGCGTCCGGTCTACACCACGCTGGCCCGCCGGCTGTTGCCCGACGCCGACGCGGTGGTCGCGGTTTCGGACGCGGTCGCCGACGAAGCGCGCGCCTGTCTGTGGCTGCCCGCGCCGCGCGTGAGCCGCATCTACGAACCGGCGCTCGACGAACGGTTCGACGCCCGGGCCGCGCTGGCGGTCGATCATCCGTGGTTCGCGCCCGGCCAGCCGCCGGTGATCGTGGCCGCCGGCCGCATGGTCGGCCACAAGGACTTCGCCACGCTGATCGCCGCGTTCGCCAAGGTCGCGCCACAGTCCGATGCGCGGCTGGTGCTGTTCGGCGACGGCCCCCTTGGGCCCGCGCTGCAAGCCCAATCCGATCGGCTGGGCCTGGCCGATCGCGTGTCGTTCGCCGGCTTCACCGACCGATTGCCGGCTTATCTGTCGCGCGCGCGCCTGTTCGTGTTGTCATCGCGATGGGAAGGGCTCAGCACCGTCGTCGTCGAGGCGCTGGCGGCCGGGTGCCCGGTGGTCAGCACCGACTGCCCGCAAGGTCAACGCGAGTTGCTCGATCGCGGGCGCCTGGGCCGGTTGGTGCCGGTCGGATCGGCCGACGCGCTGGCCGAAGCGATAGTGGCCGAACTCGCCACGGTGCGCGCGTCCGATCTCCTACGATCCCGGGCCGAGGCGTTCCGGATCGATGCCGCGATCGATGCCTATGAACGGCTCATCGTTGCGTTGACAGGGCATCGCAGCCCCTTGGGCGGCCCGCGCGGCCGCGCGGCCAACGATGCACAGGCCGCTGCGGGCGTCGCAGCGTGAGTGACCGTTGGGCGTGAAGGGTTGTTCGCCAGCCGGCAGGTTACAAACGGTTACCAGAATTCCATGGGCCTGACATGGCGCGGTTACCGGGGCCGTCCATATTCCCCTCGATTTGCCGGGTCCGTCGCCCGGGCAGAGACACTTCACCCGCACCAAAAGGAACCGAACCATGTTCAAGAAAACAATCGCCGCTCTGGTGGTGGCCGCCCTGCCGCTGGCCGCGCTGTCGGCCGCGTCTCACGCGGCGACCGAGCCGGCCAAGTCCGAGGCCCAGTCGCCCGAGGTCAAGAAGGAACTGAAGAAGCTGATGGATGCCTACGGCAACGGCAGCATGTCGTCCAAGGAGTACAAGGCCCGCAAAGAGGCCCTGCTCAAGGGCCAGGCGGTCAGCCAGGAAGCCAAGGCGAAGTAATCCGAGACTGCGTCACTGCCTTCATGCACGCCGGCTGCGTTCGCGCAGCCGGCGTTCGCATGTCGGCGTTCACATGTCCGCGCACGGTCAGGCGTCGACCCACCACAGCGTCATGGCGGCCACCGCGATGTAGCGCAGCGCCTTGCCGATGGTGACCAGCACGACAAACCGCTTGAAGCCGACGTTGAGGGCGCCGGCGACGACGGTCAGCCCGTCGCCGAAGGCCGGCAGCCAGACGAACAGCAGCGACCAGTAGCCATAGCGCTGGAACCACGCTTCGGCGCGGGCATATCCGGCCGCAGACACGGGGAACCAACGCCGGTCGCGGAAGCGTTCGACACTGCGCCCGATCACATAGTTGATGCACGAGCCGGCCACGTTGCCGGCGCTGGCCAACCCAACCAGCAAGGCGGGCGTGCCGACATCGGACGTCAGCATGCCGACCAGCGCGGCCTCCGACACGCCAGGCAGCAGCGTCGAGGCCGCGAGCGCGGAGAAGAACAGTCCAGCCAGAAGGGCGGCATCCGACATGTCAGCGCACGCTGCAATCAACGATCAACGGCCGGCACTTCTGCAATATCCCGGAACACCCGGCCGCCATGCGACGCGATGCGTTCGACTTCCTGGTCGGCGCCGCGCGAAAAACCGCCGATCCGCAAGACGGCGTCGCAACGACCGGCCAGATCGAGACAGATCGGCATCATGAGTTCGTCGTAGCGATGATGCCCCGCGCATTCAATCATCGGCATCACGGCGTTGACGCCGATCAGGGGCGTGTGCCCCTTGTCCCAAACGGCAAGCGCCGCAAGGTTCATTCGCCGCAAATTTTCAGCCCGTTGCAACGCGCTTGCCCCTTCAGATGTATATGGGCCCGCGATCATGATCAGCATGCGG
>JANRJB010000313.1:0-3852 GCA_033764265.1 Rhodospirillaceae bacterium | reverse complement strand
CTTCAGTGGAGTTTATGGCGTGGGCAAAATCGATCTCGGCATGAAGCTGACCTGCGAGAGCTGCGGGGCGCGCTTCTACGACCTGAACAAGCAGCCCGGCATCTGCCCGAAGTGCGGCGCGGCCAACCAGCGCCCGCAGGTGTTCCGCTCGACCCGTCGCAGCGCCAGCGCCGAGGACCGCGAGGCCAAGAAGAACGCCGCCGCGGCAGCGGCCGCCGCGGCCGCCGCGAAGGCCGTGCCGGCGCCGGCCGAGGCCGAGGAACCGGTGGTGGCCGGCGACGACGAGGAAGGCGAGGACGTGATCGAGGATACCTCGGACCTGGGCGAGGACGACGAGGTCGAGGTGGTGGTCGAGGACGAGGAAGGCACCTAAATCACCCCTTGAAACACCCTTGCCCGCCCGGGTGCGCCCGCCTCTTGAAGGCGGGCCACCGCCGACCTAGTGTCCGGGCGAGCGTACAGATACGGCACGAGGCGCGCCGAAACACAAGCAACCGATCGAAAGCGAAGACTGCGATAGACCGAATTCAGCGAACAGTGGGGCCGTAGCTCAGTTGGGAGAGCGCTACAATGGCATTGTAGAGGTCGTCGGTTCGATTCCGTCCGGCTCCACCAAATTTTCAAGGGGTTAGCGAAATGCGTTGACCCCTTTGTCGTTTGCGTAAGCGTTGCATGCGCACGTCGGACGGTTTTCAGGGTGTTTCAACAATTCGCACTCACACCCAAGTCGGCGGCTTTCGGATCGCGGTGCCTGGCACAGGATCGTGAAATTGCGCCACGGCCAAGTGGTGTGATCGGATGTGCCGTACAAACGACGAAACGCCCACCAAACCTGCGGCAGGTTTTTTCACGGGCGCGATGAGCCCAACCGGCAGATTGCATTCTCGCGCGACGATCCTGATCGGCTCCACCAAATCTGTGTCGTTTGAGAGTACGGCGGCGACGTCAAACGCGCCAGTGAGCGCATCGCGAACCAAGTGCGCCGCCAAGTTAACGTCGCTGCCTTTTTCCTCGGTCTTCAAGACTCGAACGACGGTCGGCCAGGGCGGCGCGATGGTCGTTCCCGGCCTGAATTGCGGCGGGTGAACCAATTCGCTCCATTTTTCGGCCATCAGGAAGTTGCCGAAATGCAAACTGATCTCTGGCACCGTCGCCAATGCATCGAAGTACACTTGTTGGCGAGCAGGCGCGTGAGGATCACGGCGTCCGGACACACGAGCGGTGTAAAAGTTGACGCGGGTGACTTGGTTGCTCGGCCGCAAGACTTGGCGGGCTAACTCACAAACATTCAACCACTTGAATCTGGGCTGCTGTTTCAGCAGCCGATAGTAAAGGTTGAATGAGTCGACGTAGACGATTGTGCGCACGCGACACGACCTCAAAAAGCAAAGGCCGCCAGGATCGCTCCCGAACGGCCTTTGAGCCTGCGGCACGCCGCAGGTGGGTATGGCCAATATAAGGCAAAGCAAGACACGATTCAATGCTTTCAAATCATCGCGACAAGACTTCAAGAAATCTTGCGCCGCACCGCCAGTGCCAGACTTCGATGTTTTGTTCTGCCTACTCCGCCGCTTCGCGTGTTTCCCCCGCGCCGGGCAGCAGCGGGACCGGATCAACCACATAGCCTTTTGATGCGCGCCGGCCGGGGCTGGGGATGGCGTAGGCGACCTTGCCGGCATTGGCCGACATGGTGGCGGTGTCGATGCGCCAGCCCTTGGCGGCCCACGCCTTGCAGAACGCGCGATAGCGCGACGTCGGCACGTCGGCGGGCATGAACACCTCGTGCCGGGCGTCGGACGGCGACAGCGTGGGCGAAAGATCGGCCAGCACCACATCGTCCTGGTTGGCGACGTAGGCGTTGCGCGTGATCATGCGTTCGTCGTGCTCGGGCGCGGCCATGAAGTTGCGCATCGTCACCAGGAACGTGCGCGTCAGCCCCTCGTCCACCGGCACGCTGAAGCCGTACTGATGAATGTGCACGGCCGGCGTGGGGTGGATGTAGGTCCACAGCGAGGCCGGGCCGTGGTGCCCGGTGCCGGTGTCGATCATTGCCGCTTCGGTGCGGCCCGAAGCATCGCGCATGCGGCCGTCGGCCAGCGGCGGGGCGTGCATCTTGTTCCAGAAGCCCACACCCCACGGCGTTTCGCGCATGTCGAGCGCGCCGACCTTGTAGTCGTCGCGCGCGCCCGAGAAGCCGTGCGTGTCGTGCACGAATTCATTGTGCGCGGGGTCGAGCCCGTTCTCGATCGCGCGCATGAAGTTCACGCCGCGCTCGCGCACCTGGTTGGTGGCGCGCCAGGCGGGTTGGTCGTATTCGGGAATCTCCTGCAGCGGCGGCCGCTCGGCCTCGGGCACGTCGCCCAGGAAGGCGAACACCATGCCGTAGCGTTCCTGCACCGGGTAGCTGTCGATGCGCGTGCGCGGCGGGATCTTGGCGTCCTTGCCTAACGAGGGAATTTTCACGCACGTGCCGGCGCCGTCGAACTGCCAGCCGTGATAGGGGCACTGCACGAGGTCGCCCGCGACCTTGCCGTGGGCCAGGCTGCCGCCGCGATGCACGCACACGTTCGACAGGCAGTGGGCGCGGCCCTGGCTGTCGCGGAACGCCACCAGGTTGACGCCCAGCATGCGCACCTTGCGCGGCTGGCCGGCGACCAGTTCCGACGAGAGGCAGGCGGGATACCAGAAGTTGATGAACATGGCGGCGGCTCCGGGACCGATGGCCCGCCAGGATAACCCAGCCGCAGGCCGACGAAACGGCGCGAGAAATCGACCGGCGGCACGTTTGTCGCGAAAACCCAGGTTGACTCTTATTGAGCGTTCACTTACCAAGCGCCCGGCCCCCGAAATCGCGACCCAAATCCTTCGACACATGTGCGCCATGCGCCTGCGACTGGACCCCGAGGAACGCCGCCGCCGCATCATCGAGGCGGCGGTGCCGCTGTTCGCCGGCAAAGGCTTTTCCGGAACTACCACCAAGGAACTGGCCGAAGCGGCCGGCGTTTCGGAAGGGCTGCTGTTCAGATATTTCGCGACTAAGTCGGCGTTGTATGGGGCAATTTTGGACCACTGCCGCACCGCCAACCCGGAGTTCGAAAGGCTGCACCACCTGCCGCCGTCGACCGCCACGCTGATCGCCATCGTCGCCTACTTCGTGGCGTACTTCGCCGACATCGGCGACAGCGAGCCGGCCGAGCAGGCCCGCCACCGGCTGTTCGTCCGCAGCCTGCTCGAGGACGGCGAATTCGCCGCGGCCGGCTTCGCGATGTTCCGCGAGGCGGTGCTGCCGATGATGGAACGATCATTGGCCGCCGCGCGCGCCGACGGCGACCTAGGGGTGGCCGTGCCGGCCGAGACCGCGTTCCGCCTGGCCGCGCAACTGCAGGCGATGATCGGCACCCACGCGCTGCCGCCGGGCGGCACTAGTCCGCGCGGCGCGACGCGGGGCGAGACCATCGCCGAGGCCACGCGGTTCATCCTGCGCGGCATCGGCGTGAAGGACGCGGCGATCGAACGGCTGTACCGGCCGGACGACGCGGCGACGGAACGCGACGCGGTGGAACTGGATTTGGCTTCGTGAGCGCGCCCGCCGCGCCCGACGCCGGAACGACGAGCACAGGACCGAGTATGAATTATCAGGACCCCCAAACGCCGGCCGCCGACGCGCGGTCGGGATCGGCCGAGACCCGCCCTCCGGTGTCGCCCGCGCGCCTGCGCCGGGCGTTCGCGATCACCGCGCTGGCGCTGGCGGTGGTGCTGGGCGCGCTGTGGGGCTTCAACGCCTTCCGCCAGAACATGATGCAGCAGTTCTTCGCCAACAATCGGCCGCCGCCGCTGGCGGTGAACACCGAA
>JANRJB010000264.1:0-1786 GCA_033764265.1 Rhodospirillaceae bacterium | reverse complement strand
GGTGCCGGTGGTCTTCAGGCAGTGGTTATTGGCGCCGCGCCACCATTCGCTCTGATTGTAGTAGATGCAGCGGGTGTCGAGGCAGAGATTGCCGCCGACCGTGCCCATGTTGCGATGCGTGGGTCCGGCGATCTCGCCCGCCGCCTGGGCGACGACTGGATAGTGCTCGGTCACGCCGGGATGGGTGGCGACGTCCGTCAGTGTCGCCGCCGCGCCGATCTCGAGCGTCTGTTTGTCCGCCTTGATCGCGCGCAATTCCTTGACGCGGGTCATGTCGACCAGCACCTGCGGAGCGACGATGCCACGGCGGATATTGACAACGAGATCGGTGCCGCCGCCAAGCGGCCTTGAGTCCGGGTGCGCCGCGCGCGCGGCCAGCGCCTCGTCTAGCGTCATCGGATTGACGGTGCGGAATGGGGGAAGGGCGTCCATTACGCGCGCTCCTTCCGGCCCAGCGCGCGCTTGCGCTTCTCGATGGCCTCGAACACGCGGTCCGGCGTCACCGGCAAGTCGTCGAAGCGGATGCCGATGGCGTCGGCTATCGCATTGGTGAGCGCCGGCAGGAAGGCTGCCAGCGAGCCTTCGCCGGCCTCCTTGGCGCCGAACGGGCCGTGCGGGTCGTTGCTCTCCACAATGCCGACCTCGATCGGCGGCGAGTCCTGGATGGTCGGAACGCGATAATCGAGCATGTTGCCGGTGACCAGGAGACCGTCATGATAGCCGGTTTCCTCGCTGACCGCCTGGCCCATGCCCATCCAGACCGAGCCTTGCACCTGGCCCTCGACGGTCAGACGATTGAGCGCCTTGCCGCAATCGTGCGCGACCCAGACCTTGTCGACGGTGACGACGCCGGTTTCCTCGTCGACCGTCACTTCGACCACCTGCGCGGAGTACGAATAGCCCATGGTGCCGCCGATCGCCGCGCCACGGTATTTCTTGCCACCCTGCGATTCCGGGATCGTCGAATAGTTTCCGGTGACGGTAATGGTGCCGGAGTCTTTCAGCGCCTCCATCACGACCTCGTCGAAGGTCGCGCCCTTGTCTTGCGCCCCGGCGCGGTAGACCTCGCCGAGGCATTCGATGTCTTCGGGGCGGGCCTCGAGCTTGCGCGCGGCGGCGTTGACCAGAACGGTTTTCAGATTGCGCGCGGCGTCGAGCGCGGCATTGCCGACGATGAAGGTGACGCGCGACGAATAGGAGCCATTGTCCTTCGGCACCACTTCGCTGTCGCCGGTGATGACGCGGACCCGGCCGAGGTCGAGGCCCAGCACCTCGGCGACGGTCTGCGCCAGGAGCGTGGTCGAGCCCTGGCCGATGTCGGCCGCGCCGGACAGCACGACGATGGAGCCGTCGAAATCGAGCTTGATCTTGACGGTGGCGTGCGGCTCGCCGGTCCAGTTCACCGGCTTGGAGGCGCCGGAAATGTAGTGCGAGCAGGCCATGCCCCAGCCCTTGCGGAGAGGACTCTTGCCGTTACCGGCTGTCTTGCGGCGCTCTTTCCACTTGCTCTCGCGCTCGACCCAGTCGAGGCACTCCGGCAGGCCGTAGGAGTTCACCATCAGGTCGTTGTCGGTGAAACAGGGCGCGTTGAGCAGGTTGGCGCGCCGCACCGCGAACGGATCGAGGCCGAGTTCTTGCGCCATCCGGTCGATGAGGCTTTCGAAGGCAAAACGGACATCGACCGTGCCGTGGCCGCGGAACGCGCCGCAGGGCGGCGTATTGGTGAGCACGCGCTTGCCGACATATTTGACATTGTGCAGGTCGTAGATCGCGTAAAGCATCGACC
>JANRJB010000231.1:0-13642 GCA_033764265.1 Rhodospirillaceae bacterium | reverse complement strand
GCCGCAGCCCGGTTCGTGTTCGCCGCGCCGCCGGACTGATCGTCGGCGAAACGCATCGCGATGCGCACCCGGTCGCGATCCTCGACCGAGGTAAACACCACCGAGAAAATGCGCGTGTCCGGCACCATGCT
Source organism: Rhodospirillaceae bacterium (assembly GCA_033764265.1). Classification (GTDB taxonomy): domain Bacteria; phylum Pseudomonadota; class Alphaproteobacteria; order Rhodospirillales; family Rhodospirillaceae; genus VGEM01. The sequence goes on along the minus strand of JANRJB010000231.1, from coordinate 13,511 downwards.
CAGGTCATGGGCCTCGTACTCAACCCAATAGCGCGACTTGCACGTCTTGGTGACGACGGCGGCGAACTGCTCGACCGACAACACGGTGCGGAAGGTGTGGCTGCAGTAATCCATCGTCCGTTGCGTCCAGCCCCTGGTGGGAGCCTCAAAGGTTGTGATGGGCGTAACCTCTCCGACATACATGAGTCAAAGATTAACGGCGTCGGCAACGTCGGACCCAACGCTATCGTTACGACTAAAAACTTTTGTCTGAGATGAACCTGATGCCTTAATTCCATGATTTGACGTGGTTATTGAATTCGACCTCGCGGGCCCTGAATGGCCTGACTAAGCTGCGTCCGGCGAGGCACAGATGAGCGACTTCCTCACCCCCATCACCGCACGGTTCCCGAGTCCGCCATCGTCGCGGACGGCGCTATCCGATTACAACGCCCTGGGGCTCAATTCCCAGGGCCAAAGCCCGACCGGCGACAGCCGCAACATCATCGTCGATCAGATCAGTCTCAGTGCGGCCGCCCAGGCGATCGTCGCAGCCGGGGTCGGAGCAGCGTTTCCGGCACGGGCACAGGGCGTTGCCCAGTTCGCGCAAGGGGCCACCACCTACGTCAACGTCGACCTGTCGGGCGCGGTGTTTCTGGGGCAGAACCTCGACGGCGCGGTGTTCAGCAATGTCATCCTGAAGGACGTCAATTTCTCCAGCACGTCGCTGCGCGGCGCGCGCTTCGACGCCTCATTGCTGGTCGGCGCACGGTTCGAGCGGGCCGATTTGACGGGGGCGGACCTGAGCGGCGCTCAGGGTCTGGTCTATGGCCAGATCCAAGGCGCCATCTTCGACGCGACGACGCGGTTCCCGGCCGGCATCGGCAACCCGATTCTCGGCACGTTCACCGGAACCTGACCCAGGCGCGGCTCAGCCCATCGACTGCATCGGCGTCTGCTCGGCCTCCTCGGCGACCGTCATGTCGATCATGCGCACCAGAATGTCGGGCTCCTGCGCCCCGGCGATCGCCCGGCTCTCGTTGAACACGTAACAGGGCACCCCCGTGATCCCGAGCCGGTGCATACGCGCGTTCTCGGCGTAAACCGCGTTCAGGTCGGTTTCGGCGGTCAGGTGGGCGTAGACCATCTGCTTGTCGAGACCGATCTCGTCGCCCAGGCGCACCAGCACCTCGACGTTGCCGATGTCGAGCCCGCGCTCGAAATAGGCCGAGAACACCGCGTCCACCGCCTCGTTCTGGCGGTTGAGGATCTGCGCGAGCCGCACCAGCCGGTGCGAGTTGGCCGAATTGGGCGTGCGCTTGATCTTGTCGAGGGCGAACGTGATGCCTTCGCCCTTGCCGGTGAACACCAGCGCCTCGACGATTCGGTCGTATTGGGCGCTGGAGCCGAACTTGCGTTCCAGGTACTCGCGCCGATCCACACCCTGCATCGGCAGGTCGGGGTTCAGCAGGAACGAGCGGAACCGCAACTGCGGCTTCAGGTGCGGCCGCATCTTCAGCGCGCGCTCGAACCGGCGCTTGCCGACGTAGCACCAGGGGCAGACGGTGTCATAGACGATGTCCACGCGCATCGGGGTCTCCGCGATTCGGGCCGACGCCAGTTTCGCGCTAAGGTGCCCGCGTCACCACAAGTTTTTGCGGCCATTTCCGCCATGACCCAGGCGATGTCCCGATTGATGCGCGTCTATGCCCGCGCCGTATACCGGGCGTTCGACGCCGGCGCGGTGATCGAATTCAGTATCGGCCGGCCCAGCCTGGCCCTGGAGGCGCTGTTGGCGCGTACCGGGGCCACCACGGCCATGTTCATCACCGCCTACAACTCCATGAGCGTGCCGCGGCCCGACCCGGTCAACCGAGCCGCCGACCGCGCGCTGCGCCGGGCGCTGCGGCTCGGGGGGTGGGCCTGTCTGGCGGGCGAGGGGGCGGACCCTGCAGGACGGTGGCGGCCTGAACCAAGCTTTCTTGTGTTGAACATCGGCGCAGCAGCCGCCCGGACATTGGCGCGTCGGTTCGGGCAGGCGGCAATTGTCGCGATCCGTCGGGGTAACCCGCCGCGCCTGGTCCGGACGTCAAAGTAGGCCGTCGAGAACCTCGGCCAAGGCCGCCTGCCACGGCCGCAGCGACAAGCCGTAAACGCGTTGCAGCTTGCTGCAGTCCAGCACCGAGTTGGCGGGGCGGCGGGCAGGCGTCGGGTAATCGGCGGTCGTTATCGCCGTCACCGGTGGCGGGGTCTTGCCCAGACGCGAGCCGGTCTGGGCCATGATTTCGCGGGCGAAGCCGCACCAGCTAACCTCGCCGGCGCCGACGCAATGAAACGTGCCGAAACCGTCGGCCGGGACTGCGCCGCGGGCGATCCGCGATGCGATCGCCAGCACCGCCTCGGCCAGGTCGCCGGCGGCGGTCGGGCAGCCGCGCTGGTCGTCCACCACCCGAAGCTCGGGCCGCTCGCGGGCCAGCCGCAGCATGGTTTTGACGAAATTGCCACCATGCGCGCCGTAGACCCAGGCGGTGCGCAGGATGACATGGCGTGGCGTGCGTGCGCGCACTTCTTCCTCGCCCGCCAGTTTGCTGGCGCCATAGGCGCCGAGCGGGCCGACCGGGTCGGTCTCCAAATACGCTCCTAGCTTGGTGCCGTCGAAAACATAATCCGTGGATACATGGATCAGCGCGGCGCCAGTCGCGGCACATGATTCGGCCAAGTGGGTTGGGCCGTCGCGGTTGACCGCGAAAGCTTGATCGCGTGCGCTCTCGGCCTTGTCGACGGCAGTGTAGGCGGCGGCGTTGACAATCACCTTGGGCGTGTGTGTGGCGACCGTCTCCCGCACCTTGGCGCCTTCAGCCACGTCGAGGTCTGCGTGCGCGAGGGCTGCCACACTCAGTCCCGCCGAGGCGGCGCGACGGGCGACCTCCCATCCCAACTGGCCGTTGGCGCCGGTCAGCAGGAGGTCGACGCTCAAGGTTTGGATCCTTGCACCAGGCCCAGCCGCTCGCCGGCGTAGCGACCCTGGCGAATCTTGGTCCACCACGCCGTGTTGTCGAGGTACCAGCGCACCGTCTTGCGCAGTCCGCTGTCAAAGGTTTCCTGCGGCGACCAGCTCAGTTCGCGGCGGATCTTGGCGATGTCCATGGCATAGCGGGCGTCGTGGCCCGGGCGGTCGGCGACAAACGTGATCAAGGCGCGCGAGTTGCGTGCCGCGCCATCGGGTTTTCTCGGGGCCAATTCGTCGACCAGATCGCAGATCGCCTGCACCACCGAGATATTGGTGCGCTCGGCCTCGCCGCCGATGTTATAGACCTCGCCGACGCGGCCGCGTGTGACCACCTGCCACAGGGCGCGGGCGTGGTCGTCGACATACAGCCAGTCGCGCACGTTCTGGCCGGTGCCGTAAACAGGAAGGGGCTTCCCGTCGAGGCAGTTGAGGATGGTCAGCGGGATCAGCTTCTCTGGGAAGTGATAAGGCCCGTAGTTGTTCGAGCAGTTGGTGGTCACGACCGGCAGCCCGTACGTGTGGTGCCAAGCCCGCACCAGATGATCGGCCGAGGCTTTGGAGGCCGAGTAGGGCGAATTGGGTGCATACGGCGTGGTTTCGGTGAAGGCGCCGGTGGGGCCGAGCGAGCCGTAGACCTCGTCGGTTGAGATGTGATGGAACCGGAACGCCTGCTTGCGCGAAGCGGGCAAAGCCGACCAATAGGCCCGCGCGGCTTCCAGTAGTGTGTAGGTGCCGATGATATTGGTCGACATGAATGCCGCCGGACCGTCGATCGAGCGGTCGACGTGGCTTTCGGCGGCCAGATGCATCACGGCATCAGGCTGATGCTGGGCGAAGGTCGCGGCCATCAGGCCGGCGTCGCAGATGTTGCCGTGGATGAACGTGTAGCCGGGTCGATTGGTCACCGGCGCGACGGAATCGAGATTTCCGGCGTAGGTCAGCGCATCGACGTTCACCACCTCATGGCCCAGTTCCCCGGCCAGGTAGCGCACGACTGCCGAGCCGATAAACCCGGCCCCGCCGGTGACCAGAACCTTCATCGCGACCGGCCCGGTTGATAGGTGAAATGCGCCGGCAAGTCAGCCAGCTTCGGCCACAGCTTGTCGCGCTCCGACAGCAGCGGCGTCATGTCGCCGAGCGGCCAGTCGATGCCGAGGGCGGGATCGTTCCACAACAGCCCGAAATCGTTTTTGGGCGCATAGTAGTTGGATACCTTGTAAAGAACCTCAGTGTCGGGCTCGAGGGTCAAGAGTCCATGGGCGAAGCCGGACGGAATGAAAATCTGGCTCCAGTTCTCCGCCGAGATAATCGCCGCGGCGGTCTTGCCATAGGTGGGCGAACCGACGCGGATGTCGACCACGATGTCGAAGATCGCTCCGCGTGCCACCCGCACCAGCTTGGCCTGGTCGAACGGCGGGCTTTGGAAATGAAGGCCGCGCAATGTGCCTTTGGCCGGGGACAGCACGTGATTGTCCTGCACGAACGGGATGTCGATACCGGCGTCGGCAAAGGCCGCCTGCTTGAAGGTCTCCGAGAAGAACCCCCGCGCATCCCCATGTTTCTTCATGCGGATCAGCTTCACCTCGGGGATCGACAGCGACTCGACGTTGATCGACATACGCACCCTCAAATCACTTGGCGGCAGACGCAAAGTGCGGGCAGACCTAGCCCAGCCGGCGGCGGATTCCTAGAGCAGATAAACCGTTAGCCCCGGATAAGCGACCTTCTCGCGGGCAATCTCCTCCAGCAGGGCCATGTACTCGGGGGCCCAGTTCTTGAACCGCGAGATTTCGGTGCCATTGATGGCCCAGTCCATGACGATGACCACCGGTGGGCGTTCGCGCCGGGTGAGTTCGATGGCATGGGCCAACCAGTCCGGTTCGCGCGTCGGGAACGAATCATCAACGAAAAAGTGGCGCAGCAGCATGCGCCGTTCGGTCATGAACGCTACGCCCGGGCAATAGGGCAGGCAGACGATGGCGTCACCCGGCTTGGAGTTGGCCGCGATGGTCGCGCGCAGGAATTCCAGGACTTGTTTTTCATCTGTCCGAACTCGGGCCGCGACGCCATTGCCGGCGTCGAACCGCTCGGTACGGTCGCGGGCGATGGCGATGCCGCCGGCTTCCGGCGAGCGGACACCAGCCCACGCATACAGCCCGAGATGGGCGGCGACGCCGGCGGCGGCAAGCCCTGTGCCGGCGCGCCGCAGGCCGGCCGATTCCCGGACTGCCCGCAGCAGCGGCCAAACCAGTGCCGCGGCCAGCACGGCATACCCGGCCATGAAGTTAGCGACATGAGGCATGTCGGGGCGGTAGGCGAAGTAATGCGGGAACGCCGCCGCGCCGGCGGTCAGCACCACGGCGGCTTCGGCGATGACCGACCCGCGCACGTCGCGATGGGATCGGACGATTCGTGCAACAGCCAGCACGACATATCCCAACAGTCCAATCACCGGGAGATAGACCAGTGCCGCGAAGGTCGCGGCGTCGCCGTCGGCAGCGAACATGTCTGACAGGGACGGGCGAGCGAGGAACGTGCCGGCCGACGCGGCGCTCTGCGCTGTGCCCGAGAGCCCGGCGATCAGCATGTTCGCCATCATTGCCGGGTAAGCGAGAGTTTGGCCCGCCACCAGTTCAAGATATCCGCCCGCCGCGGCGATAGCGGCATAGGGAAGCATCACCGCAACGAAACCAAGTGCGGCGCCGACAAGGTTATCGCCCATGCGTCCGCGCGGCACGGTCAGGACTGCGACCGCAAACAGCGGCAGTGCGAAGAGGTATCCGAAATCGGGGCGGATCAGAAACGTGACGGCCAGCGCCGCGCCCGCCAGGGCGGCATTCCGGGGCGTGGCAGGCCCGCGCACAAGACGAATCTGCGCGGCCGCGTTCAGCAGAATGCACAGGCCGTAGAACGCGGTGGCGGGAAACGCCGGCGCCAGCGCCGGCGCCACGGTCGCCGCGGCGGCGAATCCCCGGTGGCCGGTCAGGCGCGCGATGGTGGCGAACAGCAGCACATTGGTGCAGATGATCGACCCGAAGAACACGGCGCGGACCAGGTCATAGTCGACACCGAACATTCGGAACAACACCGTGCCGGCTTGAAACCACGCCAGCCCATAATTGAAAGCGAGGTCGGCCGGCGCTCGGCCAAGAAACAGTTCGTAGGCAATCTGGGCGTAATTGCCGTCGTCGGCGGTATTGAAGCCGGCGGCGAAGTAGATCGCAGTGTAAGCCAGCGACAGCGCGGCCACGCCCGCGCACCACGCTGCATCCCGGCCGCGCTCGCTTGTGAGGCGCATGTCGCCTACTTGACGTTCATCACAAACAGGCCGGTCAGCACAAGCGCGATTCCGATCCAGACGCGCACGCCCATCGGCTCGCCGAACAGTGTGTAGGCCGCCACCGGCACCAGCGCCGCGCCCAAGAGCGAAAACGGATAGGCGATGCTGAGCGGCATCCGCGCCAGGATGTAGACCCACAGAATAGTCGACGCGCCGTACAGCACGACCGCGCCGACGAACCAGGGCGTGCCGAGCAGCCGTCCAAACGAGAACGCGTCGGCCGGCTGCTGCTGGGCCGCCAGCTTGAACAGCACCTGGCCGATGCACATCGTCAGCGCGAGCAGCAGGCACCAGCCATACATGGCGAGTTTCGGGGCAGCCATCGGCGGGCTCCTCTATCGCGGGGTCAGCTCGGCGACGGGCGCCGGCGCGGACGGCTCGCGGGCATCGCGCAGGGCGACGCGGCGGGCCAGTTCGGTGAAATCCTCGTGCAGCGCGTGCAGGCGCAGGTGCAAGTTCATGATCAGGCCAAGGCTCGCCACGATGAAGCAATACACCACCAGGTCGGCACCTCGCCCCACCCCCATCCAGTGGGCGATGCGGGTGGCCAGCTCCGGGTTCAGCACCAGCACCTCGCCGAAGGCGCAAATCAGGATCATCGCCCACGATAGAACACGGGCGCGGGCGCGTTGCAGCCACGCATACCCGGCCAAGGTCAGCAGACCCAGCGAAAGCAGAACTTGCACGATCATGAACGTAGCTTTCGGATCAGGAGGTCTTTCAGAATTTCGGTGGCGCCGACCAGGCGCTGGCCCTTGGCGATGGAGTAGTCGGTGTAGCGAACGACCGCCGGCAGCTCGATCCAACGCAGCCTCAGCCGTGCGATCTCGGCCAGAATTTCCGAGGCATGGGCCATGCGGTTCTGGCGAATGCGAAAGGCCGTGGCGGCAGGCCGCGAAAACGCGCGCAAGCCGTTGTGGGTATCTGTCACCGCCAAGCCCGTCGTCAGGCGCGTGAACGCCACCGCTAGCACCAGCACCAGGCGCTTCAGAGCCGGCATGCCCGGCGCGTCGCCCAGGAACCGCGACGACAGCACCACGTCGGCCGCGCCGCGCGTCAACGCCTCCGCCATGGCGAGCGCGTCTTCGGGGCGGTGCTGACCGTCGGCGTCGAAGGTGATGACGATCTCGGCCCCGCGGGCGAGCGCATAGTCGATGCCGGTCTGCAAGGCGGCGCCCTGGCCCAGATTGACGGGATGGCGGCAGACATGGGCACCGGCGCGGGCCGCGATCTCCGCGGTGTCATCGGCCGAGCAATCGTCGACCACGACGATGCTGGAAAAGAACCGCCTAAGATCAGCCAATGTGCCGCCAATGGCCGCGGACTCGTTGAAGGCGGGCACAACCACCCATGCGTCGGCTGCGCGCGGCGACTGTTGCGACGCCGTCATTGCGCCGCCCCCGCGGCCTGCAAAACACCCAGGTCCATGACGGTCGCGCCGTCGGGGCAGACACCGCCGAAACCTTCGACGGCCCTGAACGAACGGTGCGGATGCAGCAGCGGCGATCCCAGCATCGGGTACGGTCCCCAATTGACCAGGCAATAGGTCTTACCATCCTCGATCCGCGGTTGATAGATTTGCGGCAGGCTGATCGCAGCGGCCAGCTTGTCGAGCGACGCAAAGCGGGGCAGCACGTAGGTGACGCCGGTGGCGACGTAATTGAACCCCGTGACCGCGCCGGTGAAGCCCAGCGCCGCAACGGCCGCGATTGCCATATATCTGCGGTCCCAGGCGTTGATCGCCCACCGCCAGGCGTAGGCCAGGTTCATTGTCACCAGGTAGATCATCCAGAAGGCGTAATAACGCAGTTCGTGCGAGCCGGGCAGATTGGCGACGACCACCGTCATCGCCGCGAACCCGGATAGCACCAGCCAATGAATCCCGCCGCGCGTAACGGTCGCGACCACGAAGACCACAACGTTGAACAGGGCGAACAATCCGAGATAACCGCCCATGCGCAAAGAGTCGGAGCCGGCCGGGACATTACCCTGGCCGATGGTGTAGGCGAGCGGCCGGCCGCCGAGGGCGCGGTAGTCGAGCACCGACAGCGCCCAACGGGTCGGCTGCTTGGCATCGCGCAAGTATTGCGGCTCGAGATAAAGACCGTCGGGCGCCGTACCGGGCAAGGTCGTGCCGAACAGCGAGACCGCGACCGGATACACGGGGTTGCCGTGGGTGATCCAGTTGTCGACCGCCGGGGCATAGGTAGCGGCGATCAGCATGACCGCTAGCGCCGCGGCCCAAAGCCGGTCGCGCGACGCTTCGGCGACAACCCGCGCGAGTATGGGACGGCCCTCGTGGCGCAGCACCGCCAGGAACAATAAGACCGCGGGTACCAATACCCCGGCCAGGGCCATGAACTGCACCTTGATGTTGGCGGCCAGCGCCGCGCAGGCCAGTACGCCCAACAGCCGTGGCAGGATCGGCCGGTCAGGCTCGACCACAATCAGCGTGACCAGCACCAAAGCCGCGGCGAACGACAAATTGGCCCCAAGATCGGTGTAAACCGAGGTCAAATTGACGTGCACGACGGGAATGGCCGCCAGTGCTGCTGCCACGATGATCACGGGAGCGCGGGCGGCGCGGCCGAACACGACACAGAACGTGGCGAATACCACTACGCTAGCCAGGTTCGCGGCGTTCGCCGTGCCGGCGATCCGCCATAGCCAGCCGTAGACATGGTAGGGCAGGGCCGGCATCCCGGCGTAGCACTGTTCCAGCCAAGCCTGGAACGTGTACGCGTCGGCGGGCTGAAGTCCGGCGCGGCGGGCGGCGAACGGCAGATGGTAGTTGAGGCTGTCCCAGGTGGCGTCCACCTCCGCCAGCGCTTTCCATGCCAACAGACCGATGGCGAACGCAAACAGGACGATATCGGCCGCGCGCGCTGCCAGCTTGCCAAATCGGTGATCAAACGCGACAGTCGGCATGGTGAGTATGCGGCTGGATCACAACGGAGTTATAGGGTCGCCGCCCGCGGGAGCCTCGCGCGACCGACACGGAAGATGATCGTTTATACGCGACGGCGCAGCGGCGAAACAGACCATGAACGACCTGCGACCCTGCCCGGCCTGCGCAATGCCCACGCCACACCGGTTCTGTTGGCGGGTGAATCAGTGCGCCATTTACGCCTGCCGGGTCTGCGGCCTGGGTGCGGCCGAAGCTCAGGACTTCGACCCGGCCGGCTACTACACCGGTGCCTACTTCGACGGCACCGCCGCCGATGGTTATGCCGATTATGCCGGCAGCGAGGCGGTGTTGCGCGCCGAGTTCCGCCGTACGCTCGCCGCGTTGCGCGACATCGTGCCCAGCGGCCGATTGCTGGAGATCGGCGCGGCCTACGGATTCTTTCTGATGGAGGCGCAAGCCCACTTCGCGGTGCGTGGCGTCGAAATGGCGGATGAAGCCGCTGTAGCGGCGCGCGCCCGGGGCCTGGATGTCGTCTCAGGACCGGCGACGCCAGCGGCCTTCGCAGCGCCCGAGCCATGGGACGCGATCGTGATGCTCGACGTCATCGAGCATCTCGACGACCCGGCGGGCGTGGTCCAACAATGCGCCGCGCACCTGCGGCCGGGCGGGGCGCTGATGCTGACCACAGGCGACTTCGGCTCCATCGTGGCGCGCCTGGCCGGCCAGCGCTGGCGGCTCATGACACCGCCGCAACACCTGTGGTTCTTTACCCACGAGAGCCTGACCCGGCTGGGACACCGCTTCGGACTGGTCGCCGAACGTGTCGAGCATCCGTGGAAGCGCGTGCCTGTGTCGCTGATCGCTTATCAACTCGGTCGCATGACCGGGATCAATCTGAAGGCGGACCGCGTGGCAGGCTTGAGTTCCTGGGGCGTGCCGCTCAATCTGTTCGACAGTCTGCGCGTGATTTTTCGCAAATCGTGATGCCGCTTCACTTGGCGCAGTCGGCCCCGCCGCCGCGCAGCTCGGGCTCATGAGCCGCCAGATAGTCCGACATCAGGTCAGCGAAACGGTCCGAGCCGGCTTGAGTCCAATGGCCGTCATACTTCAGCCAGTAAATTCGATCGATGTCGGCCTCGGCCACGCCCGTGAACGCGGCATAGCCATCCACATAGGCGGCCTTGAATTCAGCGGCCAGCGCGCGTGTTTCCAGTTGATGTGGGGTTTCCCCGTCGCCGCGGGCCGCGGCCTTGGCGCCGTCGCGCCCGGGGATCGGGGCCAGCACCGTGGGAATGCAACGATCGCGCGCGGCGTCCATGATCTCGCGGAACAACGCGAACTGAACGGCGCCATAGCGCGTCTCGATCTCGCCCACCGATGGCAGCGTGCCGGTGACGGCCGCCGGCGGTGCGAAGGCGCGCACCGGCGCGCCGCGATCGATGGCCGCCGCGATCAGTGCCGGCAAACGGACCTCGAGGCCCGGCCACTGCCACGGCCGCGCCAGGCCGGCGATAATGGCATCGATCTCGGCGGTGTCCGCCACCGACACGCGATGGGGACTCATCTTCGGCAGGTAGTTGGTGAAGAAATCCTCGTCGGATCGCGCGCGGGTCGGAAAGTAGCCGATCCACGCTTTCGGACCGTCGTAGTGAAGGTAGGAAAACCCCCGGGCAAGATTGTCGACATAGGTGGCGATCACCAACGCGTCGAACTGGTAGTGCGGCAGGATGTCGTCGAAGAAAACGCTGTGCCAGTTGCCGAGGCCGGCGCCGTTGATGGCGAAGGAGTAGATTTCCACCGGCTGCGCGGTGCGGCCTTTGAGCGCCCCGTGCACGCGGTCGGGCCATGGCACCGGGTTGAACTCGGCCGCCGTGAACGAATCACCCAGCACGATGATGCGCGTCGTGCCGGGCGGCTTGGCGCGCGCATAGTCGCGGGCGCTGATGTACCCGGCGTTGTTCGGCGTGAAGGTCTGGTCGAACACGACCTGATCGCGCACGATTCGCACGATCCGTGTCGGGCCCGGCGTGCGGCGGTAGCCCGAGACCCGGTCGAACACTGCAATCGGCTGCGAGGAGACGTAAAGGTCTTCGTAGCGATAGAGCCCGCCCGCACTCTCGCCCTGGCTGAAACCCGCCCGCCACGCCAAGACACCCTCGATCGCGGCCCAGGCCAGGGCCAGCGAAACGGCGATCAGCAACGCATTCAAGACCCAGGCCTTCGCGTTCATGGCTTTATGGACGGGGTTCTGGCGGGCACAATGGTGTGACGATAAACCACCGAACCCGTTTGGCGAACAGCGTACAGGCCGCAGAACCGTCGATGACTGAAGCGCCTCCTGCCGTCCCCGCCGGGATCGCGCGCAAACGGTTGCTGTTTCTGGCCACCGATTACGCGTCGTTCCGTTGGCACAAGACCGAGATGACCCGTGCCGCGGTGGCGGCGGGGTTCGAGGTGTTCGTCGCAGCCCGGTGTGACCGAGACCCCGTGGAACCGCCGCTGCCGGGGGTTCAGGTCATCAACCTGGACTGGCGACGGTCGGGCTCGCTGGTGCGGGCCGGACGGGACGCCCTTGCCGACGTCTGGCGCGTACGTCGGCTGATGGCGGGGGTGCGGCCGGACGTGCTGCACACGGTCGACCTCAAGCCCGCGATCATCGGTTCGCTGGCGTTGGTCGGGCGGCCGGCCATCGCCGTTCATTCGATCAACGGATTCGGGTTCCTGTTTCTGTCTAGATCGCCGCTCGCCCGCGTGGCGCAAAACCTCAGCCTGATGACCTTGCGGTTGTCGGCGGCGAAAAACCGCGGCGTCATCGTGGTGCAAAACGCCGAAGACGCGCGGCTCGCGCGAGCGCGGATCACCGCAGCCGATGGGCGCGTCGCCGTCATTCGCGGGTCGGGATTGGACCCGGCGCAGTACCCGATCCAGCCGCTGCCGCCGGCACCGCCGGTTCGCTTCCTGGTGATGGCGCGGCTGTTGCGCATGAAAGGGATCGGCGAAGCGGTCGCCGCCCAGGCCGACCTTGTCCGTCGCGGCGTGGCGAGCGAGTTGTGGGTTGCCGGCAGCCCCGATCCCGGCAATCCGTCGTCGATCACCCAGGCCGAAATCGATGCCTGGGCGGCGCTGCCGGGTGTCCGTTTCCTCGGGCATGTGCCCGACGTGCGCCTGGTCCTCGCGCAATGCCATGCGGTGGTGCATCCGGCCCTGGGCGGCGAGGGGCTGCCACGCGCCTTGCTTGAAGCCGCCGCCAGCGGTCGGACGATGATCGCCACCGCCATACCCGGCAACACCGAGATCGTGGTGGATCGGCAGACCGGCCTGTTGGTTCCGCCCGGCGACACGGCGGCGTTGGCCACGGCCATGCAGTCCGTCGTCCAGCAGCCCGACGAGGCCCGCCGCTGGGCCACAGCCGCCCGGCAGATTTTCGTGCGTGACTTCGCCGCCGAAGTGGTGTTTGAGCACCATTTGCGGCTGTATCGCGGCCTGGTCCGCGGGTCGGCCGGCCTCGACTCCTGAGCGGGGTTTGCTATGGTACCGCGCCTTGCCGCCACGGCTACCGCTCGCGAACCCATGCATGAGGCAGGCGCCGCGCGCGAACCTTCGGCTTCATCGCCACACCCGACACCGATGCTGACGTCGTATCTCTCGCCTCCGTCGTTCTGGACGCCGCGGTTCGCGGCCCGTTCGGCGTGGATCGACCATGCACCGTTCGCGTTCTGGCTCATGGGTACGGTCCGGCCGCGTGCGCTGGTCGAACTCGGCACCCACAGCGGCTATTCCTACTTCGCGTTCTGTCAGGCGGTGGCCGACCTGGGCTTGCCGACGCGTTGCTTCGCCGTCGATACGTGGCAGGGCGACACCCATGCGGGTTATTACGAAGAGGAATTCTTCCGCTCCGTCGCCGACTACAATGACGCCCACTACGCGGCGTTTTCGCGCCTGGTGCGGTCGACCTTTGATGACGCGCTGGCCCATTTCACCGATGGCACGGTCGACCTGCTGCATATCGACGGTCGGCATTTCTACGACGACGCGAAGCACGATTTCGATAGCTGGCGGCCGAAACTTTCGGACCGCGCCGTCGTGCTGTTCCACGACACCAATGTGCGCGAGCGCGATTTCGGCGTCTATCGGCTGTGGGAGCAACTGCGCGAACGCTATCCGAGCTTCGAGTTTTTCCATGGCCACGGATTGGGCGTGTTGGGCGTGGGCCCCAGCCTGCCCGAAGGGATGCGCGAGTTTTTCGCGGTCACGGCCGATGCGGCGGGTGCGGC
>JANRJB010000226.1:0-4689 GCA_033764265.1 Rhodospirillaceae bacterium | reverse complement strand
CACCGACATCTACCGCTTCAAGGACGGCAAGGTGGTCGAGCGCTGGGGCAACGCCGACCTGGTCAACATCTTCCGCCAGACCGGCTACACCATCGTGCCCGAGGCGGTCGCGCCCAAGCCGCCGGCCAGGCCGAAAGCGGAATAGCGCGCGCGATTGGACCATTCGACCTTCACAGCGTCGCGGCCAGGCGTTTGCGCAAGGCGCGGTCGCGCTTCAGGCGCCACTCGCGGCGCATGGCCGCGCGCTTGGTGGCGAAGCGTTCGGTGTGGAGCAGCACCCAACGCCGACCGCGCGTGAACTTGGCCCCGTGGCCGGCATTGTGCGCGGCCAGGCGGGCGGCCACGTCCACCGTCCAGCCGACATAGGTGAGCGTGCGACCCGCGCGGTCGCGCGTGCCCAGTACATAGACAAAACAGGCCATGGCGCATGGTGGCCGCCCGCGGCGCGCGGCCGCAAGGACCGGCCGGGCCGCCGCCCCGAGCCAAATTGGCCGCCGATTCAGCCCTTGCTATTCCGGTGAATTGCCTTATATGTCCCGCTGTCGAGTTCTACGCCTGCCTTGTTGCACGCCCGGTTCCGGGCCCCTCCCAAGACACCGCCGGATTCTGACGCCAGGTCGCGCGATCGTCGCGCGGCCAAACCCGCGCACGTGCGCGCCCGCAAGGCCGGCATGCGCTTTTCTAAAGGAGGCCAACAATGGCCACAGGTACAGTGAAATGGTTCAACGCCCAGAAGGGCTTCGGGTTCATCCAGCCGAGCACCGGCGGTAACGATGTGTTCGTGCACATCAGCGCCGTCGAGCGCGCCGGCTTGAGCAACCTGAGCGAAGGCCAGCAGATCAGCTTCGACGTCGTGAACGAGCGCGGCAAGAACGCCGCCGCCAACCTCAAGGTCGGCTGATCAAGGCATTGCTGCGGCGGCGGGGACCATCCCGGCCGCCGCGGATCGGACCCGGCGCGCACTCCGCGCCGGGTTCTTTTTTTGTGCGGCCCTTGCCGCGGCGCGCACTCCGCGCCGGGTTCTTTCTTTGCGCGGCCTATGCCGCGGCGCGCACTCCGCGCCGGGTTCTTTTTTTGCGCGGCCTACGCCGCGGTGCGCACGCCGCGCCGGGTTCTTTTTTTTGCGGCGACGGATCAGGCCGCGGCGCGCGCGTCGCCCTCGATCGACTGGATGCGGCCGTCGACCACGGTGATGCGGCGATGACAGCGCCGCGCGATTTCCGGGTCGTGGGTCGAGATAAGGAACGTGGTGCCGCTTTCGGCGTTGATCTCGGCCAGCAATTCCATCACCTGATGCGCGGACTCGCGGTCCAGGTTGCCGGTCGGCTCGTCGGCCAGCACCAGCGCCGGCTGGTTCATCAGCGCGCGCGCCACCGCCACGCGCTGCTTCTGCCCGCCCGACAGCCGCGTCGCCTTGAAATGCATGCGCGCGCCCAGCCCGACGCGGTTCAGCAGCATGGCCGCGCGCTCCTCGATCTCGGGCGCCTGGTCGCCCAACGGCGCCGAGGCCGGGAACATCACGTTCTCGATGGCGGTGAAGTCGGGCAGCAGGTGATGATACTGGAACACGAAGCCGATGTTGCGGTTGCGGAAGGCGGTCAGCAGGTCCTCGTCGGCCTGCGTCAGGTCGATGCCGCGCATGTGAAAGGCCCCCGACGTGGGCCGCAGCAGCGTGCCCAGGATCGTCAGCAGCGTGCTTTTCCCGCTGCCGCTGGGGCCCAACAGCGCCACGAACTCGCCCGGATACAGGCTGAAGGTGATGCCCTTCAAGACCGGCGTGGCCAGGTCGCCCTGAATGTAGGTCTTGGTCAGGTCGCGGACGTCGAGCAGTGCTGCGGGCGGCGCGGTCATTGGCTGATGGCCTCGACCGGGTCGACCTTGGCCGCCGCGCGCGCCGGCAGGATGGCGGCGATGGCGCTGGCGATCGTGGCCAGCAGAATGCCGGCGGTGTAGTTGCCGAGCGCCGGGTCGACCGGAATGATCGGCGTGCCGTCGGGCTTGCGCGCCAGTTCGGCCACCAGCACGCAGAAGCCATAGGCCGCGCCGGCGCCGACCAGCGCGCCCAGGAAACCCACCAGCACGCCCTGCAGCACGAACACCTTGGTGATGAAGCCCTTGGTCACGCCCATCGAGCGCATGATGCCGATCTCGGGCTTGCGCCGCACCGAGGTGAGCAAAAGCGCGCTCGCCACGCCGATGACGATGGTGACGATCGAGAAGAATTTGATCAGCGCGCCGGTCGAGCCCTGGCCTTCGATGGCGTCGAACAGGCGGCGGTTGGTCTCGGTCCAGCTGGTCGCCTTCAGGCCGGTGGCGCCGCGAAACACCTCGGCCATGGTCGGTGCGGCGTTCAGGTCGTTCAGCTTCACGTCGATGCGGCTGATGCCGTGGTCGAGGTCCAAGAGCGCCTTGGCCGACTTGAAGTTCATGTAGGCCACGCGCTCGTCCAGGCTTTCGATGCCGATGGAAAAGATGCCGCGCACCCTGACGTTGCGTTCGCGGCCGCGGTCGGAGCGGATCACCAGGGGCTGGCCGACCGTGACCGACAGGTTCTTCGCCAGCCGCGCGCCGATCAGGATGCCGTCGAGGTCGAGCTCGGCCGTGCCGGCGACGATGGCCGGCGCGATCGCCGCCACCTCGGACAACTGCTCGGGCCGCACGCCGGTGATCGACACCGGCTGCACCGCCTGGCCGCGGGCGATCAGGCCGTTGCCGGCCACCACCGGCACCGCGACGCGGGTGGCCGGGTCGCGCTCCACGCTGTCGAGCGCGTTCTGCCAGAAGCGGATCTGCTCGCGCTGGATGTTCGACCGCTGCACCGCCGGCAATACCGCCACCGCCGGGCTGGCGGCGGGCAGGATGCGCGGCTCGCGCTCGGTCGGCTCGATCACCACGTGGGCGATGCTGCCGACGGTCTGGTCGATCTGGAACTGGGTCAGGCCGTTGATCAGCGCCGACATGAAGCTGAACACCAGCACCCCGACGCCGACGCCGCCGATCAGCAGCCCGGTCTGGAACTTGCTCGAGGCCAGATAGCGCGCCGCGACCTTGAATTCGTAGCGCATGGGGTTGTGATCCGCGCCGGTCCGGAACTAGTTCGTGGCCGCGACGGCGGCTTCGGCGCCCACGGCGGGCGGCAGCGCATCGACGATCACGCGATCACCGACCCGAATGCCGTCGGTCACCACCACGCTGGCCGCCGGCCAGTCGGTGAAGCGCACCGGGCGGCGTGTGACCACGTTTCCTTCCAGCACCAGCACCGACGGATCGGCGGCGATGTCGCGGATGGCCGCGCGCGGCACCGTCAGCGCGGCGTCCTGGCGGTCGACCACGATGTTGACGTCGACCGACAGCCCGACCGGCAGTTCGGCCGCGTCCGGGCCCGCGTCGAACTCCAGCCGCACGACGCGTCCGCCGGTGGCGGCGTCGATCTGCGGCGAAAGATAGGTCACCCGGCCGGTGACCGGCGCGGCCACGCCGGCGAAGGCCATGCGCGCCTCCTGGCCCAGGGCCAGGCTCATGCTGTAGGCCTCGTCCACCTCGGTCTCGATCTCGCGCGCGCCGATCGGCGCGATCTCGAACAGCACGCTGCGCGCGTCGACCACTTGGCCCGCGTCGATCGGGCGGTCGAGCACGCGGCCCGCCAGCGGCGCGACGATGGCGTACTCGGCCAGGCGCAGCTCGGCGTCGTTCAGCACCGATTGCAGGCGGCGCAGGTCCTCGCGGCCGCGGGTCACGGCCAGGGTGGCGGCTTCCACCGCCGCCGCGGTCACGGTGCCGCGCTCGAGCAGCGTCTGCGCGCGGGCCAGGTCGCGCTCGGCCTGGGCCAGCACGCGCGACTGGGCGTCGGCGGCGGCCGCGGCCTGTTCCACGGTGGCGCGGGCGCGGGCGTCGTCGATGCGGCCCAGCACTTCGCCGGCGCCGACCAGGTCGCCGTCGTCCTTGGTCAGGGCGACGATCTCGCCCGACGCCTTGGGCAGCACCGCCACGGATTCCTTGGCGCGCACCCGGCCGGTCACGGCCAGCACGCGCTCGACCGGCTGGGCGGCCACGGTCATCACCGTCACCTGCGGCGAGGCCGCGGCGCGCAAGGCCGCCACGCCGATGGCCACCGCGGCCAGGGCCGCCACGCCGCCCCACCACAGCCGCCGCCGGCGACGGCGGGCGCGCACCAGGGCCAGGCCCAGGCCCACCTCGTCCGGGCTCGCGGCCAGCACCGCCGGGGCGGCAGGCTCGGGCGACGTGCGGGGCGAGATGTGCATGGCGGACCCGTGGGCTGGAATTTGGGCGGGAAGTTGGGCTGGAACTTGGGCGGGACTGGGCTGGATGTTCATTCCAATTGGATACGACTCTGTTTCCGATGTGGATTTGCGCCTTGATCGCGGTCAATCACCATGACCACTGATCGGGCAGGGGGAAGGCCGCACGCGCGGCGCTGCAAATTTTTGATCTGGGCCCTGGCAGTGAATGCCGGGGCGACGCGTGAGCGCGCCGGCGGCCTTCGTTCAGCCGCCTAGTTCAACCGCTTGGGCAGCTCTTGGATGGCCTTGTCGGCCATGGCCTGGCGGTGGGCGTCGGTCAGGGTGTCGCGCATCAGCGTCTCGGCGGCGGCCAGCGCCACGTCGACGGCGGTGTTGCGCACCTGGGCGATGGCCTGCGCCTCGCTCTGGGCGATGCGGTCGAGCGCCT
>JANRJB010000220.1:0-7222 GCA_033764265.1 Rhodospirillaceae bacterium | reverse complement strand
TCAGGGTCGCCGCCAGCGCCGACCTCGCCGCGACCATCGCCGCTGCCGCAACCGCCGCGCCGATCGTCGCATTTCAACCCAACGGCGGGCTTTACGTCGCGTGGCTGTGTTGCGATGGCGCGCGCGCCGCGGCCATCGCCGCGCACCTTGCGACAGTTCTTGCGCCGCGTTGGTGCGCCTGCGACTTGCCGGGCGAAATCGCGCCCGCGACGGTTGCCGAATCGTTCCCGCTGCCGCCCGGCGTCGTCCCGGTGAAATAAAGCGCAGCCTCCGGTCGCCAGTGGTCGCCACCTTGTGCTAGGCCAGTTAACGCCAAAGCCGCGAACGGGGTGAGGGATGCGCAAGGGTTACGTCGATACGCCGGTCGGCCAGATTCACTACCGCGAGCACGGCGAGGGTCCGCCGGTACTGCTGTTGCACCAGACCGCGTGGTCGTCACTCCAGTACAAGCACGTCCTGCCGGCGCTGGCGGCGCGGGGCCTGCGCGGCATCGCCATCGACACGGCGGGGTATGGCCTGTCCGACGGCTTCGATCGTCCGCCCACGATCGCGGACTATGCCGCCGTGCTGCCGCATGTGATGGACGGCCTCGGGCTCAAACGCGCCTCCATCGCCGCGCATCATACCGGCGTATCCATCGGCGCGTGTTTCGCCGCACGGCATCCGGAGCGTGTGGAACGCATGGTCCTGCACGGCGTGCCGCTCTACAACGCCGCCGAACGCGCCGAGCGCCTGGCCCGTCCGCACTACGACCAGACGCCGCAGCCCGACGGCAGCCACCTGTCGCGCCGCTTTCAGTTGGTCGCCAAGATGTCGCCGGGCGCGAGCCTGGAGGCGCTGCACTGGTCGGTGGTGCATCTGTTCTGGACCGGCCCGACCGAATGGTACGGCCATCATGCCGCGTTCGAGTACGACATCGCCCCCGACCTCAAGTCCATCACCGCGCCGACGTTGATCGTGTCCAATACCGGCGACACGCTGCACAGCGTGCTCGACCGCATCAAGGGCATGCGGCCCGACTTCGCCTACAAGGTGATCGACGGCGGCACTTATCACATCGTCTATGACGACGGCCCGGCCTGGGCCGGCCTCGTCGCCGATTTCGTTACTGGCAGGGCGTCATGAAGCCGCGCCGCCTCTACGTCGACGGTCCATTCGGACAGATTCACGTCCGCGTCGCCGGCGACGGCGTGCCGCTGATCCTGTCGCACCAGTCGCCCAGTTCGTCGGACATGTTCCGTGCCGCCTACGGGCCGCTGGCGCGCCTGGGCATCAGGGCCATCGGCGTCGATACACCGGGGTTCGGGTCGTCCGACCTGCCCGATCCGCGTCCCGGCGTGGTGGACTACGCCAAGGCTTTCGCGCCGGTGCTCGATCACTTCCATCTGTCGGCGGCCGCCTTCCTGGGCCATCACACCGGCGCGGGCAACGTGACGGCGTTCGCGTTCCGCCACTCCGCGCGCGTGACCAAGCTGATCCTGAACGGCCCGCCCTTGTTCACCGCCGAGGAACGCGCTGCGCGCAACGCCAAGCCCGCCGGCCCGGTGCCGCCCGAACCCGATGGCGGCCACCTGTCACGCCGGTTTCAGGGCCGCGTCGCCGCCACGCCCGGCTGGACCCGGCTCGACGCCATGCAAGCCAACTTCGTGCAGCAGCTGTTGGCCGGTGACACGTTCTGGTACGGCCACAAGGCCGCCTACGAATACGACATGATGAGCGAGTTCATGGCGCTGAATGTGCCGACGCTGTTGCTCACCAACACCGGTGAGGATCTGTACCAGATCACCCAGCGCGCCCGCGCCCTCAGGCCCGACATGGCCTACGCCGAGCTGATCGGCGGCACGCACGACATCGTCGACGAACAGCCCGAGGCTTGGGCGGCGGCCGTGGCCAAATTCGTGCGCGCTTCGTGACGACATCGTGAGCCCGCTCGACCGCCAGAGCGCCGAACGCTCCGTGGATGCCACGCTCATCGCGCCGGCACGTGCCGCGCCGGTTCGCGTGCACGCGGTGGCGACTGCCTTTCCGCCGCACCGGTTCGACCAGCGCGACATCGCCGCCAAGGCCGCGGCGGTGTTCGGTCACCGGCCGGGGCTGATGGACCGCATGATGCGCACTTACGACAACGCCGGTGTCCGGGCGCGGTACTCGTGCGTGCCGCTCGACTGGTACGAGGCCGATCACGGCTGGGCCGAACGCATGCGCCTGTTCGAGGACAACGCCCTGGCGTTGTTGACCGAGGCCGGCGGCAAAGCGCTGGCCGCCGCGGGCGTGCCGGCCGCCGACGTGGCGGCGACCGTGACGGTGTGTTCCACCGGCATCGCCACGCCCTGCCTGGATTCGCTGCTGCAAGGCCCGCTTGGGCTGTCGCCGACCGTGCAGCGGCTGCCGATTTTCGGGCTCGGCTGCGCCGGCGGCGTGATCGGCCTGGCCCGCGCGGCGGCACTGGCGCGGGCGATGCCGGGGGCTTGGGTGTTGTTCCTGTGCACCGAGCTGTGCGGGCTGACGTTCCGGCGTTCCGACGACAGCAAGGCCAACATCATCGGCACCACCATCTTCGGCGACGGCGCCGCCGCGCTGTTGCTCCGCGCCGCGCCGACCGGATGCGACCGCGCCGGCCGCGCCGCCGTGCTGGGCTGGGGCGAGCACACCTGGCCCGGCACCCGCGACGTCATGGGCTGGCGCATCGAGGACGACGGCCTCGGCGTGGTGTTCTCGCCGCAGATTCCCGCCATCGTGCGCAGCCATGTCGGCCCCGCCTCCGACGCGTTCCTGGCGTCGCACGGCCTCGTGCGCGCCGATCTGGCGGGCTACATCGTCCATCCCGGCGGCGAAAAGGTCATCGCCGCGTTGGAAGACGTCTACGAAGTTCCCGCCGGCGGACTGACGGACGCCCGCGCGGTCCTGGCCGACTACGGCAACATGTCGGCGGTCACCGTCCTGGCGGTGCTGGAACGCACGCTGGCGCGCGGCGCGCGCGGCCGCCATCTGATGTCGGCGCTGGGCCCCGGCTTTTCCGCCGGATTCTGCCTGCTCGACCTGGGATGAGAATCGCTCCATTCAATCCCGTACGATGCTGCGTATCCCCCCTCACCCAACGTCGAGGTAGGCATGCGCTTTCAGCGCACGCCAACTCTCCGTATTCCTCTCCCCCCATCGACTTCGCGATGGGGGGAGAGGGAAGGGTGAGGGGGGTGAACGACGCGTCCGCGGGAACGCGCGTGCCATGAGTCATATCGCCTGGGCACTCCTCGCTTACATCGTCGTGCAGCGGCTCGCGGAGCTGGCGTACGCCCGGCGCAACACGCAGCGCCTGCTCGCGGCGGGCGCGTACGAAGTCGGCGCCGCGCATTATCCATTCATCGTCGCGCTGCACGCCGGCTGGATCGCGGCGCTGGCCGCGTGGCTGGCGTGGGAACCGCGTGCGGTTGCCTGGTCGTGGGCCGCGGTGTTCGTGCTGGCGCAGGCCGGACGCGTCTGGGTGATCGCCAGCCTCGGACGCTACTGGACCACCCGTGTCATCGTGGTGCCCGATGCGCCCCTGGTCGCCCGCGGGCCCTATCGGTTCGTCAGGCACCCCAACTACGTCGTCGTGGCGGTGGAGCTGTTCGCCGTGCCGATGATGATGGGCGCGATCGCGATCGCCATCGCGTTCACCCTGCTCAACGCCGCGATGATGGTGGTGCGGATCAGGGCCGAGAACCGGGCGCTGGCGACCCGCGCGGGGCTTTCATCAGCGGCAGCGCCAACAGCGACAAGCCCACCAGCGTCGCGATCAGCAACCACGCGTCGTTGAAGCTTGCAACCGCGGCGGCGCGCTCCACCAGGGGCTGCACGAACGCGCGCGTGGTTTCGTCGGCCGCCGCGATGGCCTCGGGTGTGAACTTGTCGAGCGGCAGGCCGACGAACGCCGCCATGTCGCGGTCGCCGGCCTGGAGCGCGGCGACGATCCGCTCGGCATGATGGGCCGGGCGGGTTTCCAGAACGGTGTCGACCAGCGCCAGCCCCACCGCCCCGCCGATATTGCGCATCAGGTTGAACAGCGAGGAGGCGTCGGCCACCCGATCGGCCGGCAACTGGCCCAGCGCCAGCCGCGTCACCGGCAACAGGCAGATCATCACCGCCGCGCCGCGCAGCACCTGCGGCCCGAACAGCTCGGCGAAGTCCCAGTCGAACGTGGCGAAGCCATTCCAGGCCAGACCGGCGGCGAACAGCGCGAAGCCCACGCCGGTCATGGCGCGCGCGTTCACGCGCGGCTCGATCATCGTCGCCAGCGGCGCGACGATCAGCTGCGCCGCGCCGGTCACGATCATCACTGTGCCGATCTCGAACGGCCCCAGACCGCGGATCAGCCCCAGGAACAACGGCAGCAGATAGACCGATCCGAACAGTGCGAAGCCCAGCATGAAACTGTACCAGGCCCCAACCGCGAAGGTGCGGTCGGCGAAGGCGCGCAGGTCGATCAGCGGCTCGGGCCGGCGCAGCGAGCGCACGACCAGCCCCACGCCGGTCGTCGCGCACACCGCCGCCAGCAGCAGCGACAGCGGCGCGCTCCAGCCCCACTTGGGTGCTTCCTTCAGGGTCAGCTCCAGCGTGCCCAGGCACACCGTCACCAGCCCCAGCGCCGCCAGGTCGAGGCGTCTGGCCCAGGCGAAATTCGGTTTGTCGATGCGGATGGTCAAGGCCACCACCGCGGCGGCCGCGACGCCGGGCGCCAAGTTGATCAGGAACAGCCAGTGCCACGACAAGGTCTCGGTGATCCAGCCGCCGATGAACGGCCCGACGGTCGGCGCCAGCATGGCGAACCCGCCGCCGATCACGGTGGCCACCGACTGCAGGCGCGGCGGGAACAGCACGAAGGCGGCGGTGAACACCAGGGGAATGATCGCGCCGCCGAACAGGCCCTGGACCACGCGCCAAGCGTACAGCATCGGATAGCTGGTCGAGGCCGCGCAGCCCAGGCTCGCGACCACGAACCCCAGCATGGCGGTGACGAACAGCAGTCGCGTACCCAGCAGCCGCGTCAGCCAGCCGGCCAGCGCGATCGCGATGACCTCGGCGATCAGATAAGTGGTCTGCAGATAGCTGAGCCGGTCGGCCGGAATGTTCAGCGAGAACTGGATGTCGATCAGCGAACTGGCGACGATCTGGATGTCGAGGATGGCCAGAAACATCCCCACGGTCATGGCCGTGAACCCGGCCCAGACCGCGAGCGTGACCCGTGGCGGCGGCGTTCCAGCCGAATTGTCGCTCACGCCGGCGGCTCCGTCAGCGCCATGAGCCGCTTCGCCGTCGCAAAACCGATCCCGCCGCGTGCAAGCGCGGCCAGGTCCCGCCGGTCGCTGTCGGCATCGCGGTCAGTCTTGCGATACGGCCCAAGCCGCCGCCGGCGGGCCAGCGCCACCGCCGCGGCCCATTCGGCCTCGCCGGTCTCGTCGCGGGTGGCGTCGGCCGCAACCGTGGCCGCCACGCCCTTGGCGCGCAGGGCCGCACGGGTCCGCGTCGGCGCCTTGGCCAGACGCCGGTCGCGGGCGGCCCGGCCCTGCGCATAGGCCACGTCGTCCACCAGGCCGTTGCGCTTGAGTTTGGCGATCTCGGTCTCCAGCCACGACACGGCTTCGGCCAGCCGGGCCGGGGTCAGCTCGTCGCGCCGGGTCAGGTCGCGGCGAATGCGCCGGGTCAACACCGCGCGCAGATGCGACTCGCTTGCGGAGAAGCGCTCCAGGTAGAACGCGGCGATATTGGCCAGGCGCGCCGGGGTCATGCGCGGCACCGGCGGACGCTTGCGCGCCGCGGTGGACGCGCCTGGGCTTTCGTCTTGCCTTGCCGGTGCCTTCGCCGTAAACCGCCGCACGCCTTCCCGCCGCTGCTGATCTCCCCGCGCCGGCGATGCTATCATGGTTTGACCATGCACGACGCTCACCCGAGCCGCCTCGACGCCGATTTCACGATTCCGCCGCCGCGCGCGATGGATGGGGTCAACTGGCGCGGCCTGTGGGAACTGTACCTGAAAGAGGTGCGCCGCTTCTGGAAGGTGGTGGTGCAGACCGTGCTGGCCCCGGTGGTCACCAGCCTGATGTTCCTGATGGTGATGGTCTTCGCCTTCGGCCGCGACCGCGGCCAGATGGCCGGCTTTCCGTTCGCCGACTTCATGGTACCCGGCCTGGTCATGATGACCATGCTGCAGAACGCTTTCGCCAATACCTCGTCGTCGATCCTGGTGTCGAAGGTACAGGGCAACATCGTCGATGTGCTGATGCCGCCCCTGAGCGCCATGGAACTGACCGTGGCCTGGGTATTTGGGGGCGTCACCCGCGGCGTCGCGGTCGGCGCGGTGTGCGTGCCGATCATGAGCCTGTTCGCCGAGGTTCACATTCACAGCCTGGGGCTGGTCCTGTTCCACGCCGTGGCTGGCTCGATGTTCATGTCGACCCTGGGCGTGCTGGGCGCGATCTGGGCGGAGAAGTTCGATCATATGGCGGCGATTACCAACTTCGTCGTCACGCCGCTGACGTTTCTGTCCGGCACCTTCTATACCATCGATCGCCTGCCGCCACTGGCCCAGGCGATCGCCCACTACAACCCGTTCTTCTATGCAATCGACGGCTTCCGCTATGGCTTCCTGGGCCACGAGGCCAGCGCGCCCATGACCGGCGTGGTGGTGATGACGGTCGTTAACATCGCGCTGTTCGCCTGGACCTATGCCGTGGTTCGCAGCGGCTACAAGCTCAAACCTTAACCTAGTGGAGCGGATTTGACATTCGCATCCCCCTTTGCGGCGAAACCGAGAAGCGAATGTCAAATCCAAAGCTCCACTCGAATCATGAATTTCTAGTGGTCCTTTGATTCCAACATTCGCAGGATTGCGCCCTGAACCGGGATGCGAATGTTGGAATCGGACCACTAGTGGAGCGGATCTGACATTCGCATCCCCCTTGGCAGCGAAACCGAGAAGCGAATGTCAAATCCAAAGCTCCACTCGAATCATGTAATTCTAGTGGTCCTTTGATTCCAACATTCGCAGGATTGCGCCCTGAACCGGGATGCGAATGTTGGAATCGGACCACTAGTGGAGCGGATGTGACATTCGCATCCCCCTTTGCAGCGAAACCGAGAAGCGAATGTCAAATCCAAAGCTCCACTCGAATCATGTATTTCTAGTGGTCCTTTGATTCCAACATTCGCAGGATCGCGCCCTGAACCGGAATGCGAATGTTGGAAT
>JANRJB010000206.1:0-17368 GCA_033764265.1 Rhodospirillaceae bacterium | reverse complement strand
CATGAGCGCGCGGCTGATCACCGTGAACGACCTGTACGCCTTCGATCCCACCGTGCGGGTGGCGCTCGACCAGTTCACCGACGTGATCGGCCGGCACTTCAAGCAGCCGAAAGAGGGCCTGGGCTTCGACGCGAGCCCGGTGGCCCACATGTGGCGCAGCATCATCTGGCCGAACAATTTCCTGTGAGGGGCCGGCGCGGCGAACCCGACCGCCGTGTAACTTGAACTGTGATCGGACCCTCGAAATATCCGTAAGACGCCTGGATTAATGTGAAATATAGAATTATTATTATTCGAGTATTGATGGAGTATTGTATGACGATCAGCGGTCGAATTTTGTAACCGATTGAAAATAAAAGATTTTGCCGTCTTCCCCTGCAGATTCCCTGCAGAAGCAGGCGCGCCCCGCAACAGCTTGAAAAACTTGGCGGATTGGCTCCGGTGGTGTGCTGCGCCGCAGCAAAATCACCCCGCTGCGGCCGTGGTGGCGGCCTTGGCGGCGTCCCACGCCAGCACGGCGCGGCGGCGATCGGGGCCCCAGCGGTAGCCCTCGAACGCGCCGGTGCCGCGCAGCACCCGGTGGCACGGCACCAGGTAGGCCACCGCGTTGGCCGCCAGCGCCGCGCCGACCGCGCGCGCCGCCGATGGCTTGCCGATCGCGCGCGCCACGTCGCCGTAGCTGACGACGGCGCCCGCGGGCACGCGCAGCAACGCCGCCCACACCTGGACCTGGAAGTTGGTGCCCTTGAGAAGCAACCGATGACGGTGCGCGCCGCCGGCGAAGATGTCGCGCGCGACGGCGGCGGTGGCCGCGTCGTCGGCGACGAAACGCGACAGCGGCCAGCGCGCCCTGGCCGCATCGAGCGCCGCGGCCGCGCCGGGTTCTCCGATAAACTCGACACCGCAGACGCCGCGGTCGGTGACCAGCACCAGCGCACGGCCGAAGGGCGTGTCGTGCACGCCATGACGGATCACCAGGCGCGCGCCCTGCTGGCCGTATTCGCCGGGCGTCATGGCCTCGTAGGTGACGAACAGATCATGCAGGCGCGACGGGCCCGACAGGCCCACCTCGTACGTCGTGTCGAGCACCGAGGCGGACTGGCGCATCACCTGCTTGGCGTGCTCCAGCGTCAGGTAGCCCATCAGTTGCTTGGGGCTGACCCCGGCCCAGCGCTTGAACAGCCGCTGCAGGTGGAACGGGCTGAGGCCGACATGGGCAGCCACGTCCTCCAGGCGGGGGTGTTCGGGCCGGGCGGCGACGATGAACCCGATCGCCTGTTCGATGCGCGCGTAGTCGCGGCTGCGGTCGGCCAACGGGTCGGCCAACCGGTCGGCTAAAGTTTCGGTGTCGACGTCGAAGTCGGCGGGCGCGGTCATGAGGGTCATTGCAGCACCTTGGTTGCGGAGGCCGCAAGATGACCCAATCCCCCGGCCCCGCCGACCCGATTCTTGCGCTGGCGCAGCCAGGCCCCGGCAAGGGTTGCCGGCCGAGTCCCACATTGAACAGCGCGCGGACCGTTTGACCGATAGAAAGCCACGATGCGCCCCGGCGTGTATGCGCGGGGAAACGCAAAGTTGCCACATCGAAAGGAATTCGAAATGAAGCGCTTGGCAAGTCTAGCGGCGATCGCCGCACTCTCGATCGGTTGCAGTACGCCGCCGAAACAGTCGGAGTTCGTCGGCGCCCGGGGCGAGACGGGCGCAACCGGCTCCGTTGGCGTCCAGGGCGATCGCGGGCCGCGCGGTGAGTCCGGCTACGCCATGGCGGGACCGCGCGGCGAAGCAGGACCGGCCGGCGTCGCCGGCGCGCAAGGCCCGACCGGCGCGACCGGCAGCCAGGGCGGCGTGATGATTGGCGCGCGCGGCGATACGGGGGCAACCGGCGCCAGCGGCGCTCAGGGCCAGACCGGCGCGGCCGGGACCCAAGGATACGAGATGCAGACCGCCAGCACCGCGCCGGCAGGTCCGCGAGGACCGGCCGGACCGGCCGGACCGCGCGGCGAGATCGGCGATACCGGCGCTCGGGGTGCGACGCTGGTAGGCCCGGCGGGCTCGGCCGGGGAGTCCGGCGCAACCGGAACTCAGGGCGAAGTCGGCCGAACGGGCCAGCAGGGCATGCTCTTGGCCGGACGCACCGGCGAGGCCGGCCCGGCCGGGGCCGCCGGACCGCAAGGCCCGGTCGGACAAACCGGCGCGCAAGGTGCGGTCGGCGCGATCGAAGGCTGGTCGTCGTATCGTGATTTCGAGTTCGCGCGGAACTCCGCCGATCTTCGCTCGGCCAGCGGCGCGACGTTCGAAGAAATCGCCGCATATATGTCGCAAAACCCCTCGCTGAATCTCGGCATCGACGGGTCGATGGACCCGAGCGGCACCGATCCGCGCAATCGCAAGCTTGCCGATCAGCGTGTGCTCGCCGTTCGCGATGCTTTGATCGACGCCGGAGTGCCGGAATGGAGAATCCAGATCGGCGCGTTCGGTGATCGGAACCTGCGGCGCGACCGCCGCGTCGAAGTTCTGGTCACGTCCCGGTAATCAACGCGGCGCGAATGGGCTAAACTGCCGCGTCAGCGCGACAGACCACCGGCGACCCACGCGGGTACGGTCCCTTTCGCGAAACTGCGCGAAGGGGACCGATACGTTCGGGGGACCCCGCCCGACGCCTGCGCCGGCCGTGCGGCGCGAGGAAGAAGCAGGAACGCCCCGATGCAGCGCCAAAATGCCCGAAGACCCAAGGCGTCAAACTCGGAATCGCGCCGACGCGCGTCGTCCGGCGGGCCGGCGGATGCGTCGAAACTGCGGGCGCTGGTCAAATTCAACGCGCAGGCCTTCCTCGACACCGTCGGCGTCGGCCGCTTTATCGGCAAGTACGCCGCGGGCGAAGTCGTTTACCTGCAAGGCGACGCCGCCGACGCGGTCTATTACATCCAGAAAGGCAAGATCCAGATCACGGTCGTGTCGAAACAGGGCAAGCAGGGCGTGATCGCGCTGCTGGGGGCGGGCGAGTTTTTCGGCGAGGGATGCCTGGCCGGCCAGCCCCTGCACATCGCCTCCGCGACGGTGACCGCCGAGGCCGCCATCGTCAAGATTGAGAAGCACACCATGATCCGCGTGATGCGCGATGAGCCGACATTGTCGCAAATTTTCATGACGTTCCTGTTGTCGCGCAGCGTTCAGGTCGAGGCCGACCTGATCGACCACCTGTTCAATTCCAGCGAGAAGCGGCTGGCGCGCATCCTGCTGCTGCTGGCCAACATCGGCAAAGAAGGCCAAATGGAAGCCGTTCCGCGGATCAATCAGGATGTCCTTGCGGCCCGGGTCGGAACCACCCGCTCGCGGATCAATTTCTTCATGAACAAGTTCAGGAAGCTCGGGTTCATCGAGTACAACGGTTCGCTCAAGGTCCACTCGTCGTTGTTGAACGTTATCGTCTACGATTGACCGCCGCTGCCGCTTCGCGTGCGTTGCCACTTGCGTGTGCGGTCTTGAACAGACGTTCACCCCGCCATCGACCATCATGCCCGGATGACCGTTACGCGCCTCTTGGGTTTGCTTGCCACTGCCTGCGGGATCATGCTGGCCGGGCTCGCGATCTTGCTCGCGGCGCTTCTGCCGGTCGGCCCGCTCACCGGGGCGACGATGGCCGGACCGGCAATCTGGGACATGGGACTCGGCGCAGGCCTTGCCCTCGGCGGCGTCGTCTTGTTTGCCGGCACCGGGAGCAGGTAGGTCCGGGAGATCGCGGCGTTGAGCCTGCCGCTCCATGACCGATCCGTGATCCACGATGCGCCGCCGCCGATGCAAGGTGTGCTTTCCGGGACAGCGCGGCCCACAAACCGGGCCTAAGCTGCCGACATCGACAGCGACACGAGTCGCCGCATCGAGAAGCAACCGAACCAGGGACACACCCACATGACCACCGCACCGAAAGCCCTCTATCGACTTGGCATGCTGATTGCTGCCGCAGCCGTTGCCACCATCGCCTTATCGGCGTGCAACACGATCGAAGGCGCAGGCCAGGACATCGAGAGCACCGGCAAGGCAATCGAACGCTCAGCCGACGACAACAAATAGACCTCAGTCCGGCGACGCGCGCCCCATGGACGAAGCCACGTTGTCAGGATCCGGACCATGAGCCTGTCGACCATCCTGCTGATCGTTCTTGTGTTGGTTCTGCTGGGCGTCTTGCCGACCTGGCCGCACAGCATGAACTGGGGCTATTTTCCCAGTGGCGGTTTAGGCATCGCACTTGTGGTCGTCATCGTCCTGCTGCTGACGGGGCGGATCTAGACCACCGCGTCGCGACCCGACGACGTTGGGCAAATTCGTCCACCCGCGCCGCCATCCTCTGCCGTCACTGGACGTTAGGAAAGTCACACAATGATGCTACTCATCGTATCCGCGTTCGCCGCGGCACTCCAATTCACGTTCGTCTCGCCGCCGGCGATGGCCGGCGATCAGACGTGGAACGTGCGGCCGGGCGGGGTCGCGATCTCAGCGTCTACGCCGATGCCGACCTGCCATGTGAGCGAACCGCTGGCGCGTACCCTGATCAGCGCAAATGGCTATTTCGGCATCAAGAACATGACGCAGGACATCAGTGGCATGTGGCGCGGCACCGCGATCCGGTATGGCTATGCCCAAGC
Organism: Rhodospirillaceae bacterium; assembly: GCA_033764265.1. Taxonomy (GTDB): domain Bacteria; phylum Pseudomonadota; class Alphaproteobacteria; order Rhodospirillales; family Rhodospirillaceae; genus VGEM01. Next base: position 12,725 of record JANRJB010000206.1, on the reverse strand, counting down.
GGTGGGGTTCGAACTTGATGGTGACGGACGCTTCGCGCTGGTCGGAAAGTAACTGCGGCGGGTCACTTCTGGCCCGAGGCTGTTGAGAACCGCGGACAGGGCGCGGACGCATTCGATGTTCGCGGAGCGCCGGGCCGTTTCGCATGTCGATGGCGAGGCGCGCCGCCGAGCGCGGATGCTGTAGCGCCCGCCTCACCGGGGCGGTCATGCCCGCCTCGGTGAGGTACGCATCGCGCGAACTCTCACGTTGGCCGTCAACGCCCGAACCCGTTTGAGAGAGTCGAAGTCCACCATGCATCCGCATCGCCGCAAGGTCCACCCCGCCTCCGGGACGCCATCCCCGGAACGGCAGGGGCTGTACGCCAACCTGGACTTGCCGACAGCCTGCGCCGGTCCTGAAGCGATGGAACAAGGAGAACCCGCATGAACATTCACATCGGATCCAGGTTTGGCGTGGTGACGGCGGTTTTGGCGATCATGACGACGCCGTCGACACAGGCCTTGGCGCAAAGCCGGCAGACGGCGGTCACGGCGATCGACGCCAAGGCCAGCGGCATGGGCCATTTCCTGGGCAGGATGCTCGGCACCAGCGTCGTCAACGAGAACGGCGAGGTGGTCGGCGACATCGACGATCTCATCATTTCCGAGGATCAGCGCGCCCTCTATGTGATCATTTCGGTTGGTGGATTGCTCGGGATCGGCAGCCGGCAGATTGCCGTGCGCTACGGCGATCTAAAGATGACCTCGAACGTCGACGTTTTCGTACTCGAGGGGGCAACCGAGGAAGGGCTGAAGTCGGTGCCGGAGTTCGTCTATCCCGACTGATTCGGACGCTGACCGTCTGCGGAAGCCCGGTCGGCCAGCTGTCCCTTCGCGCCAATCCTCGCGCCGCCAAACGCTGAGCGGTGGCAGTTGGGTGCCGGCCGGCGCGGTGATAAAGTGCCCGTCATGTTGATCGTGCGCCCCGCCGACACCGACGACGCCCCGGGCATCGCCCGGGTGCATGTCGACGCCTGGCAGAAGGCCTATCGCGGCATCGTGCCGCAGGATTACCTGAACGCGCTGAACGTGCAGAACCGCACCATCGGCTGGGTGCGGCTGCTGGAGCGCCAGTCGGGGCTGCTCACCATCGTCAGCGAGGACGAGGACGGACGCATCGTCGGCTTCGCCAGCGGCGGCGCCCTGCGCCATCGCGATCCGCGCTACAAGGCCGAGATCTCCTCGCTGTACGTGGCGCCGCAGCGCCAGCGCCGCGGCCACGGCCGGCGGCTGTTTCTGGCGCTGGCCAACCGGCTGTACGAGCGCGGACTGAACGGCCTGTTCGTCTGGGTGCTGAGCGACAACCGCGCCGCGCGGCTGTTCTACGAGGAGCTGGGCGGCGAGGCGGCCGCCGAGGTCACCCGCGACTTCGCCGGCGTGCCGTTGCGCGAAACCGGCTACGGCTGGCCCGAAACGCCGCGATACGATTAAGGCCGATTAAGGCCTTCTGAACCTGAGCGTCATGCGGTCCGATTCGCCGATGGCGAGGTATCTGGCGCGGTCGGCCTCGCCGCCCCACAGCCACGGCGGCAGGTTCCAGACGCCTTTCGGGTGATCGGCGGTGTCGGCCGGGTTGGCGTTGATTTCGCTCGCCGCCTCGAACGTGAAGCCCGCCGCCGTCACGATCTCGATCACCTGGTCCTGGTGCATGTAGCCCGACAGACCGCGCGGATCGCGCGGCGCCTGGGCGCGGGCGCGATGCTCCTTCACGCCCAGCACGCCGCCCGGCTTGAGCGCGCGCCGGATCGCGGCCAGCACGGCCGGCAGCGCGTCGTTGCGCGCGAAAACGTGGGCAAGGCGCATGAACAGCGCCAGGTCGACCGTGCCGTCGGGCGCGATGTCGAACGCCACCTGCGAGGCCTTGCCCAAAACGGTGCGCCCGTACAGGTCGGGCCGCGCGGCCAGTTTGGCCTCGAACTTCGCTTGGGAGTTGCGCGGGTCGAACGAGGTTTCGGTGACGGCATCGTAGCCGACCGCGATGTAGCGGCCCTCGTCGCGCAGCACCGGCGCCAGCAGTTCCGTGGTCCATCCGGCCGAGCCGGGCCAGATGTCGGCCACCGTCATGCGCCGGTCGAACCCGAAAAAGTTCAGCGTCTCGACCGGATGGCGCCAGCGGTCGCGCGCCGTGTGGGCGTCGCTGCGATGATCGCCGGCCATCGCCGCGCGGAGCGTTCGTTCGGTGACGGCGTCCATGATGCAGCCCGGATGGCAGTTCGATTTCAGGGTTACGGCAGGTCGCCGTCATGCGGGATGGCGTTGTCGCGCCGTTCCAGCTCGCGCATGGCCGCGGCCAGCGTGCGCAGGTCTTTCACCACCGTCTCGAGCGCGGCGAGCTTGGCGGCGAGCGCGGCCTTCAGCTCGGCCGGCATCCGGTCGGTCGGCACCTTGGCGACCATGTCGCTCTGACGCTGCAGCGTGTTGACGCTGTCGAGCAGGGTGCGCGCCTTGGGCGTGTAGGAATCGTGCACACTGCGCAGATTGTTCATCAGCATGTGGATCAGCGCCTTCACGAACGGATCGGCCTTGCGCATCTTGTCGCTGATGGTGTCGACGCTGATGCGCATCAACGTCGAGTCCTCCAGCGTGAAGGCGGTGGCCATGCGCGGGCTGCCGTCGATCACCGCCATTTCGCCGAACAGCTCGCCGCGACGCACGGTGGCCAGCGGCACCTTGCGGCCGTCGACCTCGCGATAGATGCCGACCGCGCCCGCGTTGACCACGTAGGCCGCATCGCCCGCGTCGCCCTGGCGGAACAGAATCTTGCCTTTGGGGACGTTCAGGACCTCGATGGAAGTTTCGTCGAGCGGCGTTAAGGACATGCCGGCAGACCTTGGCAGCGCGGCACCGCGGGCTGGGGTGCGGGGGTGTCCGCGCCGAACCGGAATTGTCCCGGATTCCCTCGTAAAGTCAAAGGTTTCCACTTTTCGGGGTTGACCCGGGCGGCTAGGGTGAGCCGCCGGACGGGGGAGGGTTTCGCGTGCTGGCCAGGTTCGTTCTCACCGTCGATGCCATCAACGAGTGGGTCGGACGCACGGTTGCCTGGGCGACGCTGGGCTGCGTGCTGACCTGCTTCGCCGTGGTGGTGCTGCGTTACGGCTTCGCGGTGGGCCACCCGTGGCTGCAGGAGCTGTACATCTGGCAGCACGCCGCGGTGTTCCTGGTGGGCGCGGGCTACACGCTGCTGCATCGCGGGCACGTCAACGTCGACATCCTCTACGGCCAGCTGCCGCCGCGACGCAAAGCCTGGCTCGACATCTTCGGCACGCTGGTCTTTTTGTTCCCGTGGCTGGCGGTGGTGGCGGCCACCTCCACGCCGTTCATCCTGGCGTCGTGGAGCGTTCGCGAGGCCTCGGGCAATCCCGACGGCATGCCGGCGGTGTACCTGCTGAAATCCACGCTCTGGGTGTTCGCGGGACTGGTGTTCCTGCAGGGCCTCGCGCACCTGATCCGTTGCGCCTTGTTGCTGGCGGGCCGGCCGATGACCGACGCCGACGAGGCGCCGGTGACGGACGAACGGCTGTGAGCGCACCGGACCCATGGCCATGAGCCCCGTACTGATCGGCGAAATTTTAGCGGTGGCGATGTTCGCGGCCACCATCCTCGCGGTGCTGATCGGCTATCCGGTCGCTTTCACGCTGGCCGGTGTCGGGCTGATTTTCGCCGGCCTGGGCATGACCTTCGGCGTGTTCGATCCGGCGTTCCTGTCGGCCCTGGCGGGGCGGTACTTCGGTACCATGACCAACGAGACCCTGGTGGCGGTGCCGCTGTTCGTGTTCATGGGCGTGATGCTGGAGCGGTCGAAGATCGCCGAGGCGCTGCTGACCACCATGGGCGAGCTGTTCGGGACCTTGCGCGGCGGGCTCGGCTATTCGGTGGTGATCGTCGGCGCGCTGCTGGCGGCCTCCACCGGCATCGTCGGGGCGACCGTGGTGACCATGGGCCTGCTGTCGCTGCCGGCGATGATGCGCGCGGGCTACGACACGCGGCTGGCGGCCGGCACCATCTGCGCATCGGGCACGCTGGGTCAGATCATTCCGCCGTCGACGGTGCTGATCTTCATCGGCGACATCCTGCAGGGCGCGAACCAGCAGGCGCAGTTGTCATTGGGCAACCTGTCGCCGGACCCGATTTCCGTCGGCCAGCTGTTCGCCGGGGCGATGGTTCCGGGCCTGGCGCTGGTCGTGCTGTACCTGTTGTGGATTCTGGCCAAGGCGGTGTTCGATCCGGCTTCGTGTCCGCCGCTGAAGATGACCGCGGCGGAACGCGCCGGCCTGTCGGGCCGGGTCGCCGGCGCGCTGCTGCCGCCGCTGATCCTGATTCTCGCGGTTCTTGGCTCGATCCTTCTGGGCATCGCCACGCCGACGGAATCGGCTTCCGTCGGCGCGGTGGGCGCGATGATTCTGGCCGCCGCCAAGGGCCAGCTGAACTTGACCGTGCTGCGCGAGGTGATGCGCACCACGCTTGTGATCAACTCGATGGTGTTCGTGATCCTGCTGGGCGCGAGCGTGTTCAGCCTGGTGTTCCGCGGCTTTGGCGGCGAGAACCTGGTGTACGACGCCCTGTCCGACATGCCGGGCGGCGCGCTCGGCGCGGTCGCCGTGGTCATGGTGGTGATCTTCCTGCTCGGCTTCTTTCTCGACACCTTCGAGATCATCTTCATCGTCGTGCCGATCGCGGCCCCGGTGCTGATCAAGCTGGGCGCCGACCCCTTGTGGCTGGGCGTGATGATCGGGGTGAATCTGCAGACCAGCTTTCTGACTCCGCCGTTCGGCTTCGCGCTGTTCTATCTGCGCGGCGTGGCCGGGGCGGCGGTGCGCACCGTCGACATTTATCGCGGCGCGGTTCCGTTCGTCGGCATTCAGTTGATTGGTCTGACCCTCTTGTGGGTGATCCCCGAGATGGCCACCACCGTGCCCGATCTGTTGTTCGGCGCCGACGCGGTGGCCGCGCTGGACGCCCGGGCGCCGTCGGATGCACCGCTGGCGCCAACCGGTTCGCCGGCCGGCGACGACTTCAGCGACCTGTTCGCCCCGCCGGGTGAACAGTCGGTGCAACCCTACATGGACGATTTCGAGAACCTGGTGCCGAAGGCCGAGTGAGCCGGAAACCCGCTATGCGCGCAGCCCGAATTGGAACGGCAGGCGGCGGGCGTTCATGTAGGCCTGGTCGGCGATGCGCGACCAGGGAATGACGTCCTCGCGGAATTTCAGAAAATCCTCGACGATGGCGCGCACGGTGGTGTCGCCGGCGGCGTAGACTTCGTTCAGCACCTCGTTGGCCTTCTCGCCGCAGGCCATCAGCACGTCCTCGGGCAGGCCTTTGACGATCACGCCGTGTTTTTCCACCAGCGTGCGCAGGGCGGGGCCGGAGCGGGCGGTGTATTCGGCCCAGATGTCGTGATTGGCGGACTCGGCGGCGACGCGCACGATCTCCTGCAGGTCGGCGGGCAGCGACTGCCACGCCTGTTCGTTGACCATCAGCTGTAGCGCCGCGCCCGGTTCGTGATAGCCGTGGGAATAGTAGTAACGGCACACCTGATAGAAGCCGAGGGCGAGGTCGTTGAAGGGGCCGATCCATTCCGCGCCGTCGATCGTGCCCGACTGCAACGCCGGAAAAATTTCTCCGCCGGCCAGCACCACCGGCGTGGCGCCCAGTTTCTGCAGGATCTTGCCCTGGTTGCCGGGGGCGCGGAACTTCAGGCCTTTCAAGTCGTCGAGCGTGCGGATCTCGCGCTTGAACCAGCCCAGCATCTGCGTGCCGGTGTTGCCGGCCAGGAACCCGCGCACGCCGAACGGCAGGTAGAGCTGGTCCCACAGTTTCTGGCCGTTGCCGTACTTGACCCAGGCGTTGATCTCCGGCGCGGTGAAGCCGAACGGAAAGGCGGTGAAGAACGCGCAGCCTTCCGACTTGCCGAGATGATAGTACGAGGCGTCGTGACCCAGTTGCGCGGTGCCGGACGCCACCGCGCCGAAACACTCGAGCCCGGGCACCAGTTCGCCGGCGGCGAACACCTTCACCGTCAGCCGGCCCTCGCTCATGCGGGTGATGGCTTCGGCCAGCCGCTCGACACCGGTACCCAGTCCGGGCAGGCCCTTGGGCCAGCTGGTCACCATGCGCCACTCGCGCCGGGACTGGGCAATAGCCGGGGCGATAGCCGGTCCCGCCAGGGCCGCCGCCGCGCCAAGCCCTGCCACCCGCTTGAATAAATTCCTGCGTTTCATAGTGATTTCTGATGAAAAATAGGGCCGTACCCTATTTTCTACTTGACCTGCCAGGTCTTGCCGGAGCGCAGCAGGCGATCGAGGTCGATCGGGCCCTTGGCGGCGGCGGAGGCACGGGCGGCGTCATCCTGGGCTTTCACTTGCAATTCGTACGACGGGCCGGGGTCGCAAAAGATCACGCCCAGCACCTCGGGGAATGCCGGCGGGCGCAGGCCCGCCAACATCGAAGCCAGCACGCGGTTGGTCTCGTCGTGAACCAGGACGTCGGCCTCGGTCACACCGTTCTGGCCGATCGTCACCGCCTCGATGCGCAGCGTGCGGGTGTCGAGCCGCAAGCCCTTGTTGCGGTCCTTGCCGTAGATCATCGGCTTGCCGTGTTCCACATGCAGCTGCATGTCGGCCGCGACCGCCTTCTCGGCGAAATCGGCGAACGCGCCGTCGTTATAGACAATGCAGTTCTGGATGATCTCGATAAACGAGGCGCCCTTGTGCCCGCGCGCCCGGGCGAACAACTCGCCCAGTTGCTTGGCCTGGATGTCGATGCCGCGGGCGACGAAGCGCGCATTGCAGCCCAGCGCGAACGAGCACGGATTGGCCGGGCTGTCGACCGATCCGGTCGGCGTGGACGGCGACTTGAGGCCCAGCCGCGAGGTCGGCGAGAACTGCCCTTTGGTCAGGCCGTATATCTCGTTGTTGAACAGCAGAATGTTCAGGTCGACGTTGCGGCGCAGCATGTGAAACAGATGGTTGCCGCCGATCGACAGGGCATCGCCGTCGCCGGTGACCACCCAGACGTCGAGTTCGGGCCGCGCCAGCTTGAGCCCGGTGGCCACCGCCGGCGCGCGGCCGTGAATGGTGTGGAAGCCGTAGGTCGCCATGTAATATGGAAAACGCGACGAACAGCCGATGCCGGAGACAAAGACGGTGTTCTCGGGCGCCGCGCCCATGTTGGCGAGCGCGGTCTGCACGGCCTTGAGGATGGCGTAGTCGCCGCAACCGGGACACCAGCGCACCTCCTGGTCGGAGGCGAAATCCTTGGCGGTCAGTTTCGGCGGCGCGACCTGAATGTTCATGGCGGGATGTCCTAACCCTGCAGCTGCGCGGCGATCGCGCGTTCGACGTCTTCGATCTTGAGTGGTTGGCCCGACACCTTGAGCAGGCCCTTGGCGTCGACCAGGTACTGGCTTTTCAACAGCGTCAGCATCTGGCCGTTGTTCATTTCGGCCACCAGCATCTTGTCGTAGCTGCGCAACAGCGCGCCCAGATTGCGCGGCAGCGGCCACAGGTGGCGGATGTGGATATGCGAAGCGTCGTAGCCTTGCGCGCGCATGCTGGCGACGGCACGGTTGATCGGCCCATAGGTCGAGCCCCACCCGACCACCGCCAACTTGCCCTTGGCCGTGCCGATCTCGACCGCCTGCTCGGGAATGTCGTTGGCGATGTTGGCGATCTTGGCGGTGCGCAGATCGGTCATCTTCTGGTGGTTGACGTCGGTGTACGAGATGTCGCCGGTCAGCGAATCCTTCTCGATGCCGCCGATGCGATGCATCATGCCCGGCGTGCCGGGCTTGACCCAGGCGCGCGCGAGCGTGGTCGGATCGCGCGCGAACACCTTGTACCCTTCGGGATCGGTGCGGAACTTGACCGGAAACGGCGCGTAGTCGGCCATCGACGGAATGCGCCACGGCTCGGCGGCGTTGGCGATGTAGCCGTCGGACAACAGCATCACCGGCGTCATGTACTTGGTGGCGAGCCGCACCGCCTCGATCGCCACGTCGAAGCAGTCGCCGGGCGAACGCGACGCCAGCACCGGGATCGGCGCGTCGGCGTTACGACCCCACACGGCGATGAACAGGTCGGACTGTTCGGTCTTGGTCGGCATGCCGGTCGAGGGACCGGCGCGCTGGGTATCGACGATGACCAGCGGCAGTTCGGTGGAAATGCCAAGACCGATGGCCTCGGTCTTGAGCGCGATGCCGGGGCCCGACGACGCGGTGATGCCGAGCTTGCCGCCGAACGATGCGCCCAACGCCGCGCAGCAGGCGGAGATTTCGTCCTCGGCCTGGAAGGTGGTGATGCCGAACTGACGCAGGCGCGCCAGGATATGCAGCACCGGCGATGACGGCGTGATCGGGTACGAGGCCAGCACCGCCTCGACGCCGGCCAGCTGCGCGCCGGCGATCAGGCCCCACGACAGCGCCTCGGCGCCCGACACCAGCCGATAAGCGCCGGGCTCGTAGGGCACCGCCGGAAAATGCTGTGGCGCGATTTCGCCATCAAGTTCGTGAATCTCGCCATAGGCGTGACCGGCCTTGAGCGCGGCGACGTTGGCGCGGCCGATGGCGTCTTCGGCGCCGAATTTCTTTTCCAGGTTGTCGACGATCGGGGCGATATCGTGGTCGTACATCCACGACACCAGACCCAGCATCCACATGTTCTTGGTGCGCAGCGCTTCCTTCTGCGACACGCCGAACGGCTTGGCGCATTCCAGCGCCTGCTTGGAGATGTCGATCTCGATGACGCGGAATTCGCCCAGCGTGCCGTCGGCGCGCGGATCGCGGTCCCATTCGGCGCGCTTGATGTCCTTCTCCTTGAAGGTGCCGGAGTCCAGGATCACCAATCCGCCGCGGCGCAGGTCCTTGTGGTTGACTTTCAGCGCGGCGGGATTGAACGCCACCAGCACGTCGGGCCGGTCGCCCGCGGTATTGATCTGCTTGGAGCCGAAATTGATCTGGAACGCCGAAACGCCGTAGGTGGTGCCGGTGGGCGCGCGGATCTCGGCGGGGAAGTCGGGAAAGGTCGCAAGCGCGTTGCCGGCGAGCGCGGTTTCCTGACTGAACTGTGAACCCAGGAGTTGCACGCCGTCGCCTGAGTCGCCGGCGAAACGCACCACCACCGACTTCGGATCGGCGGCGTCGCTTTGACCCGCGGCTTGCGCCCCGCTTCGGCCGGTCTCGACATTCATGGCACCCTGTCCTTCCGCACCCAACGTCCCGACGGCAGTTCGGGGCGCCGGCCCTTTGGCCCTGCGCCCCGATACGGCATCTTATTGAGGTACGCGGACAAAATCACGCGTTTCGCGACCCGGCGGGCAGTGGGCCGAGCCGGCGCAGTGCCTGGGAGACCTGGGTCATGACCGGCGCCCAGCGGCCGTAGTCGGCCTGGCGGAACAGCCGCATCGACGGGTACCACAGGCTGTCGGACCGGTCCTCGAACCAGTACCACAACCGCGCCGGGCCGGCCGATACGATCGTCCAGGTCGGCACGTTCAGCGCCCCGGCCAAATGCACGGTGGTGTTGGACACCGAAACCACCAGATCCAGCGCCGCGATGGCGGCGGCCAGGCCGTCGATATCCTGGGTGACGTCGAGATCGGGCAGGCGGTAAACGGACAGGCCCGCAGCGGCGGCCTCGGCCAGGTCGCGGTCAGCCGCGCCGTATTGGAGCGACACGAAAAAGGAGTCGGGCGCGCGTAGCACATCGGCCCAGTCGCGGGCCAGGTGCGAGGTTTTGGCCGCCCCTAGGCGCAGCCGCGCGCTGGCCCAGGAAATGCCGATGATGCGGCGGCCATCCGCCAAACCCAGGAGCCGGCGCCGAAACGCCGCCACGCGCCCAGGATCGGGCCGCAAATAGCCGGCATGGCGGGCGAACCCCAGCGGGCTCTTGATGACCGTGGCCGCCGCGTCGAACAGGTCGGCCCGCGCCATCAGGTCGGCGCGCTGGGTGGCCGGCTGCGGCGGGGTGACGGCCGGCACCACCTCGGCCCGGAACGAGCGGGCGAACAGCGGCACCAGCCGGGGTTCGCATTCGATCACCAAGCGGATATTGCGTGCGGCCAGCAGCGGGATGACACCGGCGGCCAGAATCTGATCGCCCAGGCCCTGGTCGGCCACCAGCAATAGCCCCTGCCCCGCCGGATCCTCGCCGCGCCAACGCCTTTGTGGATAGCGGCCTTTGTCGATGCGGGATTCGGGCAGGCGATCGCGCCAGGCGTATTCGGTCCAGCCGGATACGAATTCCATCCGCGACAGCTGCGCGGTGCCGAGATTGATGTGCGCCTCGGTGAAATCGGGCGCGAAGCCAAGGGCGGTGCGCCAGGCGGCGATGGCATCGTCGGTGCGGTTCTGGTGGTAAAGGGCGTAACCCAGGGCGCTCCACGTTGGCGGCGACTTTGCGTTGAGCGCGAGCGAGCGGCGCAGGATCGCCTCGGCTTCGGTGCTGTTGGCCCGCCAGATCTCGGCGATGCCCAGGTTGCACAAGGCCTCGGCATCGTTGGCGTCGATCTTGAGGGCAGCGTGAAAGCAGGCCACCGCCGCGTCCCACTGGCCCAGGGCGTCATAGACCTTGCCGAGATTGTTGTGCGCGGCGCCGAGGTTGGGCTTGAGCGCGAGCGCGCGTTCCAAAAGCGCCTTGGCGTCGGACTGGCGGCCTTGCTGGTGGCGCACCGTGCCCAGCAGGTACAGCGCATCGGCGTTGTTGGGATGACGCGCCAGGATCGTTGTGTAGATCGCCTCGGCGCCGGACAGATTGCCGGCCTTGTGCAAGGCGACGGCGTCGTGCAGCGAGCCGGGTGGAGCGGAGGGACCGTTTGGCGCCATCGGCGGCGGGGCGCGAGCGCGCGACCTAACCGAGCGCGGCGGAGAAACGGGCGAAGCCGGCGGACAGATCGGCGATCAGATCGTCGGCATCTTCCAGCCCGATATGCAGGCGCACGCCCGGCACCGGCTCGGTCCACGCTTCCGCGGTGCGCGACTTGCCGGGGCTGGACGGCGCGATCAGGCTTTCGAAGCCGCCCCACGAATAGCCGAGCGCGAACAAATCCATGCCGTCGATCATCGCCGTAACCGCCTCGGCCGAGGTGCGATGGAACACCACGCCCAGCAAACCGCTGGCGCCGCTGCAATCGCGCTTCCATAACGCGTAGCCGGGATCGTCGGGCAGGGCGGGAAACAGCACGCGCTTGACCTGCGGCTGGCGCTGCAGCCAGCGCGCGACCTTGAGCGCGTTCTGCTCGTGCTGGCGCAGCCGCACGGCCAGCGTGCGCAGGCCGCGGGTGGCGAGGTAGACGTCGTCGGGGCCGACCACCACGCCGAGCAGCGAGGCGGCCCGGAACACGCCGTCGAGCGCGGCGTCGTTGCAGCAGATGGTGCCCAGCATGGCGTCGGAGTGGCCGACCACGTACTTGGTGGCGGCCTGGATCGAAACGTCGCAGCCCAGTTTCAGCGGCTGGCAGAACAGTGGGCTGGCCCAGGTGTTGTCGACCAGCACCTTGGCGCCGTTCTTATGCGCGGCCGCGGCAATGGCCGGCAGGTCCTGCATTTCGAAGGTGTGCGAACCGGGGGACTCGCAGAACACCGCGGTGGTGTTGGGACGCATCAGGGCCGAAATTCCCGCGCCAACGCCGGCGGGATAGTAGGTGGTCTCCACGCCATACGAGGTAAGGAACTTGTCGCAGAACACCCGCGTCGGCTCGTAGACCGAATCCACCATCAGCAGGTGATCGCCGGCCTTGACGCAGCCCAGGATGGCCGTGGTGCAGGCATTGAGCCCGGAGGCGGCCAGCACGGTATCGGCGCCGCCCTCCATCTCGGTGATCGCTTCCTGCAGGGTCCAATGCGTGGGCGTGCCGCGCCGGCCGTAGAACAGGCCTTTCTCGCGCTGCTTGAGCACCTTTTCGCTGGCCGCGGACAAGGCCGCCATGCTGTCGAACACGACGGTCGACGCGTGAAACACCGGGGTGTTGACGATGCCGGAATTGCGGGCGCGGTCTTGCCCGGCATGGATGACGGTGGTGTCGCTTTTGAACGGACGAGAAGATTTCGATCGCGGCATGAGGGCACGGGTTCTGGTCGGCAGTGAACCTAGCCCATGACGCCAGGACCGGGCGAGCCCGAAAAAACCCCGACGTTACTTCACCCGCAGGTAAATCCAGTCCTCGGTCTCGGCCGCATGATCCGACAGGGCTTCGCCCGGGCCGGTCTGAACCATATCAACCTTTTCGCGGTGCAGCTCCAGCGCGAAGCGGATGAAGGCGTCCGCGCGCATGGTGCCGCCGGTGACCGTCGTGCGCGGAAACACGCAGCCGCCGGGCGGCGCGTTGGCGCCTTCGAAGACATCGCCGGACCGCTTCAAGACGATGTGGCACGGCGGCGGATAGCCGTTAAGGTCATCGGGCCCCAGGGCGGCTGTCTTGGGGTCGGGTGCGATCAGGCCGTCGAGCACCGCCTTGGCCGCGGGCTTGAGGGTGAAGAATCGCATGACGATGCCGTCATCGCGGGCGTCAAACGCCCAAACCCGCTGGCCGGAGATCGGCCCGTCGCGCCGGTCGTGCCGCCATTCGATGTACACGACATGGCGGCCAAGCCGGGGCATATCGACCGGCGTGGCGAACATGTAGTGGGCCTCGGCCAGCTCGCGCGGCAGCCGCGCGCCTTGCACCGCGCGGGCGCGCGCGGCGGCGACCAG
>JANRJB010000198.1:0-2726 GCA_033764265.1 Rhodospirillaceae bacterium | reverse complement strand
GGCTTCGGACGGACCCACGGTGAAGCGCGATTATCCGGAGTTTTACAAAGACCCGGCCGCGCAAGCCGCGCCGCGCGAAAAGGTGTCGAGCTAAACTTCGCCGGGCGCGGACAGTTTCAGCTCCAGCGCATGCACGCGCTGCTTCAATTCCTCGGCCAGCAGACCGTACACCAAACGTTGACGGTCCAGGCGTGATTTGCCGGCAAACGCCGCGGCGACCACCGCCACCCTGAAATGCGTTTCGCCGCCGCCGTCGGGATGCGCGCCGGCATGGCCGGCATGCCGGGCCGAATCATCGACGATCTGCAGTGCCTCGGGCGCGAGGCCGGCGGTCAGCTTGGCGGCGATGCGGTCGCGAACAATGCCCATCTCTGAACCTTTCGTGTCGGGGGCACCATGCACAACTGGCGCGAAGAAACAAGATTGCCGCCCGACGACGGCCCGCCGATAGTCGCCTTATGAACCGTGCCCGCTTGTTTTCAGAGGCGATCGACGCGACCCCGGAAATGACCGCGGGCGCGACACCCTGCCCGTGCGCCTGGGCCGGCTGCCGCAATGCCGGCGAGTACCGCGCGCCGCGCGACCGGTCGCTGGCCGATTACGTCTATTTCTGCCTGGATCACGTGCGCAGCTACAACGCAGCGTGGGACTATCACGCCGGACTGGGCGAGGCGGACATCGAACGCGAAATCCGTTCTACCGCCACGTGGGATCGTCCGACCTGGAAGCTGGGCGCGTTGGGACCGGAACACGGAATGCGCGCCGGCGGCGCGGGGCGCACACCGTTCGAGGTCGACGATCCGTTGGGCTTGGGGCGAGGCACGGCGTTCGACCCCGCGGCCGGGGCCCGAGCGCGCCGGTCGGCGGCGACGGCCGGGCTGACCCCGGCGCAGCGCCGCGCGCTCGCGACGATGGAACTCGACGCCCCGCTCGACCTCGTCGCCCTCAAAGCGCACTACAAGGCGCTGGTGAAACGCCACCACCCCGACGCCAACGGCGGCAGCCGCGAGGCCGAGCGCCGGATGCAGGCGATCAACGCCGCCTTCGCCGTGCTCAAGGCCGCGTTGAACGCCGCCACTTAGCCTTCAGCCAATGCCCCCTGCAGGAGACCGGCCATCGACTTGCGCCTGAAAGACCGTGTGGTGCTGATCACCGGGGCGAGCCGCGGGCTCGGCGCGGCGTCGGCGCGTTTGCTGGCCGCCGAAGGCGCAAAGCTCGCGCTGACCGCGCGCAATGGCGCCGACCTTGGCAAACTGGTCGATGAGGTAGGTGCCGCCCATGGCACCGAAGCGTTGGCGTTGCCGCTCGACCTGACCGACCCGGTCGCGGCCGAGACCGCTGTGACGCGCACCATCGCGACGTTCGGCCGCCTCGACGTGCTGATCAACTCCGCCGGCGCCTCGCAGGGTGGACTGTTCTGGGAGATCGCCGACCAGGTCTGGGCCGAAAGCTTCGAGCTGAAAGTGATGGGGGCGATCCGCGCCATGCGCGCGGCGATTCCGGCCATGATCGCGCAGAAATACGGCCGCATCGTCAACATCGTCGGCAATACCGGGCTACAGCCCAGCCCGCGCCTGTTGCCCGGGTCGGCGGCCAACGCCGCGCTGTTGGCCATCACCCGCGGCCTGGGCGAGGAACTGGCGCCGCACAACGTCGTGGTCAACGCCGTCAATCCCGGCCCAACGCGCACCGAGCGCTGGACGACGCTGATGAACCGGCTGGCGCAAAGTTCGGGCCGCACGGTGGCCGACGTCGAAAGCGACTACACCCGTCAGATCCCCCTGGGCCGGCTGGCCGCGCCTGACGAGATCGCCGGTTTGATCGTGTTCCTGGCTTCGGACCGTGCGGCCAATCTGGTCGGCGCGTCGCTCACCGCCGACGGCGGCTGGTCCAAGGGAATCGGCTGATCGGCGTGGCGGCGAATTCCACAATTGCGCCAAGCGTTAAGGGGCAATTGCGCGGCCGCACAACGACATGTCATAAAACGCCGGAACGGGGCGGCCGCCGGCCGTGCCAGCAGCCATGGTTTCACGAGTGACGGTATGAGCAAGCGGACCGAGGGCGCGCGCACCGATTTCGGGGTGCGGCTGCCCGACAAGCAGGTCTCGGCCAAGGACGTGTTCGGCCTGGACATCGACATGAAACTGCCGGCGTTTTCCGAGCGCGACGAGCACGTGCCCGAGATCGACAAGGCCTATCGCTTCGACCGCGACACCACGCTCGCCATCGTCGCGGGCTTCGCGCACAACCGCCGCGTCCTGATCCAGGGCTATCACGGCACCGGTAAATCGACCCACATCGAGCAGGTCGCGGCGCGGCTGAACTGGCCGTGCCTGCGCATCAACCTCGACAGCCACATCAGCCGCATCGACCTGATCGGCAAGGACGCCATCGTCATCCGCGACGGCATGCAGGTCACCGAATTCCGCGAAGGGCTGTTGCCGTGGGCGTTGCAGCATCCGATCGCGCTGGTGTTCGACGAGTACGACGCCGGCAGGCCCGACGTGATGTTCGTCATCCAGCGCGTGCTGGAGGTGGAAGGCAAGCTGACCCTGCTCGATCAGAACAAGGTGATCCGGCCGCACCCGGCGTTCAGGCTGTTCGCCACCGCCAACACCGTCGGCCTGGGCGACACCAGCGGCCTCTATCACGGCACGCAGCAGATCAACCAGGGCCAGATGGACCGCTGGTCGATCGTCACCACGCTCAACTACCTCGAGCACGAC
>JANRJB010000168.1:0-4220 GCA_033764265.1 Rhodospirillaceae bacterium | reverse complement strand
GGAGCGTTCGTAAACGGTCCCGGTACGAACCGTGAACTTGTCCTTGCAGGCGGTGCAGTAGTACCAGCCCGGCCCCATGCTCTCGCCCTGGACCGGGCGGGCGCTCTCGACCCCGCCGCAATGGGGGCAGATTACCCCATCCGGCCAGCGGATGCGCTCAAGATGGCGGTAGGCCGCTGTTTCGTCGTTATAAATTGGATCGGTCAGGGCAGTGGGGGTCATGGTCTGTTCTCCTGAGAACAAACCTAGCCCGGTAGGGTCTGTCAGTCAAGTATATAATCGCGAGTTTTTGGAACAAAGATGGAACTTTTGTGGATTAATGCGATAAATCAGCATTTTAACCGATAAAGCCCGGCCGGTCGCGCGTTCGGTTTCGGGCGGCACAGCGCCCTCTTGGGCGGGCCCGGCAGACGCGCTAAACCTCAGCCCGATCCCTGCCCTGCCCGAGTCGCTCAAGGAGGAACACGAGATGTCCGAGACCCCCCGTTCGAACCCGCTGGCCAAGACCACATCGGCGGTGATCGCGGCGGCCATGCTGGCCGCGGCGCTGGCGGCCTGCAACACGGTCGAAGGCGTCGGCCGCGACCTGAAAAGCGCCGGCAAGAAAATCGAAGACGTGGCTTCGGACGACGACAAGAAATAGAGGGCTTGGGGTTTATCCCGGCTTGACCACGCCCAGAAAGGCGATGGCGAGGCTGGCCGCCCACGTCAGATAGGCGTTGAGGTTGGCCCGCGGCGCGGTGCGGGCGAACACCGCCTCGGCCTCGGCGGCCAGCGCCGCATCCTCGCCCGCCGCGCGCAGCCGGTCCAATGCGGCGCGCCACTGCAATGCGATGGCGCGCTGCTGCAGGCTGTTGAACAGCAGGAACGCGAACAGCAGCACCTTCAGCGCCAGCCACGGCGTGGCCAGCGGCGCACCGGTGACGAGCGACCACGCCGCCAGCGCCGGCAGCAGCGCGATCAGGCCGATGCGCACGGCGCGGTCGGCCGCGGCCAACAGCTGCGCGAGCGCGGTGCCCGCCCGCCGATACATCAGCACCGATGCCGCGCACCACGCCGCGCCGCCTGCGCAGATCACGGCCAGGGGCCAGCCGTCGATGCTGGACAGCCCGACCCGGGCCGCCAGCCAGAAGCCGACCGGCAACAGCAGGATCAGGCAATTGCGCGACAGCTGCGCCATGCGCGTCATGGCGGTCAGGAATCGCACCCGCTCCGAAAGCGGCGTGCCCGGCCGCACGATGAAGGGGCTGGCGACATAGACGCCGAAGTCGGGGCCCAGCCAGTAGACGAACAGGACCACGTGTACGAAGACGACGGCGTCGTACAGCTCCACGACCGTTGCCCGCCCCTTACGCCGGGGCCAGATCGGCGCCGGCGGCGCGCGGGCTTACAGCGCCTTCAGATAGGCGACCAGATCGGACAGCTGCGCGGGCGTCGGCGTGGAGGGCGTGCCGGCCTTCTTGGTCTGGAACTCCCACATGTACTTCGCGGTCTCTTCCAGCGTCTTGTAGCGGCCGTCGTGGTAGTAGGGCGCGGTCTGGGCCACCGCCCACAACGCCGGCACCTTGAAGGTGCCGCCGGAGCCGACGTCCTCGACTTCGGGTTTGTCGAACGTCGGCATGACGTGGCAGGTGCCGCATTGGCCCTCGCCGGTGAACAGCTCGAAGCCGCGCTTGACCGCTTCGGGCGCGGTGTCGGTGGGCAGGCCGTCCTCGTCCACATGGCCGCTGCGCGGCGGCTCGAGCGTGCCGATGTAGGCCACCAGCGCGGCCAGGGTCTCCGGCGCCGGCTCGGCGCCTTTCATGCGGTTGACGATGATGCCGCGGATGTTGCCGGACATGGTCGGCGCGGTGCCGGCCCAGGCATAGACCGAGCGCTTGGCCGCGCCCCACATGGTCGGCGTCGAGCGGCCGTTGGGGTCGCCGTCGGGCACGACGTTCAGGCCGACGTAGCTTTTGTTGTCGGTGTGGCTGCCGGGATGGCAGGTGGCGCACGAGGTCTTGCCGTCGCCGGACAGGGACGGGTCTTCGAACAACGCCTTGCCCCTGGCCACCAGGGCCGGATCGGGCGCCGCGTCCGATTGCGCCCACGCCGCCGTCGAGGCGACAAGCGCCGCCGTCATCGCCAGTACCGTCATCCGCGTCATCGCCGACCTCCCCGCATGCCGGGCCCGCGCACGGGCCATGATGCGGCGATGATAAAAGAGCGCAACGGCCGAGTCACGGGGTGACAGAGACGAAGACCGCCACCGAATTGCCACGTTCGGGCATGCGCCAAGCCTGCGCGGGCCTTTGTTCCCGACGTGTAGCTTTTCGAGCTAAATTAGCTACAATGGCTCGATTGTCCCTTTTTTCGGATATCGCCCATGAAATCGTTCGCAGCGCGTACCGCCAAGAACGGGTTCGGGCGCTTGCTCGATAGCGCCCAAGCCGGCCCGGTCGCGATCGAGAAGCACGGCCGCCGGGTCGCGGTGGTGCTGTCGGCCGAGACCTATGACCGACTGCAAGCCCTGGAAGACGCCTATTGGTCGCGCCGCGCCACGCTTGCGGAGAAAGACGGGCTGGTCGGCAAGGCGGACTCGGCGCGACTCATCCAAAAGCACTTGGCCCCGAAGCGGACCCGTCGTTGACCGGGCCGCCCCGTGCTCGACATTGACCTTTCGCGCGACGCGGCCAAGACGCTCGATCGCCTGCCGCCCAAGCATGCGCGCCAGATTGCCGCCAAGATCATGGCGCTGCGCGAAAACCCTGCGCCACCAGACAGCCTCAGCCTGAAAGGCGCGGCCGGCGCCTATCGACGCGCCGATAGCGGCGAGTATCGAATCATCTATCGCGTCGCGCAGACGACCTTGATCGTAGCTGTGATCGGCAAACGCAATGACGACGAGGTCTACAGGCGGCTGGAGCGGAAATTGAGGTGAGTTGCAGGTGCCCGACTATCCAGGATCAACGGACTCGTCAATGAGGCCGGTCAGGGGCACCAAAGATCACAATCCGCGCAAATAGTCCGAGACGGTCTGAACGACCATACCGTCCGTCGCCGCGGGCCGATTCATCAGAGCACCAAAATGGCGCAGATCACCGGTGATCAGGTGGCTCGCCCGCGCGGCGCGCGCCGCGGCGTAGATGGGCCGATCTTTCTCCGGCAGCGCAACAGACACGGGCGCGGGCGGCGGCTGGGGCACAAGTGCCACGCGCCGTGCCAAGTCTTGCAATCGGACGACGGACTGGGGGGCCTTAAGCCGAATGTTCCGCAGCGCTTCGGCGACGGCGAGCGCGCTCGTGATCACGCGCCAAGGGGCCTCTCCCGGCGGCTCGATCAGGAAGGCGGCCTTGCCGAGCGGGTTGTGGGCCGCGGTGAATAGGACGTTGGCGTCGAGGAACAGACGGTCCACGCTGCGCGCCGCTTAGCGATCGACAGCCCGCGCCGATCGGGTCGACCGTCGCTTGCCGCCGATCTTTCGGACCAGCCGCGCGCGTTCACCCACGGCGAAGCGATCATCGGCCAGCCACCGCGCGATGTCGTGGCTGGAATAGGTTTCGGTTTCCACCACAACCGCCGGCGACAACACGATCTGTCCGTCGCGCGCCTCGGCCGTGACTATGGCGCTGGGGCCGAGGCCGAGCGCCTTGCGCATCGCCGCAGGCAACGTCACCTGCCCGCGCGGCGACACGACGAGGTTCTCTTTGGGTGCCGCAAATTTAGAGACAGACCTACTGAGCGCCATGGCTTCGCAACATCCGCTTTTCCGAATTACTGAAAGTTTGCAACTCGAGTGCCGAGCGTGTCAATCGGGCGGCCTGGATTTTGCGCAGCGCGACCACACCCGCTACCCCAGCACCTCGCGCACTTTGGCCGTCAATTGGCCCAGGCTGAAGGGCTTGGGCAGGAAGTGGAAGTCCTCGACCGCCGCGCCGTCGCCCTTGGCGATCTCCTCGGCGTAGCCGGAGATCAATATGATCCGCACCTCGGGCCGCTCGACGCGGATCAGCCGGGCGAGCGTGCCGCCGTCCATGCCGGGCATCATCATGTCGGTGATCATCAAGGCCACCTCGGCCTGCTCGTGCAGGATGTCGAGCGCCTGCTCGCCGGTGCGCGCCTCGAGCACGCGGTAGCCCTTGGTCTTGAGCGCGCGGGCGGCGAACACGCGCACGGCGTCTTCGTCTTCCACCAAGAGGATGTTGCCGTGCCCGGCGAGGTCGGCCACCGGCTCCGGCGCT
>JANRJB010000166.1:0-4493 GCA_033764265.1 Rhodospirillaceae bacterium | reverse complement strand
GCTGCGCATCGCCACCCTCCCCACGGTGGGGGAGGGACGTTCTTTGAATTCGAACTGGATTGGACGGAGACCACGAACACATCTCCGATCGTCACCCTGGGACTTGTTCCCAGGGCCTAGAGTTTAGTGTTCGCGCCGCTGAACAGTCCAATAACGCTGGGTCCTGGGCACAAGTTTATCTTCGGGTCGTGCGTCGCGCAAACCCTGGGGCCCAGGACGACGATGTGAGTCGTTGCGCACGCCAGTGCCCCCGACCAAGTCTGGGCATCAGGAATTCTCGAAGAATGATCGATCCATTCCCCCAGCGGCGCGGGCGGGGATGTTGAACGGCCCCTTCAGGCGCCCGGAAAAGCGCGCGGCCAGGGTCGCGCGGTAGGCCGCGGCCGGATCGAGCCCGCGGGCCCTGCACAGGTGGTCGAACCAGCGCATCCCCACCGCCAGATGCTTGATCTCGTCGGCATAGATCACATCAAGAACATCGGCCACGGCCTGCTCGCCGGCGGCGCGCAGGCGCGCGACCGTCTCGGGCGTGGTGTCGAGCCCGCGCGCTTCCAGCGTCAGCGGAATGATCGCCAGCCGCGCCAACAGGTCGTCGGCGGTGCCGGCGGCGGCGCGCCACAGGCCGTCGTGGGCCGGCAGGTCGCCGTAG
This sequence comes from Rhodospirillaceae bacterium, assembly GCA_033764265.1. Lineage (GTDB taxonomy): Bacteria > Pseudomonadota > Alphaproteobacteria > Rhodospirillales > Rhodospirillaceae > VGEM01. The sequence continues at coordinate 3,844 of JANRJB010000166.1, read as the reverse complement.
CCGCCGCCCCAGTCCTTCAGCAGCCGGTCTAGCTCGAAAAAGTGTTCCGCTTCCTCGATCGCCACGCCCACCCAATCGTCGACGAAGGCGCGCGTCAGATCGTCGTGCGCGAAGCGGGCGATGATGTCCCATGCCAGGTCGATGGCGTTGAGTTCGATGTGCGCGAGCGCGTGCACCAGGGCGAGGCGGCCCTTGGGCCCGGTGCTGCGCTTGGCCATGTCGCCCGGACGGCGCAGTTCGGGCCGCGCCGGTCGGGCCGGGCGGTCGGGCGGCGCGGCGCGCCCCGTGGGCAGGTTGGCGCACGCCGCCGCGGCCGCGCGGGTCAACGCCACCTTGGCCCACGGATCGGCGGTGGACAGAACGGCCACCGCCCATCCGGCGACGGTGTCGGGCGTTGCGGCGGTCACAGCGCCTTCAGCGCGGCCAGCACCTCTTTGGCGTGGCCCGGCACCTTCACCTTGCGCCACTCGGCGCGCAGCACGCCCTTATCGTCGATCAGGAAGGTGGAGCGTTCGATGCCCATGTACTTGCGGCCGTACATGCTTTTTTCCTTCCACACGCCATAGGCCTCGCACACCTTGCCGTCCTCGTCGGAGCCCAGCGCGAAGTTCAGCTTGTGCTTGGCCTTGAATTTCTTGTGGCTCTCGACGCTGTCCTTCGACACGCCGATCACCACCGCCTTGGCTTTGCCGAAGTCGGGCAGGCCGTCGCGGAAGTCGCAGGCTTCCTTGGTGCAGCCCGAGGTGTCGTCCTTCGGATAGAAGTAGAGGATGACGGCCTTGCCTTTGAGGTCCTTCAACGCCACGGACCCGGAGTCCGTGGGCATTTTGAAATCCGGGGCCTTGGCGCCGATCTTGGTGGCCATGAAACGCGATCCTTCTGCGGTGAGTGTTGAACGGGTCAGCGCGGCGTGTCCGCGCCCAGGGTGCTACGGGCGGCCGCGGCGGGCAGATCAATCAGCCGATCATAGACCGCCGCAACGCCCGCGCGCGACTGATCCAAGGCAAGTTCCAGCGCGGCGAAGTCGGGCGCGTCGGCCAGCCGGCACAGCTTGCGCGTGAGACCTTCGGGGAACGGCGGCTGGTCCTGGTCGTCGGGCAGGGTCAGCCGGATCAGCATCTGCAATCGCGACAACAGCGCGTAACCGCCGGCCAGCACATCGGCGTCGGCGCCGGTCAACTGCCCAGCGCCGGCGAAGTGGCGCAGCATGCCGATCACGCCGCCGGCGGCCAGGCCGACCGGCGCCGGCCGGGTCAGGCGCAGATACTGCGCGATGAATTCGATGTCGATCAGGCCGCCACCGCGGCGCTTCAGCTGCCACAACTGTTCGGCCTTGTGCTCGCGGCGCATGCGCGCGCGCATGTCGGCGACGGCGGCCACCAACGCGCCGGCCGGGCGCGGCCGGTCGAGCACCTGGGCGATGGCGGACCCGAGCTGGGCGCGGACCGGATCGCTCGCCACCACCACCCGCGCCCGGGTCAGCGCCATGTGCTCCCAGGTCCAGGCGTCCTCGGCCAGGTATTTGGTGAACGATTCCACGCTGCACGCCAGCGGCCCCTTGGCCCCTTGCGGCCGCAGCCGCAGGTCGATCTCGTACAGACGGCCCTGGCCCGACAGCGCGGTCATGGCCGTCACGATGCGCTGGCCAAGGCGGATGTAATAGGCCGAAGCCGGCAGCGACCGCTCGCCGCCCGCCGACGGCGTGCTTTCCGCGCCGGTGTAGACCAGCACCAGGTCGAGGTCCGACGACGGCGTCAGTTCGCGGCTGCCCAGCTTGCCGTAGGCGATGGCAGTCAGTTCGCTGTCGGGCACGCGGCCGAACTGAGCGGCGAATTCAGCCGATACGCGCGGCATTACCTCGGCCAGCACACCTTCGGCCACGTCGGACAACTGCCGCGCGGCGGTCAGGGGGTCGACCGTGCCCTGCAGCATCTGGACCCCGATCCGGAACCGCTGCTCGTTGGCCCAGCGCCGCACCGCCTCGAGGAACGCCTCGAAATTGTCGGCCGAGGCGGTGACGTGGTGCAGGTCGCTGGCCATTTCGTCCAGCGGGCGCACCGGCCGGAAGAACGCGGGGTCGAGCACGAAGTCCAGCAGCGCCGGATTGCGGGTGATGGCCTCGGCCAGCCGCGGCGCGTCGCCCATGATTTCCGCGATCAGGTCGAGCAGCTTGGGGTTGGCCTGAAACACCGACAACAGCTGCACGCCGGCGTTCAGCTGGGCCAGGCACTGGTCGAAGCGCACGAACGCGGCGTCGGCCTCGGCGGTGCGGCCGAAGGCGATCAACAGCGCCGGCATCAGCTCGGTCAGGATCTGGCGGGCGCGCAAGGTGCGCGTCGCGCGGTACTTGCCGGTGTGCCAGTTGCGCACCGAGCGCGAGACCAGCGAGGGGTCCTTGAAGCCCAGCCGGCGCAGGGTGTCGAGCGTGTCGGGGTCGTCCTCGGTGCCGGTGAACACCAGGTTGCCGCCGACGGTGAGTTCGGATGACTCCTCGAACAGCGCGGCGTAGTGCTTCTCCACCGTCAGCAGCACGGCCGTCACGGCGGCGGTGAACGCGGCCAGGTCGTCATAGCCCGAAAACAGCGCGACATGCTTTAGTCCGCTGTCGTCGGCCGGCAGTTTCTGCGTCTGCTCGTCGTTGATCATCTGCAGCCGATGTTCCAGCCGGCGCAGGAATTCGTAGGCGTCCTTCAGGTCGTCGCGCACCTCGGGCGCCACCACGCCCATGTCGGTCAGCACCTCGAGCGCGGCCACCGTGCGCGGCGAGCGCGCCTCGGGCCGCCGGCCGCCCCAGATCAGCTGCTGGGTCTGGGCGAAGAACTCGATCTCGCGGATGCCGCCGCGGCCCAGCTTGACATTGTGGCCGGCCACCGCGACCGTGCCGCCGCCCTTGTGGGCGTGGATCTGCCGCTTGATCGAGTGGATGTCCTGCAGCGCGTAGAAATCGAGCGAGCGGCGCCAGATGAAGGTCTCGATATCCTTCAGGAACGCGGTCGCCGTCACCGGATCGCCGGCCACGAAGCGCGCCTTGATCAGGGCCGCGCGTTCCCAGTTCTGGCCGTAGCTTTCGTAGTAGATGGTCGCGGCCTGGCGCGAGACCGCGATCGCGGTCGAGCCGGGATCGGGGCGCAGGCGCAGGTCGGTGCGGAACACATAGCCGTCGGCGGTGCGCTCCTGCAGGATGCGCACGAACTCGCGCGTCAGCCGCACGGCGAATTCGGCGGCCGAGCGTTTTCCGACATACGGCAGTCGCGTCTCGTCGAACAGCACGTACAGGTCGATGTCGGAGGAGTAGTTCAGTTCGCGCGCGCCGTGTTTGCCCAGCGCCAGCACCACATAGCCGCAGTGGGCCACCAGCGATTCCGGGGGCGCGTCGGGTTCGGGCAGGGTCAGCTCGCCCCTCGCAGCCGCATCGCGCAGCAGCGCCTCGACCGTCTTGCGCACGGCCACATCGGCGACATCGCTCAAGGCCGCGGTTACCTGCGCGACCGACCAGGCGCCGGCCAAGTCGGCCAGGCCGATCACCAGGGCGGCGCGTGCCTTGCACCGGCGCAAGGCCTGCATCAGGGCTTTCAGGTCGTCGGTCGGGGTCGCGTCCAGTTCGGCGGCCACGCGCGCGAATGCGGCATCCCACCCCGATCCGGCGGCGGCGGCGATCAGGTCGGGGTGGCGCAGGGCCGTCGCGGTAAGGAACGGGCTTGAGCCGAACACCCCGTCCAGCAGGGCCTGGAACCCCGGATCGAGCGGCGGGCCCGGGCGGGAATCCTGCAGACCCCGCCATTCCGCCCAGCCGCGCTCGCGCGCCTGCGGGTCGGCCGGGCGGGGCAGGGGGCGTGCCGCTGAA
>JANRJB010000162.1:0-1884 GCA_033764265.1 Rhodospirillaceae bacterium | reverse complement strand
CATGCCGGTGCCGTTGTCGGTCACGCAGATCGACAGATATTGCCCGGGCGGCAAATCGCGCTCCGAGGCCGTACGCTCGTCGAGCCATTTGTTCGCGGTCTCGATCGTGATGCGGCCGCCGTCCGGCATCGCGTCGCGCGCGTTGATGCAGAGGTTGAGCAGCGCGCTTTCGAGTTGCGACGCGTCGATCAGCGCCGGCCACAGTCCGACCGCCGTCACGACTTCCAGTGTGATCTGCGGCCCGACGGTGCGCCGGATCAACTCTTCAATGCCCATCACCAGCCGGTTCACGTCGGTTGGCTTGGCGTCCAGCGTCTGCCGGCGCGAAAACGCGAGCAGGCGATGGGTGAGCGCCGCGGCGCGTTTTGACGCGCCTTGCGCCACGGAGACGTACCGCTGCAGGTCCGAGGTGCGGCCCTGGCGCAGCCGGGTCTCCAGCAGTTCCAGCGACCCGATGATGCCGGTCAAGAGGTTGTTGAAGTCATGCGCGATGCCGCCGGTGAGCTGGCCGACCGCTTCCATCTTCTGCGACTGGCGCAGCGCCTCTTCGGCTTGCTTGCGCTCGGCGATCGCCTCGGTGATGCGGGCTTCCAGCGTTTCGTTCAGGTTTTGAATGGCGGTCTCGGCGCGCTTGCGCGCCGTAATGTCCTGGAACAGCACGGCGACCTGGCGGCGGCTCGCTGGTTCGATACGAAAGGCGGCGAGTTCGAGATGGCGTCCGGTGGCGACCAGTTCGCGCTCGAAGCGGATCGGCACCCCGGTCCGCAGCACGCCGCCGTAGAGTTCGGCCCAGCCGTCGGCCTCGTCGGGCACCATCTCGCGCAGCTTCTGGCCGACGACATTGGGGATGCCGGCGTGCAGTTCGTAGGCCGGGTTGGCTTCGATATGGATGTAGTCGCTCAACGGGCCGTGGGGACCGTCGAAGAATTCGATGATGCAGAAGCCTTCGTCGATCGAATTGAAAAGGGTGCGGTAACGCTGCTCGCTGTCGGCCAGCGCCGTCTCGGCGCGTTCCAGCTCGCTGTTGTCGGCGACCGCGAGGGCGTTTAGCCGGGCGTTCTCCGCCTCCAAAACCGCGATCCGGCGTTGCAGTTCTTCAGTCTCGACCAAACTCACGGACACCTGCCGTCCGGAACCGCGAAAATGGCGGTCGTCTTGGGGATATGGGGCACGCTACGCAACATCAAGTTCCAACAGGCGGGAATGTTCCCGCTTGTAGCATGGCCGCTGTCCCCTTGGGCAAGTGCGCTCCCGGCAGGCCCGGGAGGTTCTGGTTACGCCGCCCGGACCTCCGAGAGGAAGCGGTTGACCTGCCCGGCAAGGTCCTTGGACTGCGCCGACAGCTGTTCGGCCGCCCCCAGCACCTGATTGGCCGCAGAGCCGGTGTCGTCGGCCGCCTTCTGGACGCCCGTGATGTTGGAGTTGACCTCCTGGGTGCCGCGGGCGGCTTCTTGCACGCTGCGTGAGATTTCCTTGGTCGCAGAACCCTGTTCCTCGATCGCGGCGGCAATCGCGGTGCCGATCTGGTCGATTTCGCCGATCACGTTGGCGACGTCCTGGATGGCGGTGACGGTCTGGTCGCTCGCCGCCTGGATGGCCGCGATCTGTTCGGAGATCTCGGTGGTGGCCTTCGCGGTCTGGCCGGCCAGCGATTTGACTTCGGAAGCAACGACGGCAAAGCCGCGGCCTGCATCGCCGGCACGCGCGGCTTCGATGGTTGCGTTGAGCGCCAGCAGGTTGGTCTGCGCGGCGATGTCGGTGATCAGGCTCACCACGTCGCCGATCTTCGCCGCCGCCTGGGCCAGGCCGTCGACCGTCTCGCCGGTGGCCTTGGCCTGGTCCACGGCCGACTTCGCCATGCGCGAGGACTCGCTGACCTGGCGG
>JANRJB010000152.1:0-18307 GCA_033764265.1 Rhodospirillaceae bacterium | reverse complement strand
GACTTGAACGCGCCGGTCCGGGCCCGCTCGGCGACCATCGCCTGCATCGCCCCGGCGCCGACGTTGCGCACCGCGGCCAACGCGTAGCGGATGGCGCCGTCTTCCACCGCGAACACGGTTTCGGACTTGTTCACGTCAGGCGGCAGGATGGGGATGCCGAGCCGCGCGCACTCGCCGCGGAACGACGCCAGCTTGTCGGTATTGCCGAGGTCGAGCGTCATGGACGCGGCCATGAACTCGACCGCGTGATTGGCTTTCAGATAGGCGGTCTGGAACGCCACCAGGGCATAGGCCGCGGCGTGCGACTTGTTGAAGCCGTAGCCGGCGAACTTGTCGATCGTGTCGAAGATCTCGCTGGCCTTGGCGCGGCCGATGCCGCGCGCCCCGGCGCCGGCGATGAACGTTTCGCGCTGGGCGTCCATCTCGGACTTGATCTTCTTGCCCATCGCACGGCGCAACAGGTCGGCGCTGCCGAGCGAGTAGCCGGCCAGCACCTGCGCGGCCTGCATCACCTGCTCCTGGTAGACCATGATCCCGTAGGTTTCCTTCAGGATCGGCTCCAGGGCCGGATGCAGGTACTCGATCGGTTCCTTGCCGTGCTTGCGGTTGATGAAGCTTTCGATGTTGTCCATCGGGCCGGGCCGGTAGAGCGCGACCACGGCGATGATGTCCTCGAATACGTCGGGTTTCAGCTTGCGCAGCACGTCGCGCATGCCCGAGCTTTCCAGCTGGAACACGCCCGCCGTGTCGGCCTTGATCAGAAGTTCATACGTCCGGCGGTCGTCGAGCGGCAGGTCGAGCAGGTCGATGACGATGCCGCGTTTGGCCAATAGCTTGACCGCCTGGTCGAGTACGGTCAGCGTCTTCAGGCCGAGAAAATCGAACTTGACCAGTCCGGCCTGCTCGACGTGCTTCATGTTGAACTGCGTCACCGGCATGTCCGAACCGGGATCGCGGTACAGCGGCACAAGCTGGTCGAGCGGGCGGTCGCCGATCACCACGCCGGCGGCGTGCGTCGAGGCGTGGGCGTACAGGCCCTCCAGCTTCAGCGAAATGTCGAACAGCTGGCGCACCGAATCGTCGGCGTCGCGCAGCCGCTGCAATTCGGGATCGGCGTCGATCGCCTGTTGCAGCGTGACCGGGGCGGCGGGATTGTTCGGCACCAGTTTGCAGATTTTATCGACATATCCGAGCGGCATCTCCAGCACGCGCCCGACGCCGCGCAGCACAGCGCGGGCCTGCAATTTGCCGAAGGTAATGATCTGTGCGACGCGGTCGCGGCCATAGGCCTCCTGCACGTAGCGGATCACCTCGTCGCGCCGGTCCTGGCAGAAGTCGATATCGAAGTCGGGCATCGATACGCGTTCGGGGTTCAGGAACCGCTCGAACAGGAGATTAAAGCGCAACGGGTCCAGGTCGGTGATGGTCAACGCCCACGCCACCACCGATCCGGCGCCGGACCCGCGCCCGGGGCCCACCGGAATGTCGTGCTGCTTGGCCCACTGAATGAAGTCGGCCACGATCATGAAATAGCCCGCGAAGCCCATCTTCACGATCACGTCCAACTCGTACACCAGCCGCTCGCGGTAGGGCTTGGCGGCCGCCTCGCGTGCGGCCGGGTCCATGTCGGGCGTGAACACCTGGCGCGCCAGGCGCCGTTCGAGGCCGGCGGCGGACGCCTCGCGCAGGACCTCGGCTTCGGTCCGGTCGCCCGTGTTGGGCAGCTGCGGCAGGATCGGCTTGCGTTCCTGCACCATGAAGGCGCAGCGCCGGGCGACGATCAGCGTATTGGTCACCGCTTCGGGCAGATCGGCGAACAGTTCGACCATTTCCGCCGCGCTCTTGAAGCGGTGGTGCGGCGTCAGGCGGCGACGGTTATGCACCGAGACGAACGACTTGTCGGCGATGCACAACAGCGCGTCGTGGGCCTGGTACATGCCGGCGTCGGCAAAAAACACATCGTTGGTCGCCACCAGCGGCAGGTCGAGCGCATAGGCGAAGTCGACCAGCGCCGCTTCGATGCGGTCCTCGGCCGACATGCCATGGCGCATGATCTCGACATAAACCCGGCCGGGAAAAATCTCGGCCAGACGGCGCAGCGCAGCCTCGGCCTTGTCGCGCTGTCCGTCGAGCAGGTGCCGGCCCACCGTTCCGGCGGGTCCGGCGGTCAGCGCAATCAGGCCCTCGGCATGCTGGGCCACCTCGGTCCACGACACTTGCGGCGTCTCGCCCGCGGACGTGCCCAGAAACGCGATGCTGACCAGTTTGAGCAGATTCAAGTATCCAGCTTCGTTCTGAACCAGCAGCACCAGGGCATCGGGTTCGGGCACGCGCCCCGGCGCGTGCGGGGTTGCGGCGGCATCGTCGCGCCGCACGGCGATCTGGCAGCCGATGATCGGCTGCACGCCGGCCTTGACGCAGGCCTGCGAGAATTCAAGCGCGCCGAACAGATTGCGCGTGTCAGTCAGCGCTACGGCGGGCATGGACTGGGCCGCGCACAGGTCGGCCAACTTGGCGATCTTGATGGCGCCCTCGGCCATCGAATAGGCCGAGTGCACGCGCAGATGCACGAACGGGGCGCATGCGACCGTGGCGGACGGCGACGTCGGTGCGATTGACTTTGCTTCGTCGGGCATGACCCGACTATTTCACGAGTGCGCCGCCGCTGTCAGCGCTTTCGCGCCGGTTATCCACAGCGGCTTCAGCCGTCGAGGAATTGCCGCACGATCGCGGCCAGTTCCGCGGTGTGGGCATCCATCATGCCGTGCGTCCAACCCGGCAGGTCGTGCACGCGGCTTTGGGCGTTGAGGTAGGGCTTGGCGCGCGGGGTCTGTTCCCACAGGTCGTCCTGAGGATTCAAAACCAAGACCGGCTGGCGCGTTTCGGACAGCGCCTTCGCCAGGTCGTGATTGAATGCCGCCCGGAACCCCCACGACGTGGTGCGGAAGCGGCGCATGCTCTCCAGCCGCATGTCGATGTAGCGATCTTCCGGCATGTCGGTGAACCAGCCGCGGCCGTTCTTGCGCCACCCATCGAGTGACTGAGCCAGCATCGCTTCGAAAGTCGGCGTCGGCCGGTTGACGATATTCTTCCGGTAATCGGCCAACTCCTGCTCGTTGAAGATCGGCGCGGAAATCAGCACGACCTTGCGGATGCGGTCCGGGTAGCTGCGCGCCAGTTCGACGCTGGTGAACGAACCGGTGTGATAGCCCATGACATCGGCCTGTCGCACGCCGATCTCGTCCATGAATCGGATGATGGCGCGGGCAAAATCGGGAATCTCGACCGGCGCCGGCGGGGCATCGGAATTGCCGAAGCCGGGCGTGTCAGGGGCGAAGCAGTCGCGATCCTTGCCCATTTCGGCGATCCAATTCTCGTAGACGATGCCGGACAATGGGCTGGCATGCAGGCACACGAGCGGGGTCTTGCCGGACTCAGCGCCGCGAACGGCGCGATAGTGAATTTGGCCGTAAGGCCCGTCGGCGTACGCCCGCTTGAGTTTCGCCTGGGTCATGGCGGTCTCCGCTGCGGTTGAAACTGATTGAGCATCGGCCGACGACGCGGTCACGGCCGCTCCGGCGGCGGCGATGGCCAGCCGGCGGGACAATTGAAGGTGCGTTGGGTTTGTCATGGGCTCGACTTTCCGACTGATCGTAGAGTCACGGAACTTGCCCGGGCAGCATCAGGTTCCTGCGGCGCACCCGGTCGGCATATCTGCGCAAGAAGTAGCGCAAATCCTTGGGCCGCGTAATGTGGACCAGGGTTTGCCGGTCCGCCAGCGTACCCAGGCGCGCGGAGAGCTGGACGCGCTGGGTTACATAAAACTTCCAGGCGAAGATGAGGAAATCGATGCTCCAGCTTTCCTTGCAGCCGGCCGGCAAGCCGTCGCGCGTGGCGATATGGGGTTCGAGCATGCGGCCAGCCACGCGCCGCACCGTCTCGTAGCGGTCGTAGTCCAGCCAGATCACCGCATCGGCGCGCGGCAAACGCCAATCGAGCGAGTCCAGAAAATTGCCGTCGATCACCCAGCGATCCGTCATGACGACGCGATTGAGCGTTTGCGACCAGCGCTGATCGTTCTGGTCAACCCAGCCCGGCAGATAGAACAGCGAGTCGAGATGATGCACGGGCAGCTTGAGCAATTCGCCCATCTGGCGCGCGACTTCCGACTTGCCCGACGCGGGACTGCCGACGACCAGCAGGCGCTCGACGCCCCGCTCAGATGCCATGCCGCTCATTGCTGGACCAGCATACCGTGGTCCAGGCGCACGGTGCGATCCATGCGCGCGGCCAGCGCCGGGTTGTGCGTGGCGATCAGCGCGGCGAGACCCTCGCCCTTGGCCAGCTTGATCAAGGCCGCGAATACGCCGTCGGCGGTGTCGGGATCCAGGTTGCCGGTGGGCTCGTCGGCCAACAGCAGCGCCGGTCGATTGGCAAGCGCGCGGCCGATCGCCACGCGCTGTTGTTCGCCGCCCGACAGCTGACCGGGGCGATGATCGGCGCGCTCGGCCAAACCCAGCGCCGCCAAGAGATCGCGCGCCCGCTGCGCGCCGACCGACTTGTCGCGGCCGGCGATCATTTGCGGAACGACGATGTTCTCCAGCGCCGAGAATTCGGGCAGCAGATGATGGGACTGGTAGACGAACCCGAGGTGGACGCGGCGCAGCTCGGTGCGGCGATGGTCGGACAGATCGTTGCAGTCGACACCATCGATGGCGACGCGGCCGCCGTCGGGCCGCTCCAACAGACCGGCAATGTGCAGCAGCGTCGATTTTCCCGAACCCGATGGGCCGACCAGTGCCACGACCTCGCCGCGACGCAGCGTGAGATCGATCCCGCGCAACACGCGCAGCTCCGTTGACCCCTGCTTGAACGACCGGGTCACGCCGGCAAGTTCGAGCGCCGCGCTACTCATACCGCAAGGCCTCAACCGGGTCGGTTTGCGCCGCCCGCCAGGACGGATAAAGCGTCGCCAAGAACGAGAGGACAAGCGACATGACGACGACCGAGCCGGTCTCGGTCCATTCCATCCGTGCCGGCAGTTGAGACAGGTAATAGATTTCGGGCGAGAACAGGTCGGTTCCGGCGATCCGGCTGAGGAATTGGCGGATCGCCTCGATATTGTCGCAGACGACCAGTCCGAGCAGGAATCCGAGCACCGTGCCGACGCCGCCGATGCTGGCCCCGGCCATGAAGAAGATGCGCATGATGGCGCCACGCGAGGCGCCCATCGTGCGCAGGATGGCGATGTCGCGCGCCTTGTCCTTCACCAGCATGATCAGCCCGGAAATGATGTTGAAGGCCGCCACCAGGATGATCAGCGTCAGAATCAGGAACATCACGTTGCGCTCGACCTGCAGCGCGTTGAAGAACGGGCCGTTGGTCTGTTCCCAGCTTAACACCCGCCGGCCGGGGCCCGCGACTTCGGCCACCCGCGGGGCGATCAGGCGCGCGCGGTCCGGGTCGTCGACATGAATCTCGAAATTCGTCACGCTCGCCGGGTATTTGAAATAGGTCTGCGCCAGCCCCAGCGGCATGAACACCACCGAGCTGTCGAAATCGCTCATGCCGACGTTGAACACCGCCGCGATTTTGAAGGTCTGCACCCGCGGCACGGCGCCGAAGGCCGTGACCTGGCCGTTGGGCGAGATCAGGGTCAGCGTATCTCCGGCGGCGACGGCGAAGCGCTCGGCCAGGCGTGAGCCGATGGCGATACCCTCACCGGCGTCGAACGCATCCAGCGATCCCTGAAGAATGTTGTTGGCGACCCAATCGCGGTCCTTCAGGTCGGCGCCCGTCATGCCGCGCACCAGGACGCCGTCGGAGCGGCGGTTGCCGCTGGCCATGGCCTGGCCCTGGATCAGCGGCACGGCCGAGACCACGCCCGGAATGTCGCGCAACTGGCGGCGCAGTTCGTCGAAATCGCCGATCGCCATGGTGACGGCGGCGACATCGATGTGGCCATTGACGCCCAGGATGCGGCTCATCATGTCCTGGCGGAAGCCGTTCATCACCGCCATGACGATGATCAGCGTGGCCACGCCAAGCGCGATGCCGACGAACGAGAACCCGGCGATCACCGACACGAACCCCTCGCGCCGGCGCGAGCGCAGGTAGCGGGCCGCCATCATCCGTTCGAAGGGCGAGAACATCGCCGGTCCCCGATCAGGCAGGTGCAGCGAGCCGGTTGAACGCCGCCTCGGACGGCAGTTCCTCGCGCGCGCCACCGGCGCGACGCTTGAGCTCGACCACGCCCTTGGCCAGACCCTTGGGGCCGATCACCGCCTGCCATGGCAGGCCGATCAGATCCATGTCGGAGAATTTCACGCCCGGCCGCTCGTCGCGATCGTCGTACAACACGCTGACGCCCGCCTTGCCTAGCTTCTCGTAAAGCCCGGCGCATGCCGCGTCGCACGCCGCATCGCCCGGCTTCAGATTGATCAGGCCGACGCGGAACGGCGCCACCGCGTCGGGCCAGATGATTCCGGCGTCGTCATGGTGCGCTTCGATGATGGCGCCGCACAGGCGCGACACACCTATGCCGTACGACCCCATCATCACCGGCACCTGGCTGCCGTCCGGCGCCGTCACCGCCGCCTTCATCGCGGCCGAATACTTGGTGCCGAAATGGAAGATGTGGCCGACTTCGATGCCCCGGGCCTTGACCAGGTCCGCGCCCAGCTTGGCTTCCATGGCCGGGTCGTGCTTCTCGTCGGTCACGGCGTAGGAACTGGTCCAGGCGTCGATGATCGGTTGCAGGTCGGCGCCGTAGTCGACGTTGTCGGGCACGGCCTTGTCCAACAGGGCCTTGTGGCAGAACACCGCGCTTTCGCCGGTGTCGGCCAGCACGATGAATTCGTGGCTCATGTCGCCGCCGATCGGTCCGCTGTCGGCCTTCATCGGAATCGCCTTGAGGCCCATGCGCGCGAACGTGCGCAGGTAGGCCACAAACATCTGGTTATACGAGTGGCGCGACCGGGCGAAATCGATGTCGAAAGAATAAGCGTCCTTCATCAGAAACTCGCGGCCGCGCATCACTCCGAAACGCGGGCGCACCTCGTCGCGGAACTTCCAGTGGATCTGGTAGAGGTTCTTCGGCAGGTCACGGTAGCTCTTGACGTTGCCGCGAAAAATGTCGGTGACCACCTCTTCGTGGGTGGGCCCGTAAAGCATGTCGCGCTCGTGCCGGTCGCGGATGCGCAGCATCTCGGGGCCGTAATCGTCGTAGCGGCCGCTTTCCTTCCACAGTTCGCCCGACTGAATGGTCGGCATGATGATTTCCTGCGCACCCGCGGCATTCTGCTCCTGGCGCACGATCTCGGCGATGTTCTGCAGCACGCGCGTGCCGAGTGGCAGCCAGTTGTAGATGCCCGCCGCATGTTGGCGGATCATGCCGGCGCGCAGCATCAACCGATGCGAGACGATCTGCGCCTCGGTCGGAGTTTCCTTCAGGGTCGGCAGGAAATAACGCGAGAGCCGCATGCGGCGTCCTTTAACAAACGGAAAAATATGGCGAAACGGGCGCCGAGATTAGGCGAGCCGGGGGTCTGGGGCAACCGGCAGGGGCCACCCATTGCGCCGATTCAGCCGCGCCGTCTGGCGAATCGGTACAAAACGAAACTGAGAACGAAGGCCCCGATCATGACAACGATGGTCTGCGTCTGAAACAACAGGCGGCGCAACATCGCCATGAACTGGGCAAAGGACATTTCGGCTGCTCGCTGCGGTTTCCCGTCGCCATCCGATTGGTTGGCCAGGACCGACGGGTCGAGCAGGCCCGCGTAACCTTGCACACCTTGCGCGAAGATGTTCGCCGGCCCGCTGACTGCCCCTGAATTTTCCCCCGGCGATGAACCCAGCCGACCGACCATGGCCAGCGAGGCCTCGGTCAAGGCAGCGAATGCTTCAGGAGAGATCATTTCCGAGCTGGCCTTGGACGGGTCGATCCTGACGTCGGTGGCGCTCCAACGCATGATCTGGTTCTCGGCCTGCCCCTTTTCGGTGACGACCATCTGGCCGTCTTCGTTGATGACGAACTCGTCGTCACCACCCGCTTTGATGACCCGCACCATGCCCAGCACGCCATCGCCATTATCGCCGATTTCGTCCATCTCTCCGATTTCAACCAGTTCGAATTCGACCAGCACGGCATTCTCGTCGAGCACCGCCTTAATCTCGGATTGCACCGATTCGTCGCTCTGGATTTCCCGTGACGACTTGACGGCTTCCTTGACCACCGCCGCCTGTTGCTCCCGGTCCCCAACAACCTCCGCCGCCGTGGACTTGTCCAGCGCCGCTTCCTGCCGCGACATCAGCGCCAAGTCGTCGGCTTCGTCCATTAGTCGAAGATCGCCGAAGCCCTCGGTGTCCCTAGCGGTCACCAACGGCACATCGCTCCGCCGCGTCGACATGCCCTCGTTGACGCCGGGGATCACGGTGCGGGGCACGGCGGAGCGTGGCTGGGTCTGGGGCGGCGCACCGGACCGGGCTTGACGGTTCGGCCGCTCCTGCACGCCGGCAGGCGGGATGGGCGCGCGCGCGCCCTGCGCCGGAACAGTGGCGGTGTTCGCAGCTTCGGACAGGACCGAACGCGCGGCAACATCGAACTCTTCGGAATTGGCGGTCCGATCGGGCAGTTGCTCCGGCGGCACGTACTCGAGCCCCGGCGGATCGCCGAAGACCGTTTGTCGGGTGATCGGCGTAGCCGACGCCACGCCGGCCGCGACGCCGAATGCGGTCAAGCTCCAGACGAATGCTGCGGCTCGGTATCGAGACATCGCAATCCTGACGCGTACAGCCCGAACCGGGGCCCGTTGTAGTTTAGATCGATTCTATCATACGGCGCGGCCGAATACCCGGATTTCAGCCGCCGGGCAATCCCGCAGATCGGCGCCGCACACGCTTAGCGCGACCCGTTGTCGCCCGTCGGAAGCGCGGCGCGGCAGGCTTCGCCGAACGCAACGATGTCGCCGGTGGTCAGCGCCTGGCCGTTCCACAGAACGTCTCGACCCGACACCGTCAGCGTTCCCAAGCGTGCCTGTCCTGTGAACGGCAACAGCGCGCGGTGTTCGCTTTTCGTGTCGGACGCAGCACCGGCAGAACTGGTCGGCAATTGGTCGCGCAGACCGATGCGGTCCGCCAGATCGAGGCCGATCTCGATATCGATCACCGACGGCAGCGTCATCGATACGGCGTCGAGGTCGGCCGGCACCACAGGCTTGCCGGTCACATCGCGGCCCGGCACGTAATCGGCCGCCCCGGTTGGGGCCATGGCCACGATCCGCTGACAGGCCGCGGTCGCAACCGTCACGGTTTCGCCGTAGGCCGACGTCGCGGTCGACGCCACGAGGGCGGCGGCAATGATCGCGTGATTCACCGACTTGACGGTTCGCATGGTCCGATCGGCGTCGCGCGACGCCGCCCCAACGAAGGATTGTACGCACAAGCCCAAGCGTGGGTTGCAGGCTTGAGCCGAATGAAGGCGAATGTTCGGCCCATTCTCACGAAATCATCGTTATGAATGTCTGAATCAGCCGCGACTCGGCTGAATTTGGGGTCCGCAGATCGGCGAAATGAGACTAGTCTGATTGCGGTGCGAAACGACACGGGGGGCTCGATGACAATTTGCGCGCGTGTGTTGCGTCACCTGTTGCGGCTGGCGTGGGCGCTGTCACCGGCCATCATCGCGTCCGGCGCGAACCCGGCGATGGCCCAATCGGCACCTTCGCTGGTGATCGTTGACGTGACCCTGATCGACGGCACCGGCCGCTCGCCGATGCCCGGGATGGCGGTGGCGGTGACCGGCAACCGCATCACCTTTGTCGGTTCTGCGGCGGCGGCGCCCGCGGGCGGGCGGCGCATCGACGGCCGCGGCAAAGTCCTGATCCCCGGCCTGATGGACATGCACCTGCACGTCATCGGCGGCGGCGCCTGGAAGGATTCGAGCGCGCAATCGGGCAAGACGCTCGACTTCGAGGCCGGCATCCGGTCGTTGCAGGGTTACCTCTATTACGGTTTCACCTCGATCTACGACGCCGGCAACAACCCCGATTTCATTCTGCCGCTGCGCGCGCGCGAGCGCGCCGGCGAGATCGTCGCGCCCCGCATCTTCGCCACCGGGCAACTGCTGACCTATCCGGGCAGCTGGTCGGTGGGCTACGCCGGCATCGCCGTGCGCGACTGGCCCGACACGATGCGCGACCTTGACCTGCAGATTTCGCGCAAGCCCGACCTGCAGAAAATCACCTACGAGGCCCACGGCGCCGGGCCCAATCCGCTGATCCCCAAGCTGCCGAAGGAGCTGATGGCCAAGGAGATCGAGTACCTGCGCGCCCACGGGATCCGCACCACCGCGCACATCGCCAACGAGCTGATGGCGCGCGATGCGATCGAGGCCGGCATCGACACACTGGCCCACGCGCCCAGCGTCGGCCTGGTCACCGAGGACTTCGCGCGCATGGTCGCGGCGAAGAAGGTCCCGATCCAGACGTCACTGGCCGTATTCGACGAAATCTCGCAGATGGAAACCGGCGTCGAATTCCTGAAGACGCCGGAATACGCCGCCACGGTCACCGCGCAGGAGGTTCCGGTGCGCGAGGCCTCGCGCCAGCGCTACCTCAAGCTCGGCTGGCCGGTGTGGTTCAAGACCATCCTGCCCTACGCCAAGCGCAACCTGAAAATGATCCACCAGGCCGGCGGCATCCTGGTTTTGGGCACCGACCGCGCCTTCGCACCCACCGCACACCGCGAGATGACGCTGCTGGTCGAGGCCGGAATCGCCCCGCTCGACGTCATCACCATCGCCAGCCTGAACGGCGCCATCTTTCTGGCCAAGGAGCAGGACCTGGGCTCGGTCGAGACCGGCAAGCTGGCCGACCTGGTGCTGCTCGACGCCGACCCGACCGCGGACATCGCCAACGTCAAGCAGGTGTCGATGGTAATCAAGGACGGCGCCATCATCGACCGCGCCGCACTCGACCTGCCGATCAACCGCGCGGCCCGGAAAGGGGATTGAACCATGTTGCGCGCATCCGCCATCGCCGTGGCTGCGACGCTGATCGCATGTTCGGTCTTCGCCCAGGGCCGGCCGGGCGCCGCACCGCCGGCCGCGAGGTACGCGGTGATCCACGCCGGCACCTTGCTCGCCGTGCCCGGCGAGCCGCCGGCGCGCGACATGACCGTCGTGATCAAGGACGCCGTCATCGACCGCGTCGCCGCCGGCTATCAGGACCCCGCCGCGCTGGGATTGCCGTCCGAGACGACGGTGATCGACCTGCGCGAGCGCTTCGTGCTGCCGGGATTGATGGACGCCCACGTCCACCTGCGCAGCCAGCCGAGCGACTTCGCGCGCGGCCAGGGCATTCGCCGCGGCCGCCTGACGCCCCTGCCCGCCGACCTGACGGTCAACGCCGTGGTCTACGCCCGCCGCACGCTGGCGGCCGGCTTCACCACCGTGCGCGACGTCGGCTCCGACGACCAGTCGGTGATCGCCGTGCGCGACGCCGTCAACGCCGGACGGATCGTCGGCCCGCGCATCCTGACCTCGGGCGCGGCCCTGTCGGCCACCGGCGGCCACGCCGACGGTTCCAGCGTCGAGGGCGATCAGCTGCGCGCGCGCCTGATGGACGGCGTCTGCGACGGCGTCGACGACTGCACCACTGCGGTACGGTTCCAGCACAAGCTGGGCGCCGACCTGATCAAGTTCACCGCCACCGGCGGCTTCGCCTCCACCCAGACCTTCGAGCAGCAGCTGTTCTTCCCCGAGATGAAGGCGATCGTCGATGCCGCCCACCAGCTCGAGATGAAGGTGGCGGTGCATGCCTACACGCCCAACGCCATCGCCGACGCGGTCAAGGCGGGTGCCGATTCCATCGAGCACGGCTTCTTCGTCGACGACGCCACGCTGAAGCTGATGAAGCAGAAGGGCACCTTTTTGGTGCCGACCCTGTCGGCGGCCTACCCGCCGCCGTTCCTGGGCATCAAGGATCCGCCCAGCGTGCGCATGCGCAACGAGGCCCGCGCCTTCGAGCGCGCCTATGCCATGGGCGTCAACATCGCCTTCGGCACCGACGCAGGCACCTTCAACCACGCCGAGAACGCCAAGGAGTTCGGCTATATGGTCGAGTTCGGCATGAGCACAGCCGACGCCCTGGTCGCAGCCACGGTCAAGACCGCGCAGCTGTTCGGCCTGACGGACGTCGGCACGCTCGAACCGGGCAAGTTGGCCGACCTGATTGCCGTGCGCGGCAACCCGCTCGACGACGTGGCGACGCTGACCGAGATCGACTTCGTGATGAAGTCGGGCGTCGTCGCCAAGCGGGACGGTACAATGCTGGACGGCTTCACCTACCTGCCCTTCGGCAGCGACCGGCCGCGGCAAAGTTCGCGTGGAGGCAACTGACCATGGACCTGACGCGCCGCGATTCACTGGGACTCGCCGCTGCGATGGGCTTCACCCTGCCCGCCGCGGCGCAGACCGCGCCGTCGGCCTCAACGGGAGAGCAAGCGATGGCCGCCAGGATCACCCGCTACTTCGTCACCGTCGGCGACCGGCAGGTGCACTATCGCCGCGCCGGATCGGGGCCGGCGCTGTTTCTGCTGCACGCCTCGCCGGGGTCGTCGCTGTCGATGGTCGGGCTGATCAATCAATTGTCGGACCGCTTCACGGTGATCGCGCCCGATACGCCCGGCAACGGCCTGTCGGAGCCGTTGCGTATGCCCGAGCCGGTCATGGCCGACTACGCCGATGCACTGGCCCAGCTGATGACGGCGTTGGGCCTTCGGCGGGCCGCGGTCTACGGCTCCTACACCGGCGCCGGCTGCGCGCTCGAGATGTCGCGGCGGCATCCCGATCGCGTGACGCAGGTCGTCGTCAACGGCTACCTGCAGTTCACCGACGCCGAGCGGGCCGAGATTCTGGCCAACTATCTGCCGGTGTTCGCGCCCGACTGGTACGGCGGCCACCTGATCTGGGCGTGGGCGCGCATGCGCGAGCAGATCATCTTCTTCCCCTGGTTCCGCAAGGACGATGCAAGCCGCATGGCCGCCGAAGTGCCGCGCCCGCCCGGCCTGCACCGCGGCGTGGTGGACCTGATGCGCTCGGGCGACAATTACCGTGCGCCGTACCGCTCGGCTTTCGCCATGGATTACGCCGGCGCGCTTCAGGCGGCCAAGGCGCCGACCGTGATCACCACCTCGCGCCAGGACGTGATGTGGCCGCACCTCGCGCGCATGCCGCAGCCACCGGCCAACGTGATCGTCCACGGCACCGAGACACGCGAGGCCTCGTTCGCCATCGCCAAGGACGTCCTCGCCGCCGCGCCGGCCGACGGCCCCGCCCCGCCGCCGGCGGCGGTGACGCCGATGCCGGGCCGCACCTGGTGCGAGACGATCGACATCGACGGCGGCAGCGCTTATCTGCGTCGGAATACCGATGCTCGCGGCCGGCCGATCGTGTTCCTCCACGATACCGCAGGATCGTCGCTCGCCAGCGACGAGACGATGGCCGCGTTCGTCGGCAAGCGTCCGGTGCTGGCGATCGATCTGCCGGGTAACGGCGAGTCCGAGGCCACGCTGGGGCCCGCGCCGACGGTCGAGGCCCAGGCCGCGGTCGTTGCGCGGGTGCTCGACCGGCTGGCGTACGGCAGCGTCGATGTCGTCGCGCTTGGCGGCGGCTGCGCGGTGGCGGTGGAACTGGCCGCACGCGAACCCAGGCGCGTCAACGCGCTGGTGCTGCGCCGCGTCCAGTGCCTTGACGACGCCGCGATCGCCGAGAAGGTGAAAGAACTGGTGCCCGAGCTGGAGCCGCGCGCCCACGGCGCGCACCTCTTGTCGGCGTGGAACTTCGTCCGTGATCGCGAGCTGTTCGAGCCCTGGTACGTGCGCGGCCCGGCTACGGCCTTGCGCGGCGAGGACCCCGACCTCGATCCGGTGCGCGTCCAGGCGCGCACGCTTGACCTGCTCAAGTGCGCCGACCTCCACACCGCGCTGCTGCGCGCCCACGACGGCTACCCCATGGCGCGGCGGCTGGCCGACCTGCGCTGCCGCGTGGTGCTGGACCGGCCGGGATCGCCGTCGACCCAACGCGCCGCGACCGCAGCGTCCAAGGCCAAGGTGGCGGTCGAGGACCTGCCGCGTCTCGACCCCGCGCGGTTCGCGGACCGGGTGCTCACGCTGCTGGCCTGAGTCGGCGCCCAATTTGCCGCACTGCAGCGCAGGCCCACCCGGAATCCGTCGCGAATTTCAACAAGTTACGGCCGCTCCCTGCTTCTGCAGGGAATCTGCAGGGGAAGACGGCAAAAATCGTTGGGCATCAAATGCTTACAAGGCGCGAGCGCGAATGCTTCAGATATTTACAGTCAATACATGATCAATGATTCTGAATATGTATATTTATTCAGTTGTTGATTTCCATATTTATACAGAGAACCAAGTTTTCAAGTCGCCACACAGTCATGCCAATACGGCCCGCGCCGGCTATTGCGCCGGCGCGGTCTCGATGGCGTCGTATTTCATCTGCCGGCGCACGTCGGGCGGCTGGCGGAAGGCGAAGTTGATCGCCGCCATCTCCCACGAGCCGTACATCGGGTTGGGGATCATGATCCAGTCGCGGCCCCAGCGCGCCGCGTCCTGGCGGGCGAGCGCCTTGCGCTCCGGCGCGGGCTTGTTGAAGTGGCCGCTGAAATCGCCCAGGTCGTCGCCGAGCAGCAAGAGGATGCGGTGGGTCTCGGCGGCCTGGGCGCGGCGCGGGCTTTTCGCGTTGCGCCATTCCGGCTTCTCGCGCTCCAGCAGGACCGTATCGAGATCGGCCGGCATCACCGCGCCGATCTTGGCCAGGTTGCGCCGCGTGGCCTCTTCCTTCTCGGCGTTGCGGTTGGTGATGAAGAACACCGTCACGCCCTTCGCCTGGGCATAGGCGATGAAATCGTCGGCGCCGGGCACCGGCACGGCGATGGCGGCCTCGACCCAGCGCGCCCACATGTCGGCCGGGCGCTCGCCGCCCTCGTTCTTGATCAGACTGCCCTGGAAGGGGCCGTTGTCGAGCACGGTTTCGTCCACGTCCATGATGATGGCGGGCGGCAGGTTCGAGAATGCGTTGGTCTGTTCTTCGGCGGCGGTGTGGCTGGGGTCGGCCAGCGCCCGGTCGAGCGCGATCTTGGCCATGGCGTAGGCGGTGCGCGCCGCGGCCTCGTATTCGGCGCTGGTCTGGTACCACAGCACGGCGTTGAGATAGTCGTTCGGCGGCACCTCAATCGTGTCGGCGGGGGCGGCCCCGGACGGCGCGGTGCCTGTTGCGGGCTCCTGCGCCGCGGCCGCGATCGGCGACAACGCCAGCAGAATTGCAAACGAACGCGCGTCGATCATCACACTTGCTCCACTTCCACCAGGGTGCCGTTGAAGTCCTTCGGGTGCAGGAACAAGACCGGCTTGTTGTGGGCGCCGATCTTGGGCTCGCCGTCGCCCAGAATGCGCTTGCCGGCGGCCTTCAGCTTGTCGCGCGCGGCGATGATGTCGGGCACTTCAAAGCAGACGTGATGGATGCCGCCCGACGGCGTCTTGTCCAGAAACCCCTTGATCGGCGAGTTGGCGCCGAGCGGGTGCAAGAGTTCGATCTTGGTGTTGGGCAGCTCGACGAAGACAACCGTGACCCCGTGCTCCGGCAGGTCGACCGGCGCGGACACCTTGGCGCCCAGGGTGTCGCGGTAGGTGGCCGCGGCCTGGGCCAGGTCGGGCACGGCGATGGCGACGTGATTGAGGCGACCGATCATGATGGCAGACATTCCCTATTTCGCAGGCTTCACCACACGCCCCGGCCTTGTTCCGGGGCCGATTCCACTTATTGCTCCAACCTCACGTCCCTCACCATCGTCATGCTGGCGCTTGTCGCCAGCATCCAGAGCCACAACATTCAGGCGATCCATTCGCCCTAGGCCCTGGGGATAAACCGGTCGGAGCTTAGGCGCCGGATTCTCGCCTCGGCCCGGGGCCGCGACGCGACGCCCGCTAAATATAGGACACCTGCACGCGCACAACAGGCTTGCGATCGGCGCCGGCGAAGGCCTTGCGCACGGCGGCGCGGACGGCTTCTTCCACCACCGCGGGGTCGCGGCGGGCCTTGCGCGGCAGCCGGCCGACGGCATTGGCCAGCACCCAGTCCCAGCCGCGGTCGCGGGCCTCGGCCAGCGGGTCGCGCACGCCCAGCACGCTCACCTGCCCGTTGGCCGCCAGCTCGCCGTCGCCGTCCAGGACCAGGCTGGCCACCGCCGCGCCGTCGTACAGCATGCGCTTGCGGTCCCGCAGGGCGGGGTCGGCGAACGAGGCGACCCGGCCGTCGAGCCAGGCCAGCCGGCCGCTCCACACCCGGCCCGCGATCTCAGCCCCGTCGGGGCCAAAGCGCACCGCCGCGCCGTTCTCGGCCACCACCGTCTGCGGCACCTGGCATTCCTGGGCCAGCCTGGCGTGGGCGGTCATGTGCAACAGCTCGCCGTGCACCGGCAGGGCGACGCGCGGGCGCACCAGCGTGTACATCTTGCGCAGCTCGTCGCGGGCCGGATGGCCCGAGACGTGGATCATCTCGTCGCGCCAGGTGATGACCTCGACACCCTGCCGAACCAGTTGATTCTGAACCTTGTGCACCGCGCGCTCGTTGCCGGGGATGACGCGCGATGAAAACACCGCGGCGTCGCCTGGTTCCAGCGCCACGTCCGGGTGCTGGCCGAAGGCGATGCGCATCAGCGCCGCGCGGCCCTCGCCCTGGCTGCCGGTGCATATGTAGACCACCTGGTCACGCGGCAGAAAGGCGGCTTCGGCGGCCTCGTGGAAGTTGAGATCGGGCGCCAGGTAGCCGGTGCGCCGCGCCGTCTCGACGATGCGCCACAGGGATTGCCCGACCAGCGCCACGTGCCGGCCGTTGGCGGCGGCGGCGCGCGCGATGCTGTCAAGCCGCGCGACATTGGAGGCGAAGCAGCCGACCACGATGCGCCCCGTCAGCCGCGCGAACAGCTTGACCAGGTTGTCGCGCACCGCGGCCTCGGACCCGGCCTCGCCCTCGGAAAAGACATTGGTGGAATCGCCGATCAAGCCCAGCACGTCGGCGCGGCCCAGGGCTTCGAGCGCGGCGAAGTCGGTCGCCGCGCCCACCACCGGGTCCGGATCGAACTTCCAGTCGCCGGTGTGAAACAGCGCGCCGTGTCGGGTGCGGATCACCAATGCATTGGGTTCGGGAATCGAATGGGTGAGCGAGACGAACGTGAGGTCGAACGGCCCGACCTGGCAGCGCCCGCCCAGGGGGATCACGGTGACCGGCACTTCGTCCTCGAGCCCGGTTTCCTTCAGCTTCCAGCGCAGGAACTCGGCCGCGAACGGCGTGGCGTAGACCGGGCAGCGCAGTTCGGGCCACAGGTAGGCAACCGCGCCCAGGTGGTCCTCGTGGGCGTGGGTCAGGATCAGGCCGGCCAGCTGCTCGCGCCGCTCGGTGATGAAGCCGGGGTCGGGCATGACGACGTCCACGCCCGGCACGCCGTCATCACCGAACGTGACGCCGCAATCGACCATCAACCACTGGCCGTCGCAGCCGTAGAGGTTCAGGTTCATGCCGATCTCGCCGGCGCCGCCCAGCGGGATGAACCACAACCCGGTGTCGAGGCCCGGCGGCGGCGCCAGACCGTCGCTACGGCCGACTCGGTTCACGGCGGATTCATCCGGTGCACCGCCAGCAGGCCGCGCAGGGTCAGGTCGGCGTCGGTGGCATCGATCACCGTGGTCGCGCCGGCGAACATGGGCGCGAGCCCGCCGGTGGCGACGACCTTCATGGCCTCGCCCCGTTCGGCCTTGATGCGCGCCACCAGCCCCTCGATCAGGCCGATGTAGCCCCAGAACACGCCCGAGTTCATGGCCGCCACGGTCGAGGTGCCGACCACCGGGGCATTGCCCGGGTTGCGCACCGGCAGCCGCGGCAACAGCGCGGTGGCCATGTGCAGGGCCTCCATCGACAGGGTGATGCCGGGCGCGATGCAGCCGCCGCAATAGGCGCCGCCGGCGTCCACCACGTCAAAGGTTGTCGCGGTGCCGAAGTCGATGATGATGAGCGGCCCGCCATGGGCCTCGCGCGCGGCGATGACGTTGACGACGCGGTCCGCGCCCACCTCGCGCGGGTTGTCGATCTTGATCTCGGTGCCGAGCTTGAGCCCGGGGTCGCCGACGAAGCGGGCGGTGCAGCCGAAGAATTTCTCGCACAGGCGAGAAATGTCGAAGTTCTTGGCCGGCACCACCGAGGAAACGATGGCCGCGCGGATGCGCACCGGCTTGA
>JANRJB010000129.1:0-4278 GCA_033764265.1 Rhodospirillaceae bacterium | reverse complement strand
CGTCGATGCATTGCGCCAGCCGGTCGGCGAAGGCGGTGCGGTTGAGCAGACCCGTCATCTGGTCGTAAACGGCGGCCTGGGTAAGGGCTGCCACCTTGCGGTGACGATCGAGCGCGTAGCGCATGGAACGCTCCAGGCCTTCCACCGTCAGATCGCCCTTGACCAAGAAGTCGTAGGCGCCCCGCGACAAGGCGCCTTCGTCGACGGCGCGGTCGTCCAGGCCCGTCAACATGATGAAGGGCACATCGAGATCGCAGCGCTTGGCTTCGTCCATGAGGTCGAAGCCGGTGTGGGGGCGCAGGAAGTAATCGGTGATGCACACGTCGACCTTTTCCCGCGTCAGCACCTGCAGGGCGCTGGGGATGGTGTCGGTGTGGAAAATGTTCGCTTGCCGCACGCCTGCCGTCTGCAGGAACTTCTTGATCAATGCGGCGTCCATGGCGCTGTCTTCAAACAGCAGAACGCGAAGATTTTCCGGGGCGAACCCGGGGGCAGTCATGGCGGTCATGGTCTCTCCGTGGGGCCCGTTGTGCAGCGTCGAGCCTTCTCGCGGTAAGGGCGAGAAGTGCCACAAAATGGTTCACAGAATATGAATGCCGAATGAGGCGGAACGGCGGCTTAGACCGGCGGAACCCTGGTAAATTTTCGCAGATCCGCGCCGGCGCCGATGGCCAGGCCCACGCCCTTGGGCAGGACCTTGTCGAATTCGGGGCGGGCGAACCCGTAATAGTAGAGCCGCCACTGATCGCCGACTTTTCTGAGGTGAGGTGCCGCCACGCCGCCGCCGTCCCAGGCCGATTCGTCCTCGATCTCGAAAATCGGCGCGTCGTAAAGCCGCCGCCACGACAGCGCATCGTCGGACACGGCCAAGGCGTGCGAGCGGCGCTGGAACCTGTCCTTGGCGCCGTTGAGCGCGGTGTAGGCCATGAGCCAGCGATGGCCTGTCTTGAGCGGGTTGGGAATGATGCTGCGCGTCAATTCGCCGGCGCCATCGTAGCCCGGCGACTTGTCGAGCCATTTCAGCGGCTCGCCCACGCTCCAGGTGCGGCCATGATCGCTCGTGGTGTAAATCCAGGTGTCCCAGCGCGACAGGTCGCGCGCGGCCACCGAGGTGTACATGTAAATCTTGCCGTCGGCGTGAAGGGCGTTGTGCCAGGCCGAGTAAAGTCCGTCGCGGGTATCCGCGATAGCCCCGCCGGGGCCGGGGCCGCGCACTTTGGTCCACACCATGCCGTCGGCGCTGGTGGCAAGGCCAGGGCGCATGCGCAAGCCGGCGGTACGGCCCACGGGCGTCGTGAGTTCCTCATGGTCGCCGCCGAAGTACCACATGAAGTAGCGCCCGTCGGCGAAGGTGACGTCGGTGAGGCCGACATGGAGGGAATCGAAATCCGCGCGATTGGGGCTGGGCTCCATGATCGCGCCGGCGCGCCCCAAGCCCGTGAGGCGGTTCCACACGATGCCGTCGGCCGAGACCGCCACGGCGATGCGGTGCGAACCGAGCGTCGGGGGCAATTCGGCCGGTGCGTCTTGGCCGCGGCAATAGTACCACATGATCCAGCGGTTGCCGCGCGCGTCCCACAGCGGCACGCCGATGCCCAGCTTGGCGTCGTCGCAGCGCCCGGCGGGGCCGGGGCCCAGGATCAAACCCTTGAGTTTGCCCTTGGGCGCGTTCGCGAACAGCGGGCTTTCCACGGGCGCGTCGGCGCGGGCGGGTGTCATGCGTCCCGAGAGGGTCATCGCCGCGCCTGCCAACGTAACGTCACGACGAGTCACCATGAATTTGGTTTCCTCTCTCCCGATCTGGCCGGGCCCTGCATCTTGACCTCGATCAAGTCCGGTTGTCGATGGCGGCGTTAGAAAGAATCGCACGGCGATCACCGGAAGAGGAACCATGAACCATAAACACCGCAAAGCGCTGCACGCGCTGTTCGCGCATCCCATCAGCGGCAACCTCAGCATGAAGGACGTCGAGCACGTTCTGAAGGACCTGGGCGCCGAATTGCGCCACGCCAACGGCGGCAAGATCGCCGTGACGCTGGCCGGCCACACCGCGCACTTTCACGAGCACGGCCACAGCCTCGGCAAGGACGAGGTCGTGCAATTGCGCAAGTTCGTCGAGACCTGCGGCATCGATCCCGCGCGCGACTATCCGCTTTAGCGCCCCGTTGGCGTTTGGCCGATGGCTCGCCGTGGGCTATCGTTGCCGCGCGGAATGGGGGCGGTCATGGCGGGTCGGTTCGGCGCGGTCTTCGGCTTCTGCGTGACGGTGGCGTTGTCGGCGGCGGCGGATGAATTGGCCGCCAATCGCGGCTGGGCGTCCTTGGGCGGCACGGCGGGCGGCGGGCAGTACTCGGCGCTCGACCAAATCCATCGCGGCAACGTCGGCCAATTGAAACAGGTCTGGACGCACTCCAGCGGCGACGCGGCGCGTATCGCGGCCCTGGGCAAGAAAGCATCCTACGAGGTCACGCCGATCCTGGCCGAGGGCGCGCTGTTCATCTGCACGCCCACCGGCCGCGTGATTTCGCTCGATCCGAGAACCGGCGCGGAAAACTGGGCCTTCGATCCCTTCGACGGCCTGATCGCGGGCGAGCGCACGGTGGGCACCTGCCGCGGCGTGACCTATTGGCGCGACGACGCGGCGCAACCAAGCGGGCGATGTGCCGCGCGCATTTTCCGCGCCGAGTACGCAGGCCGCCTCTATGCGCTCGACGCCAAGACCGGCCAGCCGTGCGCCGATTTCGGCCAAGGCGGCGTGATCGACACCGCGGCCGCAGCCACCGGCGGCAACGGGCGCATGCGCTACACCTCGCCGGTGTCGGTGTGGCGCGACGTGGTCATCGCGGCCGGCTCCATCGGCGACAACATCCGCGCCAATCAGCCCGACGGCGTGATCCGGGGCTTCGACGCGCGTACCGGGGCCTTGCGCTGGCGCATCGCCACCGTGCCCGAGCACATGAGCGAGCAGACCGGCAATGCCGACGTCTGGCCGCCCTACGCGGTGGATAATGAACGCGGGCTGGTGTTCGTGCCCACCGGCAGCCCCAGCCCCGACTTTTACGGCGCCAACCGCAACGAGGACATGCCGCTGGCCAACGCGCTGCTGGCGATCGACGCCGCCACCGGCGCGATCAAGTGGCGCTACCAAATCGTGCATCACGACTTGTTCGATTACGACCTGCCGGCGCAGCCGATCCTGGCCGACGTGACCCGCGCGGGTCGCAAGATCCCCGCTGTCATTCAAATCACCAAGATGGGCACGGTGTTCGTTTTCCACCGCGAAACCGGCGAGCCCTTGTTCCCCATCGAGGAGCGGCCGGTTCCCGCCTCGGATATTCCCGGCGAGCGGTCGTCGCCGACGCAGCCGGTGCCGGTCGCGCCCAAGCCCTTCGCGCC
This sequence comes from Rhodospirillaceae bacterium, assembly GCA_033764265.1. GTDB lineage: Bacteria > Pseudomonadota > Alphaproteobacteria > Rhodospirillales > Rhodospirillaceae > VGEM01. The sequence goes on along the minus strand of JANRJB010000129.1, from coordinate 882 downwards.
ACAAACACTCGCGGAAGCCGACGTGTTCGGTCTCACGCCCTGGGACCGCGCCAAGTGCGTGGAGAGTTTCCGCTCCTTGCGCTACGAGGGGCCTTTCACGCCCGCGAGCTTGAAGGGCTCGCTGATGCTGCCGGCCCCCATCGGTGGCGGCAACTGGGGTGGCGCGGCCTTCGATCCGGCGCGCAACCGGCTGATCGTCAAGACCCAGAACTTCGCCTACGCGGTGAAGCTGATCCCGGCGAGCGATCCCAACATTCCCGATGTGCCCGAGACGGCCGAGAGCCGGATGATGGAGGGCACGCCCTATTTCGTGTTCGGCCGGCGCTGGCTTTCTCCGTTCGGTGTGCCATGCAATCCGCCGCCGTGGGGCGAGTTGATCGCCATCGATCTCGACGAGGGCGCGCATCTGTGGCGGCGCACCGTGGGCCAGGTGCCCTTCGGCCCCGGAAAAATTCTCAAAAGCCCCGCCGCCTGGGGCTCGCCCGTGGTGGGCGGGCCGATGCTCACCGCCGGCGGCTTGATTTTCATGGCCGCGACCATGGACCCGGTGTTTCGCGCCTACGACATCGACACGGGCGCGCAAGTGTGGTCCGCCCCGTTGCCGGTGCCCGGCATGGCCGTGCCCATGACCTACGAGATCGACGGCAAGCAGTACGTGGTGATCGCCGCCGGCGGCAGCGCGCTGGCCGGCACCGCGCTCGGTGACCGGTTGGTGGCCTTCGCGCTGCCGTGACGTCCCGCGTCTAGCACTTTGCTGAAAAACCCACTGGCGTTGTTGTCGATAAGATGATTCGATTCACGCGTTGAGTCCATGGGGTGTGGGATGCGCGGGTCGTTTCAAGATCAAGGTGGGTTGTTTTCATATGTTTCGCCGGAGAGCCG
>JANRJB010000107.1:0-6702 GCA_033764265.1 Rhodospirillaceae bacterium | reverse complement strand
GCCGTTGATCGAGAACGCGCGCCCGCCGTTGACCCGCCCGACCAGGTCGAGGTCGCGGCCCTTGGTGCGGACCGCCGCGCCGATGGTGAAGGTGGTGTCGAACTTGCCGGTGACTCCGTTGTCGAGAGTGAAGTCCACCGCACCCGCGCCGGTCGGAGCCGACATGACGGCGGCGACCGCCAGCGCAGCGATCGCCACGCGCGACGGGATCCGCCCCAAGTTTGCGCAACCTGAACCTGTCATCGCATCTGCCCTCCACACCCGGTCCGCCTGCGGGCGCGGAGCGGCCAGCGACCGGCCCGCGCGAGACGTTGATTTCCAATATCTTAGGGGCGGATCGCTTGGCCCGGCAAGGCGGATCGCGGGCTCACAGCGGCAATTCCATATTGCGCCGCACAATAGTGTGCACATCCCGAACATCGACCGCGACCGGCCCTTGGCGCGTCGCGATTTTGCGTTAGGGTCGCGCTCATCCGAACCCGCATGCGAACGGAGTAAATCATGTCGACGCGCAAGACCCACCACGCCGGCAAGCGCCGGTTCCTGGCCACGCTCGCCGCCACCGGTGCGGCGGCCACCTTGCCGATGGGTGCGCGCGCCCAGTCGGCCGACGCGGTGTGGGACCTGATCGTGGTCGGCGGCGGCAACTCCGGCCTGCCGGCCGCCATCTTCGCCGCGGCGCGCGGCGCGCGCGTGCTGATCATCGAGGCCGCCGGTCAGATCGGCGGCACATTGTTCTTGTCCTCGGGCCAGATGAGCGCCGGCGGCACCAAGCTGCAGAAGTCCAAGGGCATCGAGGACTCGGGCCAGCTGCACTACGACGACATCATGCGCATCAGCAAGGGGACCGCGAACAAGGACCTGGTGCGGCTGGCGGTGTTCAATGCCGCCGACACGTTCGACTGGCTGACCGACAACGGTTTCCAGGCCAAGCCCGAACACCCGGTGACCGGCACCACGCACGAGCCCTACAGCCGCGCGCGTTATGCCTGGGGCGCCAAGGGCGGCATCTCGATCCTCGAAGTGCTGGAAAAGCAAATTCAGCCGCACATCGACGCCGGCCGAATCAAAGTGCTGACCGCCACCGAAGCCACCGACCTGATCCAGGACGCCGGCGGCGCGGTCACCGGCGTCGTCGCCAAGGGCGAGGACGGCGTCAGCACCCGGCACATGGGCCGCAACGTGCTCTTGTCGTGCGGCGGCTATGCCTCCAACTCGAAGATGTTCGAAGAGCTCGAGGGCGTGCCCGATTATTCCGACGTCTCGTACCCCTACAGCCAGGGCGCCGGCATCACGCTCGGCACCAAGGCCGGCGGTTACGTGCGCGGCGGCGAGCATCATCTGCCGCTGTTCGGCGCCATCCCGCGCGACGAGGATTTTCCGGCGCCGACCGCAGCCATGGCGCGTCACTTCCCCGGAGACCGGCCGCCGTGGGAGATTTTCGTCAACGTCGACGGCAAGCGCTTTCTGGCCGAGGACATCCTGAGCCACGACGCCTACGAGCACGGCCTGCGCGACCAGCCGCATGAACGCGCCTGGGCGATCTTCGACGAGGAGATCCTGTCTAAGGCGCCGCCGCTGGTGAGCCGCTGGACGCCGCAAGAGGTGCGCGACGCGGTCGGCACCTACAACTTCTTCTACCGCGCCGACACCATCGCCGAACTGGCGCGCGCCGCCGGCGTCGACGAGAAAAACCTGGTCGCCACCGTCGAGGCCTACAACCGCGCCCAGGCCGGCAAGGCGAAAGACAGCTTCGGCCGCACCCACATGCCGCTGCCGATCGCCAAGCCGCCGTTCTACGCAATCCGCACCCAGAGCTGGCAGCTCTCGACCTACGCCGGCCTCGCGGTCGACAAGGACTTGCGCGTGATCCGCCAGGACGGCGCGCCGATCCAGAACCTGTACGCCTGCGGCGAGCTGCTCGGTACCTCGGTGTTCATGGGCGCGTCGTACTGCGGCGGCATGCTGGTGACGCCGGCGCTGACCTTCGGCCGCCTGCTCGGCCAGAAGATGCTGAAGTTCGACGTGTGAGGGTCAGGCGAGGCTTTCGCCGGCGATCGCCTTTTCGAGCAGCGCGAGCGTTTCGGTCACGCCGTAGAGCGCGATGAACGAGCCCATGCGTGGGCCCTGCTCCTGCCCCAGCAGGATCTGGTAGAGCGCCTTGAACCAGTCGCGCAAGCCGGGGAACACCGGATGGCGCTTACCGACCTCGAACACCAGGGTCTGAAGGTCCTCGGGCGTCGGGGGTCCTGTGTGGGCCTTCAATGAGTCACGCAGGTCGATCAGCGCCTTGATCTCGTCGGGCGTGGCGGTGCGGTAGGTTTTCGCCGGCCGGACGAAATCGCGGTAGTAGGCGACGGCGTAGCTGACCAGCTTATCGAGCAATGGATGGGTCGCGGGTATGGCGCCGGGTGCGTAGCGCGCGACGTAGGCCCAGATCACCTCGGCGCTCTCGGCGTGGCAGACGCTGGCGAGGTTCAGCAGAATCCCGAACGACAGCGGCACCTGTTCCTGCGGCGGGCGGCCGTGATGGATGTGCCAGACCGGATTGTCGAGCCTGGCCTTGTCGTCCTCGGCCGCGAATTTGGCCAGGAAATCGAGGTACTCGTCGACCGCCTTGGGGATCACGTCGAAGTGCAGCCGCTTGGCCGCCTTCGGCTTCTGATACATGTACAGCGACAGGCTTTCCGGCGGGGCGTACGTCAGCCAGTCCTCGACCGCGATGCCGTTGCCCTTGGACTTGGAGATCTTCTGGCCCTGGTCGTCCAGGAACAGTTCATAGGTCAGGTTGGCGGGCGGCACGCCGCCCAGGATGGTGCAGATGCGCCCCGATAGTTTGACGGAATCGATCAGGTCCTTGCCCGACATCTCGTAATCGACGCCGAGCGCGAACCAGCGCATCGCCCAGTCGCACTTCCATTGCAGTTTGCAAGCCCCGCCGGTGACCGGCGTTTCCACCTTCTGCCCGTCGCCGTCCTGGTAGACGATCGTGCCCTTGGCGATGTTGCGCTCGATCACCGGCGCCTGGAGCACGACGCCGGTCTTCGGGCAGACCGGCAGGAACGGCGAATAGGTCGCGCGGCGTTCCGGCCCCAGGGTCGGCAGGATGACGTTGATGACGTCGTCGTAGCGCTCCAGCACGCGCAGCAGCGCGGCGTCGAACGCGCCCGACGCATAAGCCTCGGTCGAACTCTTGAATTCGTACTCGAAGCCGAACGAGTCCAGGAACGCCTTCAGCCGCGCGTTGTTGTGCGCGCCGAAGCTGTCGTGGGTGCCGAACGGGTCGGGCACGCGGGTCAGCGGCTTGCCCAGGTGGCGCGCGACCATCTCCTTGTTCGGCACGTTGTCGGGCACCTTGCGCAGCCCGTCCATGTCGTCGGAGAAGGCGAACAGCCGCGTCGGCACGCCCGGCGCCAGCAGCTCGAACGCCCGGCGCACCATGGTGGTGCGCACCACCTCGCCGAAGGTCCCGATGTGCGGCAGGCCAGACGGGCCGTAGCCGGTTTCGAACAGCACATAGCCCTTGGCCGGCACCCGTTCCTTCAGGCGTTCCTGCCACAGGAACCGGGCCTCCTGGAACGGCCAGGCGTTTGAGTGATGCGCGAGCGCGGCAAGCGAGGACATGAGTGGTCGGTTCTGAGTGGTTCGATGATCGAGCGCGAACTGCGTGCTCCCCCCTCACCCAACTTGCGGTCAGCGCGCGTCAAGCGCGCGCTAACCTTCAGTATCCCTCTCCCCCCATGAACATGGGGGGAGAGGGCAGGGTGAGGGGGGCACCGCTGATGTTTCGACGTGCTTAGTGTGAGCGGGTCACCATGGTCAAGGGCGCCCGCCCCCAGCCGGAGTAGAGGTGCGCTTGCACCGCTGGAACGCCAACAGTACAGGTGTGACCCCTGCCCTGCCGCCGTCCGTGATGTCCGTTTCGCCCGCGTCCCGCTCCGTTGTCCTGCCGCCGATGGCTGCGGTCGCCGCCGCGTGGGCCGAGACCGCGATCCTGCGCCCCGACGGCGAGATCGTCGTCAGGCCGACCAGGGCCGCCGCCGGGCTGATCGGCGATGCGCCGGTGCTGGTGTGCCACGCCCCGGCCACGGCGCGCCGGCTCAACCATCAGGGCTTTATGCCCGTCGATGTGCTGGAGCTGTTCGCTTTCGTGCGGCCGGCGCAGTTCTGCGTGCCGACCATCGACGGCCTGGCGCTGGCCACCGGCCAGAAGCGCCCCACAGCCCTGGAGGATCGGCCCGCGGCCCTGGTGCGCGCCGCGCTGGTGCTGCTGGGCGAGTTGGCCGCGCTGCCCGAACACGAGGCGAAACCGCTGCGGTCGCTGCTGGCCGCCATGATGCGCGGACGCTGGGCGTGGGGGCCGAGCGTGGTCGCGGCGCTGGGCGGCGGCGGCGCGGCCGAGGCCGGCTACGGCGCCGGCGCGGGATTGCGCGTCTGGAGCCGGCTGCCCGAATGGCAGGAGCGTGCGCCGCCGACCCCGCCCGGCCACGAGCCGGTGCATCCCGACGAGGCCGAGCAGCGCCTCGCGCAGCTGCTGGGCCAGGGCGCCGAGCACCGGATGCCACAGATCACCTTCGCCCGCGAGCTGACCCAGGCGTTCGCGCCGCGCGACGCGCCCGAGACGCCGCGGGTGGTGCTGGCCGAGGCCGGCACCGGCGTCGGCAAGACGCTGGGCTACATCGCGCCGGCCAGCGTGTGGGCCGAGAAGAACGAGGGCGCGGTGTGGATCTCCACCTTCACCCGCAATTTGCAGCGCCAGTTGGCGACCGAACTGGCGCGCCTGTACCCCGACCCCGACGAACGCAAGCGCCGCGTCGTCATCCGCAAGGGCCGCGAGAATTACGTCTGCCTCCTGAACGTCGAGGACGCGGTCAACCGCGTCGCCACGCAGGCCCAGGACGCGGTCGGCGTGGGGCTGATCGCGCGCTGGATCGCGGCGACCAACGACGGCGACATGGTCGGCGGCGACCTGCCCGGCTGGCTGCCGGAGATTCTGGGGCGCGAGCGGGTGATGGCGCTGGCCGACCGCCGTGGCGAGTGCATCTACGCGGCGTGTTCGCACTTCCAGAAGTGCTTCATCGAACGCACCGTGCGCCGCGCCCGCCACGCGCGCATCGTCGTGGCCAATCATGCGCTGGTGATGGCCCAGGCCGCGCTCGGCGGTCTCGACGACGCGACGCGGCCGACGCGCTACGTGTTCGACGAAGGCCACCACATCTTCGAGGCCGCCGACAGCGCCTTCGCCGCCGACCTGTCCGGGTGGGAAACCGCCGAGCTGCGCCGCTGGCTGATCGGCGCCGACGAACGCGCGCGCAGCCGCGCCCGCGGCCTGAAACGCCGCGCCGAGGATCTGATCGCCGCCGGCACGGGCGACGCGGGCCAACTGACCGAGGCGGTGGACCAGGTGCTGGCCGCGGCGCAGGTGCTGCCGGGCGCCGGCTGGCGCAATCGGATCAGGGACGATGCGCCGCACGGCCCGACCGAGGCGTTCCTGGCGCTGGTCCGGCGTCAGGTTCACGCCCGCGCCGACGCGCAGTCGCCCTATTCGCTCGAGACCGACACCACGCCGCCGATCGACGGCCTGCACCAGGCCGCGGCCGTGCTCGACGCCGCGCTCGCGCGCCTGGAGGCGCCGGTGAAACGGCTGATGGCCGGGCTCAAGGCCAAGCTCGACGCCGAGGCCAAGGACCTCGACAGCGCGACGCGCCAGCGCATCGAGGCCTTGATGCGCGCGCTGGAACGCCGCGCGCTGTTGCCGGTGACGGCGTGGCGCAGCATGCTGGCGGCGCTGTCCGCCGCCACGCCGCCCGAGTTCGTCGACTGGCTGTCGGTCGAGCGCAGCGACGGCCACGAAACCGACGTGGGGCTGCATCGCCACTGGCTCGACCCCACGCTGCCGTTCGCGCGCAGCATCTCGGACCATGCCCACGGCCTTGCCATCACCTCGGCCACGCTGCTCGACGGCAGCGGCGACGCCAACGCCGACTGGGCCGCGAGCGAGGCCCGCGCCGGTGTGCCGCACCTGGCGTCGGCCGCCGATCGACCCGCGGCCGCGCGCGTGTCGCTGGCCTCGCCGTTCAACTACTTCGCCAACACCCGCGTCTTCGTCGTCACCGACGTGCGCAAGGACGACCTCGATCAGGTCGCCGCCGCCTATCGCGAGCTGTTCCTGGCCGCCGGCGGCGGTGGCCTGGGGCTGTTCACCGCCATCGTGCGCCTGAAAGAAGTCCAGCGCCGCATCGCCGCCGCGCTGGAACACGCCGGCCTGCCGCTCTACGCCCAGCACGTCGACGAGATGGACACCGCGACGCTGGTGGATATCTTCCGCGCCGAGGAGAACGCCTGCCTGCTCGGCACCGATGCCTTGCGGGAAGGCGTCGATGTGCCCGGCCGCTCGCTGCGCCTGGTGGTGTTCGACCGCGTGCCGTGGCCGCGCCCGGACATCCTGCACAAGGCCCGCCGCGCCCATTTCGGCAAGCGCACCTATGATGATGCCGTTACGCGGCTGCGCCTCAAGCAGGCGTTCGGCCGCCTGATTAGGCGCGCCACCGACCGCGGCGTGTTCGTGCTGCTCGACCCGATGATGCCGAGCCGGCTGAAGGGCGCGTTCCCCGCCGACGCGCCGTTCGAGCGCCTGGGCCTGAAGGACGCGGTCGAGGCGGTGAAGGGCTTTCTGGCCCGGTAGCCGCGAATACTTGGCGG
>JANRJB010000104.1:0-18726 GCA_033764265.1 Rhodospirillaceae bacterium | reverse complement strand
GCCGGCGCCATCGGGTCCAGGCCCAGGAGCAGCTTGCCGTAGGGAATGCCGCCCATGTCCCACGACACCGCCATGTGTGCGCTGGCGGCCATGGTGTCGGCGGCGGCCATGTGCACGCGATGGTCCTCGCGCAGGCCCGATCCGCCCAAAGCCTCGGCCAGCCGGCGCGTCGCCTGCTTGCACAGCGTGCCGATGTAGCCGCAGTTGCGCTTGATGCGCCAGAATTCCTCTTTGGTCAGGTCGCGGTCGGCGCGCGCGGCCTCGCGCATCATCGCCAGGTCGGCGTCGTAGATGCTCTGCGCGGCGAAGACCTCGGCCGAGGCCTCGGCGGCGCGCAGCTGGATGTTCATCAGCCCCTGCAGTTTCTTGCGTTCGATCAGCGTGTCGCGGCCCTTGACGTGCGCGACGAAGCCCTCGAGCGCGCCGCGCGCCATGCCGATCACCGGCCCGGCCACCGAATAGTGCACCACGCCGGTCATCGGCAGCCGGTAGGTCCAGCCGTCGTTGACGCTCTGCCCGATCGACCGGCGCTGCGACAGGTTGGCGAAGCTGACCGCGCGGTGCTCGGGCACGAAGCGGTCCTGGGTGACGATGGTGTTGCTGCCGGTGCCGCGCAGGCCGGGCGTGTGCCACACGTCGCGGATCTCGTAGTCGGCGCGCGGCAGCAGGAACATGGTGAAGTCGGGGGGCGCGTTCTCGCGCGGCACGCCGGCGGCCACCGCCGCCCACGGGCAGTTGTCGACGCCGCTCGCGAACACCCACTCGCCGGAAATCCGGTAGCCGCCGCTGACCTTTTCCGCGGTCGCGCGGGTCGAGTTGAAGGCGCCGCCGATCAGCGCGTCCTGGTCGTCGCCGTAGATTTCCTCCTGCGCGTCGGGATGGCACTTGCCGATCCACCAGCTGTGCGAACCGATGATGCCCGCCACCCAGCCGGTCGAGCCGCAGAAGCGCGCGATCTCGATGGCGATGTCGGTGTGGGTGCCAAACGGCAGCTCGAAGCCGCCGTGGCGGCGCGGCTGGCAGGCGCGGAACACCTGCGCGTCGATCAGCTCGGCGATGGTCTCTTCCGACACGCGCCGGTCCTGGGCGGCCTTCAGGCGGCGCTCGGCGAGCTTGGGGCCCAGCGCGGTGATGCGGCCGACCAGTTCCGCGCCGGTGATCTCGTTGACCAGTGTTTCGCTGTCCGGCGCCATGGTATCTCCCGCTGCGTGCGCTGCTCTGTCGCCCGTTACTGCTTCAAGGCCGCCGCCGCGGCGGCCTGGCGGCGCTTCAATTCGGCGTCGGGGCCTTCGCCCGGGCCGAACTGCAGCTTGCCGAAGTTGGTGCCGTTGACGTCCCAGTTCAGCGCCCGGTGTCCGGCCGCGGCCAGGGTGTCGGCGAAGGCGCGATAGACCGGGCTGCCGTCCATCAGGCCGCCGGCGCCGGTGGCCTCCACCAGCCGCATCGCCGCGCGCTTGGCCAGCGTGGCGACGTAGGCGCAGTTGCGCTTGATGCGGGCGATGTCGAGCGGGCTGAGCGCGCCGCCCGACTTGGCGACCTCGTTCATCGCCGCGATGTCGCCGCGATAAAGCGCGAGCGCGGCGTCGATCTCGGCGGCCGCCTCGGCCACGCGCATCTGCAAGGTGGCATGGTCGGTGACCTTGCTGGCGTCAAGCCCGGTGCGGCCGGTCATCGACGCGATGAACGCCGCGTAGGTGCCCTGCGCGCAGCCCAGCGTCGGGCCCGCCACCGAATAGCCGAAAACGTCCAGCATCGGCAGCCTGAAGGTCCAGCCGGTGTTGAGCGTCTGGCCGGGCGAGGCGGGGCTGTTGAGTTCGTGGATGCGGGTGACGCGGTGCGCCGGCACGCGGAAATTCTCGACCACCACGTTGTTGGAGCCGGTCGCGCGCATGCCGGGCGAGTTCCACACGTCGCGGACGGCGAACTCGCCCTTCTTCAGCAGCACCATCACCAGGTCGGGCGGGCCCGAGGGTTGCGGCACGGGCGTCATCAGCGAGGTCCAGTCGCAGTTGTCGATGCCCGAGCACCACATCCATTCGCCGGAGAGTATGTAATCGCTGCCGTCCTTGACCGCCTTGGTGCCGGGCTTGGACGCGAACGCGGCGCCGACCAGGGCGTCGGGCGCGCCCTCCCACACCTCGCGCTGGGCGTCGGGGTGATACTTGCCCAGCCACCAGTTGTGGCTGCCGATGATGCCGGCCACCCAGCCGGTCGAGCCGCAGTGGCGCGCCAGCTCCATCGCCACGTCGGTATGCGCGCCGAACGGCAGCTCGTAGCCGCCGAAGCGCGCCGGCATGCAGGCGCGCAGGATTCGGCTGTCGACCAGGTCGGCCATGGTCGCTTCCGGCACCCGGCGCAGCTCGGCGCCCTGGCCGATGCGCTCGCGCAGCTTGGGCGCCAGCGCGGCGGCGCGCTTGACCAGGTCGGCGGCGGTGACGGCGGGGCTTTTCTCGGCAACGGCAACAGACATGATGCTTTTCCTTCGCAGCGAACAATTGAATCGAACGAGGGCTCAGATGATCCCGTGGTGTTCCACGCCCAACAGATATTTTCCGTACGGCACGCAGTTGGCGTCCCAGCCCATGGTCAGGTGCGCGGTCACGCCGCGCAGATCGGCGATCGCCAGGTTGACCGGGTTGGTGTCGCCCAGTCCGCCCGCGCCCTGCGCGTCAAGCAGGCGGTTGACGGCGGCCAGGCACAGCTTGCCGACGTACGCGCAGTCGCGCTGCAGGCGCAACAGGTCGCCGCGTTCGCAGCCCGCGCCGCGCGCGGCCATGTCTTGAAGCATCGCCACGTGGGACTGCGCGATGGTGCGACCCGCGTCGATCTCGGCCGAGGCTTCCGACACGCGGATCTGGATGTTCTGCAGTTCCGGCACCTTCGAGCCGAACACGTTGCGGCGCTGTTTCATGGCGCCGGCGAAGGCGTCCAGCGCCCCTTGCGCCAGGCCCAGCGCCGGCCCGACGCCGGTCAGGTTGAACACGTTGAAGGTCGGCAGGCGGTACGTGGCCCCGGTGTTGACCGCGGTGCCGGGGCTGTCGATGCGGTCGATCACGTCGAAGCCGACCGTGCGGTGGGCGGGGATGAAGGCGTCCTCGAGCACGATGTCGTTGCTGCCCGAGCCGCGCAGCCCGGCCGCGTGCCAGTTGTCGAGCACCTGAAAATCGGCGCGCGGTACCAGGGCGAAGGAGCGCGCCGGCGGCTTGCCCGGCTGTTCGATCGGCAGGCCGATCATCGCCCAGCCGGCGGCGTGCGATCCGCTCGCGTAAGTCCAGCGCCCGCGCGCGCGCCAGCCGCCGTCGACCGCGCTCACCTTGGCCTCGGCGAAACCGAACGCCGAGCAGACGATGGTGTCGGGGTCCTTTCCCCACACCTCGTCCTGGGCGCGGGCGTCGAACTTGGCCAGCATCCAGTGGTGCGTGGCGACGACCGAGGCCAGCCAGCCGGCCGCGCCGCAGTGGCGCGCCAGTTCCGCCGACACCGCCACCTGCGCGCCGTAGGGCAGCTCGAGCCCGCCCAGGCGGGCCGGCTGCAGCAGCTTGAACATGCCGGCGTCCACCAGCGCGGCGATGGTGGCATCGGGCAGGCGCCGCCGTTCCAGGGCTTCGGCGCGGCCGGCCGCCAGCGCCGGGCCAAGGCGGGCGGCGCGGGCGATCAGGTCGGCTGCGGTGGCGGGCGGCGCGGCGTGGCCGTCGGGCATGTGGGGGAATCCGGGTATGGGCCAGCCATCTTGCCCCAAGGCCGGGCGAAACGGGAGCGGGAAGGGACGTGCGGGCCGGCGCGCCGGGGCCGCCGTCCGCCCTATGAAAGCCCCCAGTTCTCGCGGAAATCCGGGCCGGTTCAGTCTGGCCGGTTCAGTCTGGCCGGCTGAGGCGGGCCAGCGCCGCGCCGTGCGCCGCCCAGGCGCGGCCATCGAACGGCGCGACGACGAAGCGCCGCAATTCGTGCGGGATGAATCCCGCGAGCGCATACATGAATATTATGCATGCGTCGGCGGCGAACCGCCTCCTGTACCCTCGGTGCTGATCGGCCATTTCCGATTTTGACTTCGCCCACTTTACGGAGCCAGAACATGAAACGAAGAACGCTCATGCAGACATTGTCAGGGCTGGCCGGCGCAATCGGACTATCGGCCGCGGCGCGGCCACGATCCGCGCACGCGGCGAAGCCGGGCTTCAGCGGAGACATCGACCCGCGTGGAACAATCGGACGGCTTGAACGCTTGCCGACGCTCGATCTCGAAAGCCGCCAGGGTTTCCTGACCGAGTTTCGGACATGGAACCAGCGGGTTCTTTATCGTGGGGCGAGGGCTCAAGCCGACAAACTCTGTCGCGAGCGTGGACTTGATCCCGACGGTGACCCGCCCTTGGATCAAGTCTTGGCCGCGACCAGCAACGACCCGATGGTCGCGGTGGCCATCCAAACCTGGCTGACCTGTCAGCAATTGACCTGGTCGAGCATTGCCGACGAATTTCACAGCAAGTCCGATGCGTATCTGTCCGAAATGGAAGCCACGGACAACATCGGCCCGGGGACCCTGGAACTCAACCCCGACATGATGATCCCCGACCACGCCAGACATGAAATCCACATCATGCCGGGCGGCTATGTCGGCGATCCGTTTGCCGGCCACATCTATCATTACGGCGGCAACAATTTTAATGGTGGCCGCAACGACCAGGACGAAATTCAAGCCGGCTTCGCCGATGCGGTGCCGCGGCCCCGGGACGGCAAGGTCTTACGGATTCTTGATCTGGGATGCAGCGTCGGAAAATTGACCGTGGCCCTGAAGCGGAAGTACCCGGACGCCGAGGTTTGGGGCATCGATGTCGGCGGACCGTTGGTTCGCTACGCTCACATGCGAGCGGTCGATTTGGGCGTGGATGTCAATTTTGCGCAACGGCTTGCCGAGGACACGAAATTCCCGGATCAGCATTTCGATATCGTCACGTCGTACATTCTGTTTCACGAGATGCCGGCCGAGATTTCGCGCCAAGTGGTGCGCGAGGCCCACCGCGTGTTGCGTCCGGGAGGTGTGTTTTACCCGATCGACTATTACACCGGCTCGATACCGCCGACCAAAAATGCGGCTCAAAAACTGCGCCACTGGTGGGATTACCGTTGGAACAACGAGGTGTGGTGGTACGAATACGCCAATCTCGACCTTGGCGCCGCGATGGAAGACGCCGGGTTCGAGGTTGACCGCAACGGGCCGCGCGCCTGGATCGGGACGTCCAACCTGCTTGGAACGCGGCCGGCCTGATTTGCTGCAGGCGCAGCGCATGGTTCAACGGCATCGGGGCGATCCGTTCCAGGAATGTCCCCGCTTCGCGCGGACATCCGGGCCGGTTCAATCTGGCAGGTTCAGTCCGGCCGGCTGAGGTGGGCGAGCGCCGCGCCGTGCGCCTCCCAGTTGCGGCCGTCGAAGGGCTCGACGGTCACGGCCTCGAAGCGGTCGCGGTCCAGGCAGCGCAGGTTGACGCTATAGCCGTCGGGGTTCGAGCGCGGCACATAAAACGTCTTGATGCCGCACACCTTGCAGAACAGGTGCCGGGCGGTGCCGGTGTTGAAGCGGTACTCGGTCAGCATGTCCGCGCCGGCCAAAAGGCGGAAGCGGTCGCCCGGCACGATCAGGTGCAGGTAGCCGGTCTTGGCGCACATCGAGCAATTGCAGTCCTGCACCGTCACACGCGCCGGCGCCTCGACCGCGAAGCGCACCGCGCCGCAGTGGCAGGCGCCCGTGTAGGTTTTCAGATGCTCGGCGACCATTGTCGGGCGGTCATCCCGTGATGGCTTTCTCGAACGCCTTCACGTCGCCCAGGCCCAGCTTGGCGTTGGTCTCGGCCAGCGAGGCCATGCGGTCGAGCCACGGGCGCGAGTCCCCGGTCGCCTTCAGGTGCTTGAGGAATTCCGACACCTGGCGCACGGCGATGCGCGAGGTGGTCGACGGCCAGATGGTCAGCTTGAAGCCGATCGCCTCCAGTTCCTTGGCCGACAGGATCGGCGTCAGGCCGGTTTCCGACATGTTGGCCATCTGCGGGCCGATCCCGGCATCGCAGATCTGGTGCAGTTCCTCAATCGACTGCGGGCCGTCGAAGAAGATCATGTCGGCGCCGGCGTCCATGAAGGCGCGCGCACGGATCATGGCTTCCTCCATGCCGTGCGGCCCGCGCGCGTCGGTGCGGGCGATGATCACCAGGTCGGGGTCCTGGCGGGCGGCGACCGCGGCCTTGACCTTGCGCACCGCCACGTCGCGCGGCTCGACGAACTTGCCGTCCATGTGGCCGCACTTCTTGGGCCACACCTGGTCTTCGATCTGCACGCCGGCCGCGCCCAGGGCTTCCATGCCCTGCACGGTGCGCTTGACGTTGGCGATGTCGCCGTAGCCGGTGTCGCAGTCGACGATGAGGGGGATGTCGCTGACCATGCGCATGGCGCGCACGGTGTCTTCCAGTTCGCCGTAGCCGATCAGGCCCACGTCGGGCACCCCATACCGAACGCACGCGTTGCCGTAGCCGGTCATGTAGGCGACCTCGAAGCCGGCCTGCTCGGCCAGGCGGATGTCGAGCGGCGTGCCGCCGCCGGGCGCGACGATCATGCCGGGCCGGGCCATCAGGTCGCGCAGCTTCTTGCGGTGCGGGTTCATGTGCGGGTTCCCTTCGGTTCAGCCGACCAGCAGTTTTTCCATCGCCGCGCGCAGCGCGGGCGGGATCGGCGTCGGGCGGTTCTCGGGCCGGCGCACGAACACGTGCACGAAGTGCCCGTGGGCGGCGCAGGCGTCGTCGCCCGCGATGAAGATGCCGACCTCGTAGCGCACCGACGAATTGCCCAGCTTGCCCACGCGCAGGCCGGCGTCCACCACTTGCGGGAACTTGATCGGCTTGTGGAACTTGCACTGGGTCTCGATCGCCAGGCCGACCACCTCGCCGTGCGTGTAGTCCAGGCCGCCGGCGCGGATCAGGTATTCGTTGATGACGGTGTCGAAGTACGAATAGTACTCGGTGTTGTTGACGTGCTGGTAGACGTCGTTGTCGCGCCAGCGCGTGGGGATGCGCAGGAAGTGCCGGTAGGCGGCGCGGGTTTCGGGCGTCTCGGCCATGGTGGTCGGCGGGGGCGGTCGGGGGTGCGGTCGGGGGTGCGGTCGGGGGTGCGGGCGGGGGCGGATTCAGCGCGACATCGTTCGGGCGGCCCGTATAGCCGCCTCGCGCCGCCCCGGCAAGTTGCCGCCCGGCGGCGGCCGCATACCGATGCGAACGGCCTTTGCCGGCGGACTTTTGCGAAAGGTCATGCTATGACACCGCCGTTCCAGGAGCAGCTCACCGCGCCCGCCGTTCATGCCTGACCTCAGGCCCATTCTGCACATCAACGGACTGCTGCTGACGGGCTTGGCCATCGCCATGCTGATTCCGTCGGTCGCCGATCTGTTGTCGGGCCACCCGGACTGGCTGGCGTTCTGGGCCTCGGCGGCGGCCACCGGGTTTTTCGGCATGGCGCTGGTGCTGTCCAATCCGCGGCCGCGCGTCGGGCTGACGCTCAAGCAGGGTTTCATTCTCACCGCCTCGGCCTGGGTGCTGGTGACGGTGTTCTCGGCGCTGCCGTTCCGCTTCGCCGACATCGAACTCAGCCTGGGCGGCAGTTTCTTCGAGGCGGCCTCGGGGCTCACCACCACCGGTTCGTCGGTGATGTCGGGCCTGGACACCATGGCGCCGGGCATCCTGTTGTGGCGGGCGCTGCTGCACCTGATCGGCGGCTACGGCATCATCGTCATGGCCATCGCCATCCTGCCGTTTCTGGGCATCGGCGGCATGCAGCTGATGAAGACCGAATCCTCCGACACCATGGACAAGGTGCTGCCGCGCGCCCGCCAGATCACCGTCGTGACCGGCATCGTCTATCTGGTTTTGCTGGCGCTTTGCACCGCCGGCTACAGCATCGGCGGCATGGACTGGTTCGACGCGGTCACCCACGCCATGGCCACCGTGTCGACCGGCGGGTTTTCCACCTCCGACAAGTCGCTGGCCAACTGGCCGGGCGAGATCGTGCTGTGGAACGCGGTGCTGTTCATGATCCTGGGCGCGCTGCCGTTCGGCCTGTACTTGCGCATGGTCAAGGGCAGCTGGCGCGCGCTGGTGCAGGATCAGCAGGTGCGTTTCCTGATGGCGACGCTGGCGTTCTTCATCCTCACCACCACCGCGTGGCTGGTCGCCGACCGCGACTTCGCGGTGTGGGAGGCGTTCCGCCAATCCGCCTTCAACATCGTTTCCATCGTCACAACCACCGGCTTCGCCACCGCCGACTACACCCAGTGGGGCGCCTATCCGGTGGCGGTGTTCGCCGTGCTGCTGTCGGTCGGCGGCTGCACCGGCTCGACCTCGGGCGGCATAAAGATGCTGCGCTTTCTGGTGATCTGGGGCCAGGCGCGCAAGCACATGCACAGCATCGTCACGCCCCACGGCGTGTTCCATCAGCGCTACAACGAGCTGCCGATCACGCCCGAGGTGGTCAATTCGGTGCTGGTGTTCGTGTTCACCTACCTCACCAGCCTGGTGGTGCTGTCGCTGATGGTGTCGGCCACCGGCCTCGACCTGGTCTCCAGTTTCTCCGGCGTGGCCGCCAGCCTGTCGAACGCTGGCCCGGGCCTCGGGCCGATCCTGGGGCCGGTCGGCAACTATCAGTCGGTTTCGGAGACGGCCAAGTGGCTGTTCGCCTTCGCCATGATCCTGGGCCGGCTCGAGCTGTTCACCATTTTGGTGCTGTTTACCCGCCACTTCTGGCGGGCCTGACGGGCAGGGGGCGCGCCGCATGTGCCGCTGGATCACCTACGCCGGACCGCCGATCTACCTGGAGAAGCTGATCTACGAGCCGGAGAATTCGCTGGTGCGTCAAAGCCTGTCGGCGCGCCGGGCGCGGGTGCCGACCAACGGCGACGGCTCGGGCATCGGCTGGTACGGCGAGCGCGATTTGCCCGGTCTGTACCGCGAAACGCGGCCGGCCTGGAACGATCCCAACCTGCGCAGCCTGGCCCATCAGATCCGCTCGCGGCTGTTCTTCGCCCACGTGCGCGCCTCGACCGGCACCGCGGCGTCGATCGCCAACTGCCACCCGTTCGCGCATGGCCGCTGGATCTTCATGCACAACGGCCAGATCGGCGGCTACGAAAAGGTGCGCCGGCGCCTCGACGCGGCCATCCCCGACGACGTCTACAACGCCCGCGTCGGCACCACCGATTCCGAGGCGTTCTTCTACCTGCTGTTCGGCCAGGGGCTGGACCACGACCCGCCGCGGGCGCTGGCGCGGGCCGTGCGCCTGGTGCTGGACGAGATGGCGCGCGCCGGCACCGACGAGCCGTTTCGCATGACCGCGGCGCTCAGCGACGGGCGCACCATCTACGCGCTGCGCTACGCCTCCGACCCCGAGCCGCCGTCGCTGTACTTTGCCCGTGACAGCGGGGCCCGTGACAGCGGCGCCCGTGACAGCGGGGCGCGCGACGGCGAGCGGTTGATGGTGGTGTCCGAGCCGCTCGACGCCGACGAGGGCAGCTGGACCGCGGTCGACACCGGGCACCTGCTCGTCTCGAGGCTCGACGCCCCGCCGCGCATCGTGCCGTTCGCGCCGGCGTAAGCGGCGGCGCGCGGGTCACTCAGCGCACGTGCAGTCGCGGATCGAGCACAAACTCTTCCTGCGACACCAGGGCGTAAGCGCCGGCGCCGGCCCCGCGCTCGAAAATCGCGTTCCAGCTGTGCCGCGAGACGACGCTGGGGATCAGCACCATGGAATGCCGGCCCAGCAACGCATCGCCATATCGCTGCTGTTGGTCGGTCGGCAGCCCGGGGCGAAGCCACTGCGGATCGGGAATCGCCGCCGCATCGACGACGAAAACGTCGGCGGGGTTGAGGATGCGCAGGGCCGTCAACACATGAGGCACCGTGTCGAGCGCGCGGAACCCCTTGTGAACGGCGACCTCAAGGATCGCCGTGGCCGGGTCCAGCGAGCAGTACACCGCCCGCACGCCGCGGCTGTTCCATCGTCCGCCGACGCGATAGGCGCCTTCGCCGCTGTCCCAGGTGCCGGCCAGCGGGCGAGGATCGATGCGCCAGGCCCACCACGCGCCGGACCCCAGCGGCGGCGGAAGCGGCGTCACGCATAAACCCCGTAGGCCATGCGCTCCAGCAGGTCTTCGACCAGACGCGTGCCGGGCGGCGTCGACAACAGGTCGATGGGTCGCTGCTGGTCGAGCCCGATCGCGGCGCGCTCAAGCCACTCCTCGGCGGCCTCCTGCGAGCCGAACACCTCGGTCGCGCGCGACAGGATTTCCGCGAACTTCCAGGTCCGCCCGCTTTGTTCGGCGCTCATGCGCTTGCGCGGCGCCTGCCTTTGGCGGTGGAACGTGCGGGTACTGACGCCGATCGCGCGCGCGAACGCGGTCTCCGGCGCGATCCTGATCAGGTTGCCCCTCAAGTGGACCAGGGCGGCCCCAGGCAGCCCGGCGGCCAATACGGCATGCAGCCCGAGCGGCGTTGCCGCCCGTGGCTTCACCACGCCCGGACCGCCCAGCAGCGCGATGGCGCGGCCGATCCACGGTGGTTCGGCCTGGCGCGGTTCGGGTGCGACCGGTCGGTTGGCCATTCGATCCTCTGTGACACGTGGCGCAGAAATAATGCCAAATGTCAAAAGTCGGCGCAAGCGCGTTCGCGCCGGCGGTGCAAGCCGCGCCTACTTCGGCAGTTCGACGTTGGTGGTTTCGCCCTGCTGCTGCAGCGCGTCGAGTTCGTCCTGCACGCACTTCAGCACGCGCGCGATATAGGCGGCGCGGCGTTCCATGCGGATCTTGTTGACCTCTTCGGGAATGTCGTAGGTCTCGATGTCCTCGACCTTGAACACCTTGGCCTTCTCGGCCAGCCGCTCGACGGTATCGAGCCGGTCGCGCACGACTGACAGTTCGCCCATCAGCGTCAGCACCATCGACAGCAGCTTGTCGGTGGTGGAATCGAAATAGACCGGCTTCTTGCCCTTGGCGGTGCGCGGCAGTTTCACCGGCTTCTTCGCGGCCTCGGCCATCGTGACGTCCCTCCCTGCGATGTTTTGTTCTCGGACTTACTTTTCAGCCACGTAAACCGGGAACGTGAAGTTGCCTTCCGAATACGGCGTCTGGCCGTCTTCCCAGGTGCTGGACACCTGGTGAATCTTGAACTTGGCCCTGTCGAAGCCGGCCTTGGCGGCGACCTCGGCGACGTCGAGGTCGCGCAGCTGGCCGTAGAAGTGCTCGTTGTTGTTGTAAATCTCCCACTCCCACAAAAAGCCCTCCAGCGGCGACTGGCCGGCGGCCTGGGGCAGGTCGAGGTGCATGGTGACGCCGCCCGGCTTCAGCAGGCGATGGCATTCCTTGAAGATGTTGTGGATCGCCGGCCGCGAGGTCTCGTGCAGCAGGATGTGCGAGGTGACCAGGTCGAAGCTCGCGTCGGGGAAATTGGTCTTCTCGGCGTTCTGCTGGCTGAAGTGAACCGCCGCGCCGATCGCCTTGGCGCGGGCGTGGCCGTAACGCAGGCACGGCGCGGCCACGTCGACGGCGTGGAACTCGGTGCCCGGTTCCTGCAGCGACCAGAAGCTGACTGAGCCGCCAATGGTGCAACCCAGGTCGAGCACGCGGGCGATCTTCCGGTCGGGATACTGCTTGCGGAAGAACTTGTGCAGGATCCGGCCCAGGCCGTCGTTGTGCGGGCCCAGACCGCCCATCGAATAGATGTAGGTGCCGCGGTCGTAGACCGCCCCGGCCGACAGGTCGTCGGGGCCCAGGTCGGTGTGATAGGCGCCCGGTTGCAGGTGGATGTCGGCGGCGGTGTGATAGCGCGGAATCTCGAGGCCGGGGTCGAGCGTCAGCGAGCCCTTGCCCTTCAGGCCCTTGGCCTTGGCGATCAGGTCCGGCAATTGCCGCTCGACCGGGTCGATCGCCGAATCCCAGATCATTTCCTGGCTGGTGCGCTGCATGGCGCTCCACAGCTGGTAGAACGGATCCTGGGTCATCACCTTGCGAACCTCGTGGCGGTCCTTCGGCTCGCGGCCGTTCTGCTTGATGAAGCCCGGCAGCACGCGGTTGAAGTAGGCCGGGAAATTGCCGGGAAACACCTTGGCGGCCAGGTGCACGCGGAAGTCGTTGACGAAGTCCTGGCGCGCTTCCTCGTCGTGGATCGCCTTGGGAAACATGCCGTGCTCGACCTGCGGGATCATCGCTGCCTCCGGTTCCAAGTTGCGCCGATGTTAGACCGACGCCCGCTCATGCCCCAAGTTCGCCGCGGCAAACCAGGGGGCCATGATCGCTGATCGCCTGTCGGTCGCCGCGCCTCACCCAATACCCTACGCCGTCCGCCGACTTTGACCGGCGTCAAGCGCCGGCGCCGGGCGGGCTGACCAGATGCACTAAATCTGTCACGTCGGCCACGGTTTCAAGCCGGTCGATCGCGGCGATCAGCCGTTCGCCCCGGTCGCGCGGCAGCGGGCGGGCGGCCAGGTCCCAGCAGCGCCAGAATTTCTCGATCTGCCGGTCGCGCGGCAACGGGTTGAGCGGGTCGCCGATCGCCTTGTCGATTGTCAGCCGGTGCCGTTGCCCGTCGATCAGCGTCACGGTGATGGTCTGCGGCCCGAAGGCGTTGAGGTCGGGGTTGCCGTCCAGGATCACCCGCACCTTGCCTGCCAGCGCATGGGTGGTCGCGTCGCGCAGCGCGTCCTCGGTGAAGTCGGACGGATCGACGGTGCCCCGGATCAGCGCGCGCGCGCAGACATAGCCCAGGCACAGCTTGGCGTAGTTGGGCGTGGCGTCGGCGCGGTCGGGCCGGCCGACCAGACGATGGGGCAGGGGCGGGCAGACGATCTCGATCGCCGCAACCTGTTCGGCGGTAAAGCGATGCGCGGCCCGCATGCGCTGCAGGGCATCCACCGCGTAGTGGGTCAGCCGCCCGGACGGGAACGGCTTGTGGCCGACCTCGCACACCCGCCAAACCTTGCCGAACTGCGACCACGCCGGCTGAAGGTCGTAATCGCCCTCGAACAGCGGCAGGTAGCCCCACTGGCCCGAGATGACGTCCTTGGGGCCCTCGATGCCGGCCGCGGCCAGATCGCACGCCACCAGCGCGCCCCGGGCGGCGAACCCGACCTGCAGGCCGAGCAGCTTCGAGCCCTCGACGTGGGCCTGCATGGTGCCCGAGGTCTGACCGTACATGATGCCCAGCGTGTTCCAGATCTGCGCTTTGTCGAAGCCGCGCAGCTTGGCGCAGGCCGTCGCCGCGCCGAAGCCGCCGATGGCCGCCGGCCGGAAAAACCGCATCGGCGCCTTGGAACACACCCCGATCGAGCAGGCGACGTCGATGCCCAGCACGATGGCCGCGATCATCTCCCGGCCCGAAAACCGCCGTCCCGTGGCGCGGGTCTGGCGTTCGGCCTCGGCCAGCAGCGCCGACATCAACGACGACATCGGGTGGATGACGCTGCCCTCGTGGACGCAGTCGAACTCCAGGCAGTGGATCTGGTAGGCGTTGATCAGCGCGGCGCTGGGCCCGGGCAGCTTGACGCCGTGCGCCCACACGGTGGCGTCGTCGCCCCGGCCCCACGCCTGCGCGGCCGCCAGCGCCTCGGCCGTGCTGGGCCCGGTCGACCCGGCCATGGCGCAGGAGAAGGTGTCGAGCACGAAAATCTTCGCCGCGGTCACCGCCGCGGCCGGCAAGTCGTCGAACGTCGTGCGCGCGATGTGCGCGACGAGAGGCTCGACCGAACTCATGTGCGGCTGCGGCGCCCGGCCTTCTTGCTGGAACTTTTCGTGGGGCCGGACTTGGAAGGTTTCTTGACGGGTTTCTTGGCGGCGGGCTTTTTCGCCGGGGCCGAGGCGGTGGCCGTCTTGGCCGGCGCGGATTTGGCCGGCGCGGCGATTTTGCCCTTGGCGTACGTCGCCTGCGGCGGATGCATGCGGAACACCCGCTTCAGGTAGGCATCGCGCCGGGCCATGCGTTCGGCTTCGACCGCGTCGGGGGCGCGGTACGACTCGATCTCCTCGCGGCTGACCGTGCCCTTGGTCGCCAGCAGGCGCTCGACCGTGTCGAGCCGGTCGTAGACCACCGACACCTCGGCGGTCAGCTCGATGATGAAGGTCATCATCTGGTCGATGGCGGGGTCGTCGAAGAAATAGGGCCGCTTGCCTTTCGACTGGCGCGGCAGCTTGATCTGGGGTTCGGCCATGGGGTCCTCGGATTGTGAACGCGACTAGGTCTTGGACACGTCGTCCATGATCTTGCGGTACTCGTCCATCTTCTCGTGCGGCACCAGCGACTCGCGCTCCTCGCGGATGATACGGAAGATGCGGTCGATGTAGCCGTTGCGCCGGGCGGTGCGCTCGTCATGCACCGCCTGGTCGGGCCGGTAGGCTTCCACGTCGGCCCGGCTCAGCGTGCCTTTTTCGTCCAACAGCCGCTCCATGGTGTCGACCCGGTCCCACAGCACCGACATCTCGGCCGACATCGCCATCACGATCGCCATCAGCTGGTCGATGGCCGGGTCGTCGAAGAAATGCGGCCGCTTGCCGCGCGCCACCGGCCTGATCTTGATCGGTTCGGACATCGCCGTCTCCCGCGCGCGCGTGCCGTCGGCACGGTGCAGTCAACCGCCACTTAAATCAGAACGCGCCCTGCGGCAAGGCCGCCGCGGGCCCGGCCGCGCGAAGCCATCCACATCCGTGAAAAGCCCGCTTAGCGCTGCGCCATCCATGGGTTGACGACGGAAACGCCCAACCTTGTGAATTCTTTCTCGTCCCGCGTCACGATCGTATCGCCGTAGACCAATGCCGTCGCGGCGATCAAGCCGTCGGCGACGGGAACGGCGATCCCCTTCTGGCGTGCAGCTCCAACCAGCGAACCCCAGCGCAGGGCGATATCCAGGTCGACTGGTCTCAGGCGGCCAGCGAAATGTTCATCGATGAGTCCCTTCAGCCAGCGTTCCAGTCGTTCGCGGCGAAGGTCGCTGACCGGCAGCTGAGCAATGCCTTTCCTGATTTCACCAATCACGATGACACTGGTGCAAATCTTGCTGGGGTCTTGCTCCTTCAGCCAGTCCACGACGGGCTGATAAGGCCGCGCTCGCGTCAATTCAGACACGACATTGGTATCGATCAGCCACATCAATCGCCCAGCTTGATGTCGCGGCCGGTGTCCGAGCGATCACGAATATCGTCAAAGATATCCGGATTCTCCTCCAGAAATTCCGCGAGCGGGGAATCGCGCAGCGCCTCGAGCAAAGATTTCGCAGGGGCCGCGCGCGGTTGGAACTGTTCAGGCGAAATGACAACGGCCGCGTCGCGCCCATGCCGGGTGATGACCTGCGGCCCCTCGGCCTCGGCGCGGCGGACCACCTCGCTGAAATTGTTCTTGGCGTCCTGCAATGCCCACACCGCGCCACGCGCCGCGGGTTTGCGCGCGACGCGCGCCCGGGGCGCAGACCGCTTGGCCTTGCGCTTGGTTTTCATGGGCGTGTTCCAATTCTGGCCAGACTGGCCAGAATTTAGCCGACCCCGCGCCGTGCGTCAAAAAGGCCGCTAAATCGCCGCCGTTGCCGGGTTGTAGGCGAACAGGCCCATGGCCTCCTCGTTGCGATGGGTGGCCTGGGTGTAGCCGTCGGCCTTGTTGCCCATTAGCCGGTCCTGGGCGGCGCGACTGGCGAGCAGCACGAAGTCGGCGCGCGGCCGGCGCGCCGCCTCGTAGCGCGCGAAGATGTCGCCGACGCTGCCCCCGGCGGCGAAGCAGCGGGCCAGCACCACGCCGTCCTCGATGCCCATGGCCGCGCCCATGCCCAGGAACGGCAGCATCGGGTGGGCCGCATCGCCCAGCAATGTGACGCGGCCCCGGCTCCACCGCGGCAACGGATCGCGGTCGTGCAGCGCCCACTTGAAGCACAGCTCGGGCGGCGTGGCGGCCAGCACGTCGCGGATCGAAGCGTGCCAGTCGTGGAACTCGTCCAGCAGCTCCGACACCTCGGAGCGCACCGACCAGCCTTCCTCCTCCCAGCCCGACTTGGCGGCGAAGGCGGCGTAGTTGACCAGTGTTCCGTCGCGAATCAGGTAGCGCGCCATGGAATGCCGGTTGCCGACGATGGCGCCCGACGGCGGGTCGATCTTCAGTCCCGGCGGCAGCCGGTCCACCGGCACCAGGCCGCGCCAGGCGACGTTGCCGGTAAAGCGCGGCGGCACGCGGCCCCACAGCGCGGCGCGCACTTCGGATTTGATGCCGTCCGCGCCGATGACCGCGTCGGCGGTCACGCTGCGTCCGTTGGCGAACCGCACGGTCACGCTCGAGTCCGCGTGGTCCAGGCCGGCGAAGGCATGGCTCAGGTGCACGGCCGCGCCGTCGTTGGCCGCCACCGCCGCGGCCAGCAGGCCGTGCAGATCGGCGCGGTGAATCTGATAATAGTGCGCGCCGTAGGCCTGCATCGGCTGATCGCCGCGCACCTGATCCACCAGCACGTCGCCGGTGCGGTAATGAATCACGCCCTGGCGGTAGGGCCGCGACGCCAGGCGGGCCAGCCCGTCGCCCAGGCCGACATCCTCAAGACCGTGGGTGGCGTTGGGCGGAATGGTCAGGCCGGCGCCGATCTCGCCCAGCTGCGGGGCCTGCTCGAACACCATCGGCCTGAACCCGCGCCGCTGCAAAGCAAGCGCACACGTCAGCCCGCCGATGCCCGCGCCGATGATCGCGATCCGCGTCTCTGCCATAAGGTGCCGGAAACCGAACCAACCGCGGCCAAGCCAGCACGCGCGCGCCCGCGCTCACAATCGGCAATTCGGGATCAACCAAGTGGTGAACAGGTGCGGCAAGCGTGCGGGCCGGTCGGTGGGTTACTTCCACGCCCCATAGGTGAACCACTTGGCGCTTTCGCCGACGCGCGCCACGCTTTTCTTCTCGATCACCGCGCCCGCGACCACGTCCTCGAACGACTTGGGCGACCGGTCGATGTCGGGGATCAGCACCTGGACGTACTTGTCGGCGGCGAAGCCCGCTTCCAGCACCCGGGCGCGGATGTCCTCGCCGGTATAGGCCTGATAGTAGGGCTCGTTGTTATAGTAGGCGTCCCAGTCCAGGTAGAACGCCTCGAACGGGTCCATGTCCGCCACCGGCGGCAGCTCCATGTGGATCATCAGACCGCCCGGCCGCAGCACGCGATGGCATTCCTTCAGGATGCGCCGCAAGGCCGTGCGCGAGGTCTCGTGGAACATGATGATCGAGTAAACCAGATCGAAGCTCGCGTCGGGGAACTTCAGGTTCTCGGCGTTCATTTGATGGAAGTGGACGCGCTTGCCCAGCGCCTCGGCGCGGGCATGGGCGTAGCGGATCACCGGCGCGGCCACGTCGACGGCGTGCACCTCGGTGTCGGGGAAGGCATCGACGAACGGAATGGTCGAGCTGCCGATGGTGCAGCCCAGTTCCAAGGCCGTGGCCGGTTTGAAGTCGGGCCACTTGCGGCGGATGTAGGCGGCCACCGTGCGCGGGATCGCGTCGGCGTAAGGTCCCGCCGCTCCGGCGTTGTAGACGAAGCGGCCGCGGTCATACAGCGCGCCCTGGCTGGCGTCGTCCGCGGCCCACTCGGTCGTGTAGTTGCCCGGCATCAGGTGGATATCGGTGGCGGTCAGGTAGCGCGGCAGTTCGACCGTCGGGTCGAGCGTGACCGACCCCAGCCGCGCGTTCAGCCCGCGCACCCGCTCGTTCAATGCCGGCTGCGCCCGTTCGACCGCGGGAATGACCGAATCCCACACCATTTCCTGGCAGGTGCGCATCATGGTCGACCACACCCGGGCGTAGTTGTCCTTCATCATCGCCCGGCGCACTTCGTGCTCGTCCTTCGGCGCGCGGCCCTCGGCCTGCTCGAAGGCCGGTTTGACGCGGCGGTCGTACACGGTGCGCATGCCGCCGCCGATCTGGGTCAGGATGTGCATGCGCAGCCGCGAGACGTAGCTCTGGCGCGCGAATTCGTCGTGGGAACTGTCGACCAGGAAATCGTGACGGCCCTGCAGCGGCGTGGCGGCGGTCATGGGGACCTCCTCAGTTGACCCGTTTCAGCTGGCGCAGATAGGCGATCACCTCGTCCTTGCCGCGCACCTCGGCGTACTTGGCCTGCAGGTCGAACAAATTCGCTTCATGCGGGCCCTGGTGGCGGTCGCCGACCGCCTCGCGAATCACGATCGGCACGAAACCCGACTGGCAGGCATCGAGCGTGGACGCGCGGATGCAGCCCGAGGTGCTCCACCCGGCCAACAGGACGGTATCGATGCCGGCTGCGGTCAGGGTCGAGGCGAGGTTGGTGCCGAAGAAGGCGCTGGCGTACTGCTTGGTGATCACCACCTCGTGCGGCAAGGGCTCCAGCCCTTCGGCGAATTCGCCGAACTTGCTGCCGCGCTCGAAATTCTTGAGCGCCGGCACCTTGCGGAAGAACACCCCGCCGTCGGCGCCGCCGGGCGTGAACTCGACCCGGGTATGGGCGATCATGATGCCGGCCTTGCGCGCCTCGGCCAGCACTTCGCGCGCCGCCTCGGCCGAAGCCTCGACCCCGGCGTACAGGCTGCACGCCTGGTCGATGTAGGCGCGCGCGAAATCCACGTGCAGCAGGCACGGCCGCTGGCCGAAATCGAGCCGGCCGCCGAAGCCGGCCTTGCCGTAGTCCTGGTTCAACGCCTGATCGGCCATGTCGGTCTCCGCCCGG